>NZ_JBVJWV010000025.1:0-111658 GCF_055602105.1 Streptomyces sp. NPDC037421
CCCTTCGGGCCCAACTCTCCGCTTCGCTCCGAGCCATGGCCGGCCCTTCGGGCCGGAGTCCTGCGCTTCGCTCCGGACTGGCTCTGGTTCCGCTGCGCTCCACCAGAGCGGGCCTGCTGCGCAGGCCCCAGGGCTCCCGCGCTCCGCGCGGGAGGTGACCCCGTCTCACGGGGTCCGGGCCTCCGGCCCGTTGGGCGGGTCCGCTCCGCTCCCCCGCCCTGGGTCTTCCGGCTCCGCCTCCAGACCACGGCCCGCTCCGCGGACCGAGCTGGCAGCAGTAAAGAGGCAGCCGTCGGGCCCTGTGCTCCTCTAGCCCAGGCGGGCCAGCAAGTGGGCATCGAGGAAGCCCCGTTCGGAGGCCGGATCGTGGAGCAGCCGGGCGAAGGGGACGAGCCCGGCTTCGGCCAGCAGGTCGGCAAAGCGGTCCGCCGGCCAACTGTAGGCGGGCGCCACCTTGTGGTCGAAGCGGATCGGCTCCGGCTCTTCGGTCGCGAAGAAGGAGACCAGGAGCAAGCCTCCAGGCGCCAGGACGCGTACTTGCTCAGCGAGGAGTGTGGGCAGTTCACCGGGCGGAGTGTGGATCATAGAGTAGTGGGCCAGCACGCCGCCGAGCGCGCCGTCCTCGACCGGCAGGGCCTCCATCCGCGCCTCGTCGAACCGCAACGCCGGATGAGCCCGCCGGGCATGGTCAACCATGCCCGGCGAAAGATCGAGCCCGAAGACGTCCAGGCCCAGATCGTCCAGCATGCCCGTCAGATGTCCAGGCCCGCACCCGACATCGGCCACCCGCAGATTCCCCGTCTCACGCACCAGCTCGGCGAAGGTGCCGATCATGGCCCGCGAGAACGGATGCGTCTCCAACCGATTAGCGAACAACGACGCATACAGCTCGACGACCCCGTCATAGGCCGCCCTCGTCTGCTCCTGGTGGTCCGTCACGAGAGGAAGCTAACACCGTCCACGATCAGAGCCGTCCTCCAGCGCCATGCCGCCTACACCAGTCAGGGACGCAGCCCATCCGATTCAACCTGAACCAGAGCTAGACTCTGGAAAGATCACCCCGTACCAGATCCACTGACCGCCGACAAGTGGGTGTCCTGTCTCACTGAAGGTTGGCAGTGACCAGTGCCTTCCGATCAGCGCAGGCGTGTAAGTCGCAACCGAGCTTCGTTTCGGACATCGGGGTCTCTGTCCGCTGCCAGCGTCTGAAGTTGCGCGATCATCTCGGCGCCGTCCTGTCCGGTCGCCCAGCGCGGGTCACCGTCCAGTTCCGCAGCAAGTTGATCGGCGGTTCCCTGGTCAGAGGCCACTGCACGGGCAGCAAGCACTGCACGCAGGCCGGCCAGATCTCTCCGAGCCAAGAGAGCCACCGCGGTATCCGAGGTCACCCCGGTGTCCTGAGCGTCTAGCAACAGACGGTGCAGGACACCGGCGACACTCTCAATCTGCGGGGCTGCCGCCAGATGTCGCCCCGCGGCGGCTCTAACAGACCAGTCCGGCGATTCCGCTGCGGCGATCGCGTCGCGAAGCCCTTGCTCGGTGAAGTCATCCACGGCACCAGGCTGCCAGGGATGTCTCGATCACGCTTCGTTGAGACAACACCGCGGCGGTCAATCTACAGTGAGATTGGTCAACCTTCAGTGAGACGGGACAGTGGGGTCGCTAGCCAGGGGCCACGGCGCCATTGCCCAACCGGCCTGCACAGGCTGCCTGTTCGCAGCGGAACTCATCTGGGATTCGGGACTGGTCTGGGGCCCTGCGCTCGGGTCGTCGGCTTGGGTTCCTGCAGGCCAGGGGGCAATAGCAGAGTCAAGGGGTGTATTCGGGCTGGTCAGAGGGTGCTTCACCACCTCGTGTGGCTCGGTATATCTGCGCACTGCGCAGGTTGACCGAGCCTTCTTCAATGGGCGCAAGGGCGACTTGCTCTCGGGGGGCCACTGGGTTCGGTGGAGGGGGGCGGGGTGCATCCGCGCCATGTGGACGTGCGGTTCGTCGGGCCGGACGGGGTCATGCTCCAGAGACCGTGGCGGGCAGCTATCGGGGAGCTACGCCTCATAGAGTGCGCGATGGTGCGTGGTTTCCCGCTGCGGCGAGGGCGGCGGTTGGCTCCGGGGTGGTGGTGGTCAGCGACCACCGGTCGTCTGGTGGGGTACGGAAGCGCGGCTATGCGGGACGCGGTCATGATGCTGGATCAGAATCCGCAGGTGGCGGGCATGGTGAGCCGTCCGCTGGAGTTCGTGTGGGAGGAGCGGGGGCGGATCGTGACCCACGCCCCTGACCTGGCCGTGAACATGGCTGACGGGGGCATTCGTCTTGTGGACTGCCCCGGGAGCGGCGGACCGTCCGCACGGCTCGTCGGCCGGGCGCGGGTGGTCGGGGCGTGTGCTCGGGACGCGGGCTGGGAGCACCGGTTCGCGGACACCGCGGATCCGGTCGTTCTGGCCAATGCGCGCTGGCTGTCGGTCTACCGGCACCCGCGGTGTTCGGTGACTATCCCCGCCTCCCGGCTGCGCGCAGCGTTCGCCAAACCCACCACGCTGGGCAAGGGTGCACTCCGGCTCGGAGACCCGATCGCCACACTGCCGGCCGTCTACCACGGGCTCTGGAACGACCTGCTGAGCATGGCCTGGGACCGCCCCCTGAGCGAGGAGACTCCGGTGACCGCCGTGCCAACCGGTCGGCGGAAGGAGCTGAAGCAGTGAAACGTCCGGTAGACGTCGTGGAAGTCGGGGACCGGATCCGGTTCGACGGTGGCGTCCACGTCCTGGCCGGTCTGGACGGGCCGCGCTGCCGACTGGTCGCCGAGGAGGGCGCCGGAGTGCAGGTGCTGCTGCTCACCCAAGTACTCGGTACGCAGGACTTCGCCGTCCTGGACCCCCGCCGGCCCGGGCGGTCGCGTGTTCCGGTACACGGCCCGCTGGACGGGCTTGAGCCCGCGGTCCGGGAGAAGGCCCTGGCCTGGGAGCGGCACATCCTGGAAGTCGAGACCGGCCACATCGGGCCCCACCGGGACTGGCCGCCGCGGCCCGGGTACGACCCGGCCGTGTACGGGCTCGCCGAACACGAGGCAACCAAGGCCGCCGAGCTGACCGCGGCCGGGGAGCAGGTCAGCGTGGCCACCGTGCGCCGGATGCGAGCCCGCTACCGCGAGCAAGGGGTCTGGGGTCTCGTCGACGGCCGGCTGAAACGAGAGCGGTCCGCGTTCGGGCGGGCCGATCCGCGGGTGGTGACCGCGATCAAGCGGGCGCTGGAGGAGCAGCAGGGGCATTCGACGGGGACATTCAGTCGGCTGCGGCGCCAGGTGGGGTGGCTGCTGAAAGACGCCCACGGACCCGGAGCAGTGGCGGTGCCGCCGGTGGCCACGTTCAACCGGCTAGTGCGCTCCGTCGCCGAACAGGAACAGCTCGCGCTGACAGCCGCCGGCCATCGGCGGCGGGCATCTCGACCGGAGCCGGTGTTCACTCCGACACACGCGATGGCGCCCCGGTGAGCTGGTGATGATGGACAGCACCCTGCTGGACGTGATGGTCGTGTGCGAGGACGGACAGGCGCGGCGGCCGGAACTGACGATGGCGGTAGACATGGCCACCCGCAGCATCACCGCGGCCGTCCTGCGCCCCAAGGGCACCAAGGCGGTGGACGCGGCCGTACTCCTGGCACAGACACTGGTGCCACAGCCGATGCGGCCCCACTGGCCCCAGTACCTGTCCATGGCCGCCTCCGTCATCCCCCACCAGCGGCTCGTCTCCATCGACGCCCGCATGCAGGGCGCGGCAGCCAGGCCGGTAATCCGGCCGTCAACCGTGGTCATCGACCAGGGCAAGGTGTTCGTCTCCCGCTGCTTCCTCGCCGCCGCCGAGCACCTGGGGATCTCCGTCCAGCCGTGCCCGCCCGCATCCGGGCACGCCAAAGGGCAGGTGGAGCGGGGCTTCGGAGCAATCGGCACCCTGTTCGCGCAGTACGTCGCCGGATACACCGGCAACAGCCTCGCCACGCGCGGCAGCAACGTGGAGGACGAAGCACGCTGGACACTGCCCCAGCTCCAGGACCTCCTAGACGAATGGGTCGTCCTTGGCTTTACCGACCGCGGGAGTCCATAGATGGCCTTCGACCTGCGGTGATACGTAGCGTACATGTAGTCGACGGGAGATCAAGAGAGGTCGGGAAGTCTGCCTCCCGGGCAGCTGACAGGCCGGACTATCGGGGCAGCATTGATCGGAACGGCCTCACTCTGGGAGGATGTCGTCCATGACAAACCAACGAAAGGCCTATGGCGCGTAGACGGCCAGGCCAGGTGCGCGCCAAGTTGTCGCGCAGGCTCCGCCCGGAGCACGGCAGGAAGATCGTTTCTGGGGTCTCGGCGCGCGCACAGAGCGAGATTGCCGCGTTCGAGGATTCACGTTTGTGGCCAGGAGCCATCGCCGACGCGATGGCTCGGTGGGTCGGCACCGTTCACGGCCCGGCCCGTAGGCTGACGGATCCACAGGCCCGTGGCTGCGGAGTTGAAGCGTGCTGTCCCTCTGACGCTCATCCACGAGAGATGCTGGAGCAGGCCCTGTGCGGGCTGCCGACAGGTGCATCGCGGGAGCTCCGGCGGCTGGTGCATCCGCTTGACGAGGTCTACTGTTCCCGCACGATCGTGGACTCCTATGGCGATCCGTCTCAGCCGTGGTGGATGCGGAGATGCTGAACCTCAGACAGGGGGATGCCTCGTAAGCGCCCCTCCGCCATCCGGCCGGAGTCCGGATCATGCCTGCAGTGCGGCGCCAGGCAGGACTACTGCGAACGGTTCGACGCAGCGCTGTGCGTGGTGTGCGACGAATGGCGTGAAGGCGTCTGCAGTGATCCTGATTGCGCGTATTGCCGACGACGGCCCGAACGGCCGAGCCTTGCCTGGGAACACGCCCGCGCAGAAGCCGTCTTGCGTCGCGCGGCCCGGCTGGCCAACCGTCGATCGCTCTGGTCCCGGCCGAGGGGCCCGGTCACCTAATGGTGATCTGGCCCCTCGGCCGGGTTTTGCCGGGCTACTTTCCGACGGGTGGGTCAAGGAGTTGGGCTTCGAGGTCGGCAACGCGGCGGGCTTGGAACCGCAGGTTTGAGCGGGCGGCCTTCAGGCGTTCATCCAGGGTGCGGTTGTCGGTGGTGAGTTGGCGGACGCGTTGCTTGAGGGTGGTGTTCTCGGTGGTGATCCGCTGGACGGCGTCCTGGGTCCACTCGGATTCCAGGTCGCGGACCTGTCCGAGGAGTTCGCCGATGCGGGTGCGCTGGGCGAGGATCTCGGCGTGGGCGGCCTTGAGGCCGCCCTCGGCGTTCAGTGCCCGCTCGCGCCAGGTCGCCTCCCGCTCCTCGTCCTGGGCGGCGAGCAACTGGGCCCGGCGCTCTCCCGCCTCGGCCATGGCGGTGGCGACCGTGTCCCTGGCCTCGGGGTGGTCGTAGAGGAAGGTGCGGGAGACGTTCGCGCGGCGGGCGACCGCGGCGACGCTGACCTGGGCCTTCTCACGGCGGAGCCTGGCGATCGCGTCACGGACGCGCCCGAGGGCGGCTTCGGTGCCGCGTCGGCGGGCCGCGAGAGCGGCGGCCGTGCGCGGGTCGGGGACGGTGGCGGTCACGCGCATTCCTGTTCGTCGGTGGTGGTCTCGTCCTGGTCCTGCTCGTCGTGACCGGCATCGGCGAGGTCGGCGGCGCGGAAGGCGGTGGACCAGACGCGGTGGAAGTAGTCCTGGGGTTTGCGCAGGTCCAGGTCCAGGGCCTCGTCCAGGAGGCCGAGGCCGGCCAGGGCCTTCTCCAGGCCGTCGATAGCGCGGGCGGTGGGCTCGAAGTAGGCGTGCAGGTAGTCGGCGGTGGCATCGTCCGGGGCGCCCTCGGCCAGCAGCCGCCACTGCTCGCGCTTGCGCCTCCAGTAGAGAAGATCGGCCCCGGACAGGACGAACTTGTCGCAGGAATGGCAGTTGAGGCTCCAGGGGCAGTCGCCGCCGTCGACGACGGGCTGGAAGGTGCAGAAACCACCCTCGGCGGGGGTGCTGCGGCGGCCGAGGTCGATCGCGATGGCCATGGCGTGCTCTCGGGTGAGTGGGGTGAGGTCGTCGGTGAGGATTTCGCCGGGGTTGGCGGCGCCGGGGCCGGCGACCCAGATGTGCTGCAGTACGTCTTCCAGGTCGGACTGGGCGAGGTGGACGTAGTGCTCGGCCATGCGCTCGGAGACCTGGCCGAGGTAGCGGCGGATGTGGGTCAGGCTCGCTCCGGCTCGCAGCAGGCTGGTGGCCAGCGAGTGCCGGGCCTGATGGGGTACCCACCGGCCGATGTCGAGGTCGTTGATCCATTCTTTGAAGCCCCGGTGGAACCACTGGTAGGACAGGGGCCGGCGGCTGTCGCTGTTGCGCTGGTTGCTGGGGAACAGCGGCAGATGGGCGCGCTCCTCCGGGGTCGGCGGGCGGTTGTGGCGAGTGGCGAACAACGCCAGGGTCTTGCGCTGTCGGGCTTCCAGCCGCTGGTGGAGCTGTTCGGGGATGCGGATCGCGGCGTCGTAGTTGTCGACCTTCGTCTGGTCGTGCCAGAGCATGGGGAGCCTGCCGTAGCGGCCCAGGCAGTCCAGACGCAGTTTGATCACCTCGCTGCAGCGCCGTCCGGTGACGATGATGGTCTCCCAGGCGTCGCGCAGTCCGCGGTCGGCCGGGTCGTGGCGGGCGGCGAGCGTCTGCAGGTTGGTCTCCGCGGCGAGGGCCTGGGCGACTTCGTCGGAGAAGGGGCTTCGTGTCCGGGTGATGATCCTTCCCGGAGAGGGCATGGCAGTGACGAAACCCCGGTCCAGGCCGAGCCGTTCGGCTTCGCCGGATTCCAGGGCTTCCAGCAGAATCCGCCGGGTGCGGGTGAAGACCATCTGGCGGGTGTAGGCCGTCACGATGGACGGTTTCCCGTGCAGGCCCTTCATTCCCAGGGACGGCAGCCCGTCCAGTTCCCGCAGCCGTTGGTCGGCGGCGAAGTCGTGGACGTGATGCGGCCGAAGCAGCCTCGGGTCGTGACCGCCACCGGGGGCCCGGACCTCCAGGAAGGCGCTGAGCTCGGTGCAGGCCCGCCGGGTGCCGTCGAAGGTGTGACCTGAGCGCGGACAGCTCGGCGATCGCAGTATCGCGGCGAAATGATCCCAGGCCAGGTCGCGGAGCCATCGCTGGGATATCGAGGTCAGGTCCATGCGCGGCGACCGGTTGTTCAGCCGGCGGCCGAAGTGCTCGGTGTTCAGGTACCCCTGCTCGCGGGTCTGCTCCGGCGTCACATAGAGCGGGGTGAGCAGGTCAATGAGGATCCGGGCGAGGTAGGCAGCGTCCCGGCCGGCCGTGCTCAGCAGACCCTGTTCCTTCTCTGGGTCCAGGCCGTCGGCGGCCAGGTCGGTGAGCGAATGAAGCCCGTGCTCGCGGCAGTAGTCCGCCAGGCCCTGGATCTGGGTGAGTTCCCAGCGCCTGCCCGATCCACGGGCATGGACGGACAGCCCCCACTGGATCTCGGCCCTCAGGAGCGGGTGCAGACCCCGGAGGTTGACCTGCCCTGGTCGAGATACCGGCGCCGTCCTTGAGCACCACCACCGGAAGTCCGACTCGTTGTCGTAGGCGACCGGCACCGGCAAGCCGACCCGCTCGTAGCGGTTGCCCCACTGCGTTGGCAGCGCGGCGCCACCCGGCCCTCCCTCCCTGCGATAGCGCCGGTGGTGCCGATAGCAGAGCCCCAGGGGTGACTCCGCCAGGTCAGGGCAGACCACGGCCTTGCAGCGTCCGTATCCGGGCCGGGGCAGCTGCTTGGCCAGCCAGGTGTCGAAGTCGGCTGCGGCGCCGTGCCGGTCACGGTGGTGATACCAACTGAACTGGTGGTGGTGACACAGTTCCAGGGTCAACTGGCGCGCAGGCCGCCCGGGGCAGAGCCGGCACGGTCGCTCACGCAGTTCCTCACCCTGCCCGACCGGATCGGCGGTGCGCAGGAAGTCCGCTCGGGACCGCTCGGCGCGGAGCTGACGCCATGCAGTCTCGTGGGCGCCGCAGAGATCGCCCCGGCCCACCCTCGGCCGCTCGCAGTCGGTGACCAGGCAGACCCATCGGTAGACAGGGTGGTCCGGAGGGATCTCGACGATCTCCGAGCGGAACACAGCGTCGAAGGACGGAGAGCTGACCAGCGCGGTCATGATCTCCAACCGGTCCCGGCCCTCCCGGCCGTCCCGCACCGGGATCAGAACAGTCGTGGTCACCGCGTCTCACCCCAGACCGCGCGCAGAGCGGAGTCGAAGGCGGGGTCGTGGACGTCGACGTGTCCGTAGACCTCGTCGACCGTGGCAGCCGAGGCCCAGCCGCCGGCGTCCCGGGCGATCAGCAGGTTGCCGTCGGCGGCGTCGAGGACCGCGGAAGTAAACGTGTGGCGGAAGGCATGGGGTTTCACCAGCCCGAGCCCGGCGCGTTTCCCGGCTCGGCCGAGCATCCGGCGGGCCCCGACCGGTGCCCACGGCTGTCCGACGCAGGCCCCGTGCAACTGGACCAGGAGCATGCCGTGTCCGGCTTCGCGCGGGTACTCGCCGGTGAGGTACTCGAAGTAGGAGTGCACCATCGCCGGACTGACCCGCTTGATCAGTCCGCCGGTGACCGTCCCGTGCTCGACCCGCCAGGGGTGCTTGGTCTTGGCCTCGGCCCGGTTCGGGTTGCCGGGCCGGTGGCAGACGTGCAGGTGAGGGGCGCGGCACTCGCCGCAGGCTGCGTTCTCGCGCAGGTGCAGGTCGACCAGGTGCAGCCCGCAGAGCTCGCCGATCCGCAGCCCGCCGTCGGCCAGCCAGGTCACCACCATCCGGTCCCGGGCCGAGTTCACCGTCGCCAGCAGCTTCTCCCTCGCGCCGTCGGGCAGCATCTTCGGGTGCCGGCGGTGCGGTCCCTTCGGCGCGAGCGGGTTTGCCGGCATCGCGGACTTCACGTGCCCGAGGAGCGAGCGGTGCCGGTCCACCCGCGACGGCAGCCGCGTGCCGTCGAGCTTCCCACCGAGGTCCACGTTGACGCCGAGAGAGGACTGGTGCAGGTAGAAGCCCTTCAGGCAGGACGCCGCGGTCGACAGCGCGGACCGGCCGTAGGGGCGCTTGCCCATCCGCCACGGCTCACCGAGTGGCATGTGGACCTCGGCGCCGACGACGCCCATGTAGCGCTCAAGGTCCCGCAGCGCGACCTTGTCGAAGGCCAGGCACTCACGCTCCAGCCACCGCAGATGATCCACCAGGTAGTACGCGTAAGTCTTCTGCGTGCCCGAGCCGTCATGGACGCGCAGGAACCTGTCCGCTTCGGCGTGGAGAGTGCCCTCAGGCCAGACGACGGTCCACGACCTCCTCCCGCCATTCCGCTCGATCCGCTGGACCCTCAAGTCCCCGACCACAAGGTGCCGCACCATTCGTCCTCCGTACCGACTCCAGAACATGACGAACGTCCTGAAACCGGTCGGTAAACGAGCCCGTGACGTCCACGCCACAGGCTCGAA
Source organism: Streptomyces sp. NPDC037421 (assembly GCF_055602105.1). Classification (NCBI taxonomy): domain Bacteria; kingdom Bacillati; phylum Actinomycetota; class Actinomycetes; order Kitasatosporales; family Streptomycetaceae; genus Streptomyces; species Streptomyces sp. NPDC037421. The sequence goes on from NZ_JBVJWV010000025.1 coordinate 9,493, forward strand.
CAGACATCACGAACAGCACAAACCACGGTCGGTAAATGCGGGTGGCAGGAACGGCGCCACGAGCGGCTGCGGCACCCGCTCATGCCCCGCCTGACGCTCACTCCCAACGAGATGTGGGGTGTGCTCGTCGGTATCGCCGGGCACGTACCCGTCCCCCTGACCGGAGCCGACTGGATCGAACTGCTGCCATCCCGGCGCTGCGCGATCGGCGACGAGGGCATCCAGTTCGACTACCGCACCTACGACGGGCCCGCACTCAACGGGCACCGCCACCGCTCCACCGCCGCGGACGGGAAGTGGGAGGTCCACCACAACCCCTACGAGCCGTGGCAGTGCTGGGTCAGACTCCCCCACGGCTGGGAGCCGGTCACCTGGATCCACCAAGGGCTGGTATCCAGGCCGTTCACCGACACCACCTGGCGACACATCCGCAGCGTGGTCAAACGGCGTGAAGGCCGGGCCGAACACGAGGAGCAGCTCGCCCGTCACCTGGACGAACTCCTACGCCACGCCCATGCCACCGACACAGGCGTCGGTGGCGTGGGCGATTCACCCCCTGCCAGCAGCGCCCCGGGCATCCTCGACGCAGCGGCCCGTACCAGCACCGCCTCCAAGCCCGGCGAGAACGACCAGCCCGCACAGTCACGCCGGAAGGCACAGGCTGGGCACAAGAAGCGACGGAACGCGGGCATGGATCTGCTGGACAGTCCCGCCGGACAGGTCCTGGACGCGGACGAGGGCGCCGACACCACCCCTGACATTGCCAGCGCGGCGGCGCCGGGCGGTGCCTGGAACATCTTCGACGCACACCAGGAGGCTCAGCAGTGGTAACGGCCGCCGACCGGGAGACGAACGACGATCCGTACGCCTCGCCGAGCACCTGGCGCGAATGGGTGCGGTTCGTCGACACCGATCCACCCTGCCTGCCCGGGACCGGTCCGTGGAGCGCAGAAGACCGCCTGGACTACCACTCCCGGTTCGTCATCCTGTCCACCCCCACCATGACCAAGGTCTCCCTCACCCTGCGCCGGCTGATGATCCTCAACCGCAGGCACAACGGCACCGCCCGCCGAGGCCTGCTGATCTCCGGGCCGCCCACCACCGGGAAAACCACCACCCTGCAACAACTCAGCCGGTCCTTCCACCTCGCCGACCGAGCCCGCCGGGGCGCACCCGACGACCACATGCCCGTCGTGTTCCTCTCCGTCCCCCCGGCCGCGACCGCGAAAATGCTCGTGTCCGAACTCGCCCGGTTCCTCGACCTGCCCCTCACCACGAGCATGAACCAGGCGCACATCACCGACATCGTCTGCGCCACCCTGAACGAACTAGGCACCCGACTCGTCCTGATCGACGACGTCCACCTCCTCAACACCCGCACCCGCAACGGCGCCGAGACCTCCGACCAGATGAAACACCTCAGCGAACGGATCCCCGCGACGTTCGTGTACGCGGGCGTCGCCCTCGACTCCTCACCCCTGCTGACCGGAGTTCGGGGCGCGCAGATCGCAGGCCGGTTCAAAACCGTCCGCAATCCGCCCCTGGGACACGGCAGCCCCACGCAACGCGCCTCATGGGAAGGGCTGATCCAGGGCATGGACGAGGCACTGCGCCTGGACGCCCACCGCACGGGTGCGCTGGCCCGGCACGCGCCGTATCTCCACCTCCGTACCGGCGGCCGGATCGGAAGCCTGTCCGCCCTGGTACGCGAAGCGGCCATCGCCGCGATCCTGGACGGCAGCGAGAAGATCACCAAAGCACTTCTCGACGACATCGAGCTCGACGAACTCGCCGAACACACCCCCCGGCCCGCCAGGCGGCGCTGACATGCCGCGAACATTGCCGGACCTGACACACCAAGCACTGCGACGCATCCGACCCATGGCCTTCGAGACCAACGTCTCATTCACCGCACGCCTCGCCAGGGCGCACCACCTCACCACCAGCGAGCTCCTGAGCGGGCTGCACATACACCGGCCCAAGGTCTGCCCCGCCCGCGAACACGACTACGGGCCGCACACGCCCACCGAGCTCTACCTCAACGCCGGCGCGCGGGCCCGCATCAGCCAGTACACCGGCATCCCCGACGCTCACCTCACCCACGCCCTTCCGTGCTGGAAGGACCACCGCGACCGGGGCTCCGCCGCTGAAACCATGCCCGGCGGCGCCCTGCGCCCCTCCAGTCTTCCCGCCGTCATCGGATGCCCGCACTGCACCGTCGCCCGCACCGGACAAACCCAGCCCGTCCCACGCTACCTCCCCCACCAGCAGCTCGTATGTACCCGCCACCGCACCTGGGCACTGGGCCCCCACACCCTCCACGGCATACCCGTCCCCCACACCCACGCTCTCCTGCACAAGACTCCCGAGATCGTCCGCGCACACCACACCCACCTACGACTGACCCGCCGCTGGGGGCCCGACGCCGACGACGCCATCGCCCAGGCAGCCCGCCTCACCGAACACTGGCGCCGCCGCGCCCCCAAAACCGAACGGATCTGGCCCGACCGCGCCCGACTCGTCGCCAGCGAAGACGCCTCCATGTGGCAAGCCCTGGCCCGCGAGGCAATCACCTACCCCGAAACCATCACCCTGGCCGGGCTTCTCGTCCGCCGGCCCTCAGCCCGCTACCACCGGACCCCGCCCGGCCAGTCCCATCCCCTCCACACCACCATCGCCCGCCTCCTGAACCGCCAATGGCTACAAAACCCCGCCCACTACCCCGAAGACCTCGCCCGCTACATCCAATACGCCCCACGCCACCCCACCAACGAAACCGCCTACCGCCACCACACCAAACCCACCAGCCGCGAAGCGGACACCGTCGAACTCACCCAACTCGGATACCGACCACCCCGGCCACCTACCAACAACCAGTGAAACTGCGCAGTACCCAACCAACCTGCACAGCCACACCCCAAGCCAGGAAACCTCCAGGTCAGATGGATTCCACACCCCGACACTATGCAGATTCAGTGAGCCACTCAGCCACCAACCCGCTCAACCAACCTGCACAACACCAGGTCAGGAACATGACGACTACTCAGTTTCACTGAGCGCCGACACATCCGCTCAGGGCCAGGCATCCGCCCAGGGGCGCCGGTTGTGGACCGCAGACGGTCTCCGCACACGATTTCGGAGCCTGTTTGGCCACCTGACAGGATGCCGACCATGAGCTACTGGGACCCACTGCCGTCTGTTCGGGCCGCAGAGAACGGGCCGCTGCCCGCCCCCGGCGGCGGCACGTGGCTGCCCGCCCCGGAGTACCGCGGCAACTGGTGGAACGCCCGCCCCGAGCGCTGGGCGGAACACGACTGGCGCAACGTGCCGGGACCGTTCTACGGGGCCGGGACCGACAACTGCTGGATGGGCCGACTGATCGCCCCCGCGCACGTGCTCTACGACGATGAATGGGGCGCCGAGTTCATCTATCGGCAGCCCCGTGACACGGCGCAGGCGCTGGCGCTGCTGGGCGCGGTCGCACAGGACCCGATGGCCGGCTACGCCTGCGACGGTGACGACCACTGGACCCCCCAGCTCGTCCGCGACTGGTGGAGGGAGCGCGGCCGGGTACGGGAGTGGGCCGCGTCCCTGGACCGCACCTGGTCGATCTCGAAGCGGGAGGCAGAACGCGAGGCAGCAGACGGGGCCCGGGAGTACGTCACGTACATCGACGGAGGCCTCGCGCAGGACCTCCGCCACTACCTCTTCTGGCTGTCCGAAGGCCGCCCTGCCAACCCCGGCGAACCCTTGCCGCCCCTCTCCCCACGCGGGGCCTAGGTGTATTGACCCGTAGCGTTGTTCACGCGGCTGATGGGTGGGTGTCCGTCCAGTGCGATGTGGCAGCGGTGGTGGTCGTAGGTGTGGAGGAAGTCTGCCAGGGCCGCTGTCCGCTCGTCGTTTGAGGTGTAGGGCCGCAGGTAGGCCCATTCCTCGAGCAGGGTGCGGTTGAAGCGTTCGACCTTGCCGTTGGTCTGGGGCCGGTAGGGCCTGATCTTCTTGTGGGCGATGCCGGCCGCGGTCAGGGTCCGGGTGAACAGCTTGGACTTGTAGCAGGCGCCGTTGTCGGTCAGGACGCGTTCGACGGTGATGCCGTGGGCCTGGAAGAACGTGTTGGCCCGCTGCCAGAAGCCGACGGCGGTCTCCTGCCGTTCGTTGGCCAGGACCTCGCTGTAGGCCAGGCGGGAGTGGTCGTCGACGACGGAGTGGACGTAGCTGTAGCCGATCACTGGTGTGGAGCTCTTGCGCTCGGTGGTGGTGGCCTGCCGGTTGCGGTCGCCGTCAGTTCGGCCCACGGCCCGCCATCCGCCGCCGTGAGGGATGTTGCCGAGCTTCTTGATGTCGACATGGACCAGCTCGCCGGGCCGGGCACGCTCATAACGCCTGATCGGCTCTCCGGTGGGCCGGTCCAGCCAGGCCAGGCGGTGCAGGCTGTGCCGGACCAGGATCCAGTGGACGGCCGAGGCGGGCAGGCCGAGGATCGGACCGATCCGTGCGGGGCCGAGTTTGCGGCTTCGGCGCAGGTCACAGACTCGGGCCTCGATCGCGGGCAGCGTCCGGTGGGGTGTCGTGCGGGGGCGGCTGGAACGGTCGTGGAGTCCAGCGTCGCCTTCCGTGCGCCAGCGGCGGACCCATTTGTGGGCGGTGGCCCGCGATATGCCCATCTCGGCCGCGACATGCGCGACAGGGCGGCCCGAGCGGACTCGCTCGACCAGTAGCCGCCTACCGAAGACGGTCAGCCGGGCATTACGGTGGGACACGAAGGCCTCCGTGCGGTGAGTTCCTAGACAGCTCCCACCACACCGGAGGTCTTCGCCATGTTCAAGACCAGCCGAGTGTCAACAACACTCGTGATCAATACACCTAGCGTGTCATCCCCACAGGACAACAGGAAGCCACGCGGGCAAGAGCACCGGATCGCGGAGCGCGCTCCCCAGAGGAAGCAGCGCAAACTAAAAGCGTCATCCCGATGTGCACCCAAGTGACCAGGCACTACGTCAAAAACGTCAGCACGGAATCGGCAAGCACTGTCAGCGGCAAAACCCAACCCACATACCCCCGACCAGCGACAAACCCAGAACGGGACACTGACACCTCAACACCGAACGCCCACTGATGAGGCTCTCTGAATTTCCCCACCGGTGCTCAGCGGTGTCCCCAAACCTGCTCAGTTGATCTCCCCATCTATTGAGTGACCTCATCCGGCATGTCGAACTGGTGTCGGCGTGTCGTGGAGAGCCTGGGTGTGCTTGAAGGTCGGCCTGTTCGGAGGCCCGGACGCTCGACCCGTCCACGGGCGGCGGCCTTGCGCGCGGCCAGCCGTTCAGCGGCCGGCCCCCGCCCGGCGCCCCCGCCGAGCGGGGCGGCCCGCCCCGCTCGCACCCGAGAACCGTGACTCACCGCGACAGCGGCGTACGCCCGACCGGCCGAGTGGACAGGCCGCGGGGACGGCGGGACGCTCGAATCAGGACGTGCGCCGATGTTCCACGGCCCTCACGGCCACGTCGACGCCAGGACGGGGCCCATGATGCCCGGGACCGCAGCAATCAGCGACGATGCCATGGGAAAGGCGCTCCGCGACTTGGACACCCTCGCCGAGGCCGAGTACGGAACGGATCTGGCCAGCCTGTTCGCCGACGACGACCCGGTGCCCGGTGCCGAGTATCAGAACCGGGAGGTGCGCGACTCGCACGACGCGCTGTGGCGCGTCGGGCGCCTCATCGGGATCACGGTCAAGCAGCCCTTCGCCGAGCCCCCGGCCCCTCTGGACAACCACGTATCGCAGACCGGAGCCCTCCGGCGCTGGGAGCTGCCCGAACCTGTGGACCCGGGCAGGGTGAGCCCCGACGAGTGGCAGTACCGCCTCATCACGGGCCTCCTGGCCACGGAGGACCGCAAAGGCGAGTTCGACTGGCTGCCCTCCAAGGACCTCCCCCCGGCCGAACAGGTCGCCATGTTCCTGACGGACGCCCACGGCGAGCGCGGCATCTTCCGTGTGATCCTCTTGAGTTCCCGCAAGTACCTGTGCAAGAACCCGATAGTCGAGGCCGCAGTGGCGGGAGCCGAAGGACGTCTCAAGGTGGACGGCCCGACGGTCATCGTCGCAGGCAGCCTTCATCCGGCTGCTCAAGCCATCGCCGACGCCGTCCCGTGGCTCGACCCGACGATGACCGCGGTGATCGCGGGCCTGCTCCTCATCATCACCGCGTGGGGCCTGAACCGGTACTGTCGCCGCACGCCACCGGAACCGGTCACCGACGTCGTGGAGACCTGATCGCCGACTTCAGCGTTGACCTACCTTCAGCGTTGACCGACCGGCCGTCAGAGAAGCGAAGGAGGCAGCCCCTCAAAGACGCTCATGCTCCCCACCTTCCTCAGACGCTCCAAACCCGGAACAAGTGAGCAACAGAAGCAGCTCTGGCCACTATCAAGGAGCCTCATCACCACTGAGCGTTTTCAGCTTCGCCACTCCAGGGTGACGCCGTGGCCCTCGCTTGAGTCCTGGAAGCTCCGAGGCTGGGCCCGCCGGGCACGGTGCGTTGTCTGTGAAAAGTCGCGGGCGGTCACTTCGCTGAGGGGCCGGCCCTGCGCTTCGGGGCGGAAGATGATCGTGGGGAGGGATGGAACGCATGCTCGAAGTACCATCCCTGCAAGGTTCTCCCGCCGGTACTTCCCAACCTCCGCAGTGGCGTAGTCGGACGGAGACATCCCTGTAGAGAGGACAGAGGGCAGAGGGCGATGAGTGTGGCTGAGAGTTGGTCGCGTGTGATGAGTCTTCTTCGGGAGCACGCGCCGGCCGATCACGCGGATCTGCCGGGGCCCGCTACGGAGCAGATGCTCGCGGCAGCCGAGGAACGGATGGGGATCTCCCTTCATGGGGACCTGCGGACGTGGCTGTTGCAGAACAATCTGGATCTGCCGGAGGAAGACGTCGACGACGACGTGATGTGCTGCGGCTTCAACGGGTTCCCCGACGAGGGAAGCTTCTTTCTGGGCATCCGGGCCATGGAGAGGCTCTACGCGAACCGCTCCACGCCCTGCGGATTCGACCCTCCGGACCAGCCGGACTACCCGTTCTGGCGTAACGAGTGGATCCCGTTCCTGTCGGACCAGGACGGCTGGATGGGAAAGTTCATCGATGTGCGGGACGGGCGCGTCGGCAGCTGGTTCGTGGGTGACCCCACGGTCACGGGCGAGTACGAATCGATGGCCCAGTACTTCGACTCCGTGGCGGAGACGCTGACGAGGATCGCCGATGGAAGCTCCCCGGTCTGTCGGTTCACCGAAGGTCGACTTGTCTGGTCCTGAGACGGTTCCCAACTGGATGACAGCCATTGCCAATCCGTCCTCACCCCGGTACGGCACTGAGATTCATCAGCGCTGACGTTCCAGGGTGAGGATGGCTGCGGCGATGACGGTCATGCGGTTGGGGCTACAGCGGGCCCGGCGGAGGATCTGCCAGGACTTGAGTCGCGCGATGCTTCGTTCGACCGGTGCTCGTGCCGCTGACAGGGCTCGGTTAATCGTCCGCTGGGTTGTGGTGAGGTCCCGGTTCGGAAGCCGTCTGATCGGTGTGGTCACCCAGGAGCCGGCGCCGATGTAGGCGCGGTCGGCTAGGACGGGAACACCCTGGCCTTCGCAGATCCGGATGATGCGGTGTGTGCGGGCCGCGGTCAGGTCATGGGTGCGGCCGGGCAGCGCGGGTGAGATCCACAGCAGCTTGCCGGTGGGATCGGCCACGACCTGCACGTTCACGCCGTGACGCCGGTGCTCCTGGGAGAAGTCGGCCCGGCTGTCGCCGACCCGGTCGCACTCGGCGAGCGTCCCGTCGAGCAGGACGTGATCAGGATCGGCTTCCCGCAGGAAACGCAGCAGGCCGGGTGCCCGACCGGACAGGTGCTCGACGACAGCCTTGACGTAGGCGTGGGCGGTGCCGACGGATATGCCGAAGCCGGCGGCGAGCCGTGCGAGCGTGTCGTGCCGACGAAGGTAGACCAGGCCGACGAGGGCGCGCTGGTGGGGCGGCAGCTTGCAGCGTCGGTCACCCTCACGGGTGGCGATGAGCATGGATACCCACTCGACCAGAGCGTGAGGCAGGTCGAGTGCGGCAGGATGGGGAACCAACAGGGCTCCTGTGCCGATGGGTTGAGACTTCGAACACCTCCCTCAACGGCGCGGGAGCCCTGTCCGTTGCGGTCTTCATCCTGACTCGGCCAGGGTCACTCGATCAGTGGCCACCCTGAAAGAGCTCAGTGGCCTCATAGCGGACTGCGAGCTTGTCGTAGCGAGTGGCCACGGCCCGATGACGCTTCAGCCGGTTGATCCCGCACTCGACCGCATGGCGCTCGCGGTAGTCGACCGGGTCGAAATGCGGCGGACGGCCGCCGCGGGAGCCCAGCTTCTGGCGGTTGCGTGCCTGGTCGGCCTTGTCGGGGATGGTGCAGCGGATTCCGCGGCGGCGCAGGTAGGCGCGGTTTCTGCGGGAGGCGTACGCCTTGTCCGCGCGGACTCGGTTGGGGCGGACGCGTGGCCGACCCGGCCCGATGCGGGGCACGCGGACCTTCTCCAGCACGGGTTCGAACTGCGGCGAGTCCCCGCGCTGCCCGGCCGTAATCACGATCGACATGGGCCGCTGACCTTGCTCGACGGCCAGGTGCAGCTTGGTGGTGAACCCGCCGCACGAGCGTCCCAGGCCGTGATCTCCGGGCTCGGTGAACACACCGCCCGGCGGTTCCTTCTGCAGATCACCCTGCTTGCGGGCCCCGGCCGCATGCTGATGAGCGCGGCACACTGTGGAGTCGACGCTCAGGTCCCACGTGATCGCACCCTTCGCGTCCGCCAGAGACTGGAGCCGCGTGAAGATCCTGTGCCAGATGCCGTCCCGCTGCCACCGACGGAACAGGTCATAGATCCGACCCCACGGTCCGTACTCGACGGGCACGTCCCGCCACGGAACACCGGTCCGGACCCTGAACCGTATGCCGTCGATCAGCCGTCGCCGAGCCCAGACGGGCGGCCGCCCCGGCTTCCTCCCCTTCGGCAACAACGGCTCCAGCACCGCCCACTCTTCGTCCGTGAGATCTCCCCGCCCCATGAACCGTGATCATCCAACGCTCAAGATCCACTTTCGACACACGGCCTAGGCGCTGAGAAGCTCAGGTCACATGCAGGATGTCGCCCCTATCATCCGCGATCGACGATCGAACGCCCGTAGCGTTGTGGCCACCCCGACGGGACGATACATTGCCCCGGTAGTCATATTCGAGGGGAGCGTATGCCCGGAGCTGGGGATGTCAGCAGGACGTATCGGATCTTATACGCTGCGAAAATCCTGCATGATGAGCGTGAATGGCTAAACTATCTTCGCCGCGAGGCGGTCATCCGGGCCTTGGCTGCAAATGCGGAGAGCCGCCTCACACCAGGCAGCCACCTGGTATCAGAAAGGGTCGGCGAGGCTGCGGATCTCCTGTGCGATATTCTGGATAGCACGCCCCTTTCGTTTGACACAGCTGGCGGACGAACCAAGCGGATTACGAATTGGGCCCGCGAGAAAGTAAGCCAGGGAATTCGATACCCGAACTGGCGAGGCGCCTCTAACTCAACCTTCTTCGAGCGCCTGGTCTTCTGGGTCGCAGCCGCCGCACGAACCGAACAGGGAGCAAACGCCCTCGACAGGGCAGCCTACCCTCGGAGTGACCAACGCCCAGAATTGTTTGCTGTCGCCGTCGCCAACGAGACGCGGGGACTATTGGTTGAATCCCTTCGGCCAGAAGGATTGAATATGGCCCGGCATCGTATGGGCGCCGTGATTCTCGATGGAGTTCCAGAGCGAGAGGTTCATGAAAGCCACTCGCGATGGCGCACCTTCGTTCAGTTGCTGGTCGCGGGAGCCGTCACGGGACTGACTTCAGACTTCCTGTTCACGGATAACTGGGTTGATTCCTTGGGTGTCGGTGCGACGGTATTCGCAGGTGGCGTTATACGTGAAGTAGCTCAAAGCAGTTTCATTGCCCTCAGTCCTGACATGCTCGCAGCGCGAAGATCTGTCATCAAGTGGCTGCGAGCGTCGCTACCAAAACGACTCATTAGGCGAATGGAGTGGGAGGATCCGGCCCTGGTCGATGAAGTCATGGCATCGGAGCATCCTCTCAACGAGATCCTGAACTGCCTGGCCCGCGGTCAAGCCCAGGCTGATTCGATTGAGCCCGATGCCCCCGAACTCGCCGATCTCGACGATCTGATCCACTTGGCTGGCGTAGTGCAGGACACAGAGCTGAGAGGAATGCTGATTGACGTCCGGTCAGCCATGAAGTTCGATCCTGGCGATCTTCCGTCTTCCTTCGCTCGACTTATGGTTGCTCTCGAAGGAACTGAGGAACACAGCATTCCAGCTCCTAGGCAAGAACTTCCACCCGGACAGTCATCCCGCCCGGATAGCGAATTGACGCCATAGCTGATTCGCCTAGGCGAAGAAGAGGTGAGGGAATGATGCACTCCGGCGGCCCGTGACTGCGCTGACTGCCGGACGCCTTCCCGTGTCTCGCTACATCCAACCCGCTGCCACGGCCGCGGACACTGCCGCCGTCTTCGCGTCTTCCGCCTTCGCGTTCGGCACCTCGTCGCTGCCCAGGCCCGGGCCTCCTGCCGCTCCAGCAGCGGCCATGGACGTGTGGCTGATCGACAGCGAAGCGGTCGCCACGCACATCACGACCGGTTCGGAGTGGCGCCTGAAGTTGGTCCGGTTTGGCGGACATCCGGAGATCTGGGCGTGTGCCCGGGAAGGGATGTCCGTGATAGAGGGCATGCTGAAGAAGCCGCCCAGGCCCCGGCGGCAGTTCACGCCGGAGTTCAAGGCGGAGATCGTTGAGTTGTGCCGGCGTGGTGACAGGTCGGTGCCCGAGTTCGTCAAGGGCTTCGACCTCACGGAGACCGCCGTGCGGCTGTGGGCGGCCCAGACCCGATCCTGCTGGCCAATTCCGTTGCGGGTCGGTTGTGATGCTCGTTGGTCGTGTAGCGGTCGTGCTCTTCCGTCTGCGGCCGCGGGGTGGGGTGTGGGGTGTCGATGCGGACGCGGCCGTGGCCGCAGGTGCCGGAAACGACCGGGCGGGCAGCGCGGGCCGCAGCAGCGAAGGGGCCGTATCCGTTGGCGATGCGGGTACGCGACGAGCTCGGCGAGCTGTTCGCGGATGCCGAGTTCGCCCAGGCATTCGGGGTACGGGGCCGGCAAGGGTGGTCACCGGGGCAGCTGGCACTGGTGACGGTGCTGCAGTTCGCCGAGAACCTCACCGACCGGGCCGACCGCCTCGCCTCACGCGGCGTTCGCTGCAGGACCCAGAACTGACCGGGATGACCCGCCAACAGCTCAGCGAGCTCATCGACGCGTTGACTCCAGCGCTGGAGGTTCAACGCGAGCAAGTGCTCCGCACACGTCGCAGTCACGAGCGCCTGGTGGCCCCTGGCACAGGTGCCAAAGCCAAGCTCACCCCAGCCGACCGGGTCCTGGCCACCGTGCTCCACCTGCGCAAACTCGCGACCATGGACCTCCTCGGCCAACTCTTCGGCGTCACCGCCATGACCATCAGCCGCGCGAAACAGGAAGTCCGCCCACTCCTGGAAGCACACGGCCACCACATCAACCCTTCTACCGCCCGCCTTCACACACCAGCCGACGTCGCAACGTTCCTCGCTCCCGACCCCACCCAGACCAAGGTCAAAAAGACGAGTTAAAGATCTGCACACCCTAAGCGCTACCGGTTACGCAGACTGCTGCGGCTCTCAGCTCGATCGCCTGCGGGCCTTCGTTGGTGCCACTGACGACCCAGGTATCCGGCGCCCCGTCCGCCTGCGTCGAGAGAGGGAACGACTCTTCGGTCCGAAAACCGTCTAGTCCATTACCGACGGGGCCTCCACCTGTGATGATCTTTCCGTCAGGGCACTGTGCCAGAGCTCCGCGGTGCTGGCCCGGGGGGACCTCCACAGGGTCGCCTGTGACCGCCTCAGCACCCGTTACGCCCGCGGTGCCGTTCGCCGGGGTTGTCGTCGCCTGGGCGTTCTGGTTGCAGCTGTTGCTCTGGGCGCCAGTGTTGCTGTTGCCGATTCCTCCGACTTGGCTCATCGGGTAGCAGACCTGGATGAGCGGCGAGTTACCCAGCAGCGAAAGGAGTCCCCCGTCGCCATCAGCCTGGGCGCCGCCGGCGCTGAGGAGCAGCGTCGCCGTCGCAGCGGCGCTGATCGTGGCAAACCGTCTGGTGAGCTTCACTCGACCGACCTTCCGTCCCTGGTACCGAAGCCTGCGCATCAACGGACAGCATGGCGACCCAGCCGTCCGACGGACTCGAAGCAAACTGCGACGTGCGGGTTTTCCCCCGGATGGCGCCAGCCGACCAGCCAAGACCAGCGGGCCGCCTACACCCCTCTTTGACCCCCATCACCTCGGCGGTCTCCTCGGTGCTCATCCCCACCATCCGGTGAAGGACGACCGCTTCCCGCTGCCGCTCCGGCAGCCGGCGCAGTGCCTCCTCCACGCTGAGGCGGACCGCGGCCCGCTCGAACGGGCCCGTGCCCAGTACCTGCCGGTCGAGCTCCTCGGCCAGGCGGTCGTCCTCGACCGGGCTGACCCGCGCGCGCTCGCGCAGGACATCGGCGATCCGGTTCTTGAGGACCTTCCAGGCGTAGGACGCCGGATACTCCATCGCCACCACTTGCGGCCAGATCCGCACCACCACCTCGAATGTGATGTGCACCGCGTCCTCGGCGTCGAACCGGTTGCCCAGCTGCCGCTGGGGCCCCGGGCCCGCCGCAGGGCGCTCCACGGCGCCGCCCGAGGCGCTGGCCGAACGCGCCCGCAGCGCGGCGCAGGTGACGACGACCGGCGGCGTCGTCCGCGCGGCGCTGGAGCGCGTCCTTCACGTGTACTCGTCACCAACGACCGCGACCGCGCAAGCCACGCACGTACTCTTCCGAAAGACATTTGCTGATGCCTTCCCACCGTTCCCGTCACCCGCGGGATGCGGCCGCAGCTGCCGCAGCCGCGGCCACCGCGATCGTGCTCACCGCTACGCCCGCCTCCCCCCTGTCCGGCTCGCCCGTCACCGACGGCAGCCGCGCCTTCACCGCTAAGATCGTCTTCGGTGACCACCTCAAGGGCTGCTCGGGTGTCCTGGTCGACAAGAGCTACGTCCTCACCGCGGCCAACTGCGTTTCGGCCACCAGCGCCAGACCTGCCAGCGGCAAGCTCCAGGACAAGACCACCGTCACCGTCGGCCGCGCGGACCTGGACAACGGCACCACCGGGGCCGTCGTGGAGGCCACCGATGTGGTCGTCCACGCGGAGCGCAACGTCGCCCTGCTCAAGCTGGGTGCGCCGGTGGCCAATGTGGCCCCGGCGGTGCTGGCGGGCCAGGCCCCGGCTGCTGGGCAGGCGCTGCTCAGTGCCGGTTTCGGGCGTACCAAGACCAGTTGGGTTCCGGGGCTGCTGAACAGCGGGCAGTTCAACGTCACCGCCACCACCGCCGACGCTGTCGTGGACCTCGAGCCCGTCGGTGAGGCGGCGCTGTGCCAGGGCGACGCCGGTGGGCCGCTCACGCGTGAGAACGCGGGGCAGCAGGAGCTGGTCGCCCTGACGACCGGTTCATGGCTTGGGTCCTGCCTCGGTGCCCCCGAAGGGGAGACGCGGCGGGGGCCCGTGCCGTCCGTGTCGACGACCTCGGGCAGTGGGTCAAGGGCAATGTCACCGTGCCGGGTCCCGACACCGGCAACCTGACCGACCACCGTGTCCTGGCCGACTTCAACAGCGACGGCAAGGCCGACCTGGCCGCCGTCGACAAGAACGGCACCCTCCAGGTCTACCGCGGCCGCGCCGAGGGCACTTTCGAGCCGACCTCGACGGCCGTCGGAACCCCGGGCGTGTGGAAGACCGTCCAGCGTGTCTTCGCCGGCGACTTCAACGGCGACGGAAAGCGCGACATCGCCGCCGTCTGGGAGAGCGACCGCATCCTCCTGCACGCCGGCAAGGGCGACGGCACCTTCGCCACCACCGTCACCCTCAGCCCGCAGAACGCCACCTGGGCCCAGCTCAAGCACCTCACCCGCTACAAGCTCGACCCCGCCAGCCCCAAGGACGGCGTCCTGGCGACCCGCCCCAACGGCGAGCTGTACGCCTACAAGGTCGGCAGCAACGGCCAGCTCGACTTCGGCGGCGGCAAGAAGATCTGGCCCGACGCCTCCTTCCAGAACGTCATCATCCTCGGCACCGGTGACTTCAACGGCGACGGCCGTGACGACGTCGTAGGCGTCTGGGACAACGGCGCCCTGGTCCGCTGGACCGGCAACGCCGCCGGGACCCTGGACTCCGGCGGTCTGGCCGCGGCCGGCACCTGGACGGACCTGAAGATCGTCACCGGTGACGGCGACGGCGACGGCGACGGCAAGCTCGACATCGTCAGCTGGAAGGGCAACAAGATGTCCTTCCACCGCGGCAGGGGCAACGGCACCTTCGAGGGCGTGGGCGTCCAGCTCTGACCCAGGACCCGGCGCCCCGTCGTCACACGCAGCCGGGACGCCTGCTGCGTGCGGCGGCGCCCGCCCACCGGATCACGGCGGCTTCAGCTGACAGCAACGCAATGGTCCGGCATGCGTTTCCCGGACGCGCCCTTGCGGGCACCTCCCGTCCCGTCCGGGGTTCTTCAACACGATCAAGGACAGAAGTGATCTCCAACCTGATGCGGCGCGCCAGGGGCGCGCTCGCAGTGACCATCGCCACCGGTGCCCTGCTCACGGCCACGGCACCCGCCCAGGCCGCGCCCGCGCCGACCCTCACCGCAGCCGGCGCGATCGTCATCAACGGCACCAACGGCACCACGCTCATGGCCAAGAACGCCGACACCAAGCGCCCGATGGCCAGCACCACCAAGATCATGACCGCCGTGGTGGTCACCACCCTGCCGGGCCTCAACCTCGACCAGAAGGTCACGGTCAAGCAGGAGTACCTGGACTACGTCGCCCGCGAGGGGGCGAGTTCGGCTCAGCTCAAGGCCGGGGCGACACCGACGGTCCGTCAGCTGCTGTACGGCACGATGCTGCCGTCCGGGTCCGACGCCTCATACGCCCTCGCGGACGCCCTCGGTACGGGTACGACCATGGCGGCCCGCACGGCGGACTTCATCGCCAAGATGAACGCCAAGGCGAAGGAGCTGGGCATGGCCAACACCGTCTACGACTCCTTCGACGGCATCTCGCCCACCGGCAAGAACCTCACCAGCCCGCGCGACCTCGCAAAGCTCACCCAGCACGCGATGACCAACACCCTGTTCCAGACCCTGGTGAAGACCACCACCTACAGCACCGGCGGAACCGCCGCCGTCGCCGCATGGAGCAACACCAACCTCCTGATCCAGCCGCGCCCGACCGGCTACGCGTACCCGGGCGCGATCGGCATCAAGACCGGTACCACCACCCCTGCCGGCAAGTGCCTCGTCTTCTCCGTCACCCGCAACGGCAAAACCGTCATCGGGGTCCTGCTGAACGACGAGGAACGCTACATGGACTCCATGGCCCTCTCCGACTGGGCCCTCGGCCCCGCCGCCGGCTCCAAGACCGCCCTCCAGCGCAGCAACACCGACCCGATCCCCGACGTCCTCGACTGACAGTGACGACGTGCGTGGTGCTGCGGAGGGACTGTAGGGCAGCAGCACTCGACACGTCGGGCAGAGGACTTGGCTCCATCAGCCGTCGCGGTGCGCTCGACCTCGGCTGTGCCCCGGCGGTGCGGGCTGTCTTCCGTGGTCAAGGCCTCGTCACGGCAGCCGTGCCCGCCCAGGTGGCAGCCCGTTGGCGCCCGACCGGCAGAGACGTTCCTGACGTCGATTCCCCCCTCGCCGAGGTTCGTACGTCGCCCCGGCCAGGTGGGTGTCGGTGCGGCGTGAAATCCTCCAGTGCAGGTGTCCGGGGGGATGGGCCAGTGCTGACCAGTCGACGTGCGTTCCCCCACTCGGCCCACATCGTCCCCGCTTACCCAGAACGAAGAGATCTCACCATGAGCTTCGGCGACCCGAACAACCCGTACGGCCAGCAGCCCCCGCAGGCCCAGCATGGTTACCCTCAGCAGGCCCCGCAGGGCGTGCCCCCGCAGTACGGCTACGGGTACCCACAGCAGGCCGCCCCGCAGTACGGGTACCCCCAGCAGCCCGCTCCGTACGGCTCCATGCCCGCTCCCGGCATGCCGGGCGGTATGCCCGAGCTGGCCCACTGGGGACTGCGCGTCGGGGCGGACCTGCTCGACACGCTGATCGTCATCGGCCCGATGTACGCCCTGGGCTTCGTCGACCTCGCCACCGCTGCCGACCCGGACAAGGCCGAACCCGGCGTCTTCTTCATGGTCGGCATCGTGTACGCGGTCGCCATGGGCTTCTTCCAGCTCTTCAAGGAGGGCTCCACCGGCCAGACCATCGGCAAGAAGGCGGTCGGCATCAGCCTGCGCCGCGAAACCGACGGCAGCACGCTCGGTTTCGGCATGGCCTTCGTCCGCAAGCTGGCCCACATCCTCGACAGCCTCCCCTGCCACATCGGCTGGCTGTGGCCGCTGTGGGACATCAAGAAGCAGACCTTCGCCGACAAGGTGTGCGGCACCGTCGTCATCCGAGTCACCAAGAGCTGAGGCCGCTCCTCCCCACCGCGCGAGGGCGGCGGAGGTGTTCCACCAGCGAGGCGAACGATGCCTGGAATTTTCAGGTGAAGTGATCAAAATTCAGAGCGAAAGAAGAAGCTTGCGGTGACGAGCAGGGCAAGGCGTCTGGCGGTATCGGGCGCGGCGGCGGGCATGGTGCTGGCTCTGACGGGCTGCGAGGGCGGGGCGAGCAGCGCGGGCAACACCAAGCAGAGCACCGACGGCGCGCTGCTGTCCGAATCCATGCGGTTGTTCAGGGACGCGCCGTCGGTACGTGTCACGGCCAGGTCCGCGGTCGCCATGGGGAGCAGAGTCGAGATATCCGTCGACCGCGACAAGAACTGCCGCGTCGACGCCCAGAACGGGTTCTTCCGAGTTGCCGTCGAACGCGGGGGCCGCACCTGGATGAGATGGCGTGAGGACTACCTCCAGCATGTGCGCCTTGACCCCCTTGCGCGCCGTCACGGACGAGCTGGCGAAACCCGGCCAGCACGCCACCCGTGAGCCCGAGATCACCGAGAACGGCGAGCGCCTCGTCCCGCTGCGCCGGGGCGAGGACCCCAGCTACGTGACCGCGTACGTCAAGGACGGCGAGAAGCCGTACCCGCACAAGCTCGTCGTGAAGATTCCCACGTTCGCCCCGACGCCGGTCGACTTCTGGCTCGACGCCTACGGCGAACCGGTCGCGGTGGCACCGCCGGCTGCCTCGCAGACCGTCCGTTCGGCAACGATAGAGGCCCTGGCGGAACACAACCTCGCGGCTGGCCTGTCCAGCAGCCGGTGAGGTTCTCTGATCGTCGTTCGACGCGGACAGCATCGCGTCCGCCTGACGCCTTGCTGCCGACGGCGTCCTGCGTCGGCAGCAAGGCGCTCCAGGGGATCGCCGCCCCAAGCCTTCCCCGCCGACAGCCGTACGAGGCCATCTCGGCTTCCCTCACGACCGCCACAGGTGGGCCGGTGGCCGCAACCCGGCGGGCCGCCGCTCCCCGCTCACCGGCCTCGACCCGGTTGTGGCGTGGGCCCCGGCTCTCCCGGCCAGGGTTATCGCGACCGCCGCGATCACCTTCTGCAGGGCCGGGATACGCCGCTGGTAGCGCACCGTCAGCCCGGAGACCTGCGTCGATTCCTGCCCGCAGCCCGGGCGGACCATCGTGATCCTGACCAGGCCGCCGCCTGTCTCCAACGCCTCGACCAGCACCAAGGGGGCCGGCGGCCTCGTTGAAGATGCCGAGGATGCGGGGGTGGTCCGGGTGCTCGGGCAGGTCCGGCGGGGCGGCTGGGAGCCGGTCGGCGAGACCGGTGACCGTCTTCCGTGTGATCGAGAGGTTTCGAGGTGGGTTTCGGCCTCGCGCAGCCGGGCCTGTAGTTCGCCGATCTGCGTGCGGAGGTCGTCGGCCAGACCCCGGGCGGCTTCCTCCTGGATGACCAGCGCGTCGAGCAACGGCTGGAGGTTCACGCGCTCACCTTCCGCAGCTCGCGCCACGTGGAGGTGCTCTCGCCGGTGAGGCGGCGGGCCATGACCTGGGTCATGGCCCAGTACACGCGGGAGACGGACGAGGCCGGGTGGTGTTCGTAGTCGCGGACCAGACGCCGGTGCAGTGTCAGGATTCCGTAGGTCTGCTCGACCCTCCACCGCTTCGGCGGCGGAACGAACCACCTCTCCTGCGGGTTGCGCGCGACGATCTCGACGTCGATGCCCAGGCCGGCTCCTGCGCGGCGACCTGGTTCTTGAAGCCCTGGTCGACAAGGGCCTTCCGGGCGCTTCCGCCGGTATGTTCGGCGACCGGGTCCAGCAGGGCGACGCCCGCTGGGTTGTCGTGCGCGTCCGCTGCGAGGACGGCCACCGCGATGACCAGGCCGAGCACGTCCACGGCCAGGCCCCGCTTGCGGCCCGGGACCCGCTTTGCCGGATCCCGGCCGGTCGTGGAGGCGGGGACCCCGGCGGCCGCGTGGACGCTCTGGGTGTCCAGGACCACCAGGGTCGGATCTCCACGGACCTGGCAGCGCAGGAGCTCGTGGAAGATGGCGTCCAGGGCCGCGCGCTCGTTGGCGTGGGCCTGGCTGCGCCCCTTGGCGACCGCTGCCCGGTGGATGGCGCGTACCTCAGGGCGGGCAGCGGTCTCACGGTGGCGGGCGTTGCCGCTCCGTCCGACAGCCTGGCGTTCCTCGGCCGGCTGCTCGGAGACCGGGGTGAGTTCTCCTCGCCCGTGGCGGGCGCGGGTCTGCTCCTGTCGGCGTACTCATTGAGGTGCTCGGCAAGGTACGGATGAACGTGCTCGGCTTGGTGGCCGCCGAGCTTTCGTCGGAGAGGAGGTGTGACCGAGCACGATAGATGGCACGGGCGGACAACTTCGATGCTCAGTTCTTCAGCGTTCGCATGCCAAGGGCCCGACATCGGATCGGGCTCGACGGGGTCCGCACGGTGGTGCCGAGCAAGGGTCTACTCGCGAGGTGGCTGGCTTCGATCGGCCCTGCGAGCGGCAGGCGCCGCCTGCTCACATGTCCGGCAGAACGAGGATGACTTCGGAGACCTTGAGGCCGTGCCGGTCGGTCACCAGCCCGCACGGGCAGCCCAGGGTCACCACATGCCAGTCGCAGGCCACGGTCCATGGGCCGTCCGCATTCGCGCATCTGGAGCAGCGGACGGTCTTGGCCGTCCACACGTCGTGGGCAGGTCTCTCGTAGTGCCGGAACCGGCCCGCGTACTGGACCTGCCAGGAAACGGCTGCGGGCGTCCGCGAGCTGGTCCCGGACGGAATCGGGGCCGCCAGTGCGGCGAACAGCGCGATCAAGTCGGGTAGGAGGGCTTCGCCCGCATCGGCCAGGGGGACCGGCAAGCCGTCTGCCGTGCCCTGGCCAGTCGGGTAGCGCGGAGCCGCCGCAGCGGCTGGCGGATTCGGGGCGGCGAACCACGGCAGGAAGGCGCGAGCGACAGCGGCCAGGAGGGCGGCGGCTGGTGGACTGACCTCACCTGCGTCAAGGTGGTGAACTGCGGTGCGCCAGATCCGCTGGAGCCGCCGGTCTCGGTCCACGGCCCGCGCCCGTGCACTGCCGGCCCTGCGGGCGGGGAGCGGGGCGGAGAGGCGGGCAAGGACCCTGGCCGCCGCGGCCGTGTCCGCCGCAGCGGGGAGCCACTCCCCGGCAGCCAGCAGCTGCCCGGCGCGGCCCGACTCGCGTGTCAACGCACCTGCCAGCAACCGTGGGGTACTGGAGATCGTCCCTGGAGTCTCTTGCCTGCCAGACACTGCGTCCCCCGTTCGTCGCGTGTGCCCGTCACCTGAGCCGCGGACATCACACCACACGTCCGCGCGGGAGTGGACGTGCACGCAGTGGCGTCAAGACGGGCTGATCGCTCATTTCGGTGCCGCTGGCCGCCCGCCAACATGAATGCACAGCTCGACAGTTCCAGTGCGCATGGGACAGGTCCAGTCCTCAGTCACAACGGGTGTGCCTGTGCGCTTCAGTTGGCGCTGATCGCCAACTGAAGCGCACAGTGCGGCCGTCGATGTCGGCGGCGGGGAATCACTGCTGCGTGTAAGGAAGCCACACGTATCCCGGGCTGAAGGGAACCCAGGCTGGCCCGAGGGGAAGCCGGTTACGGAGATGCTCGGCAAGGACCAGGCCGGGCAAGGTGCCGTGAGAGAGTTCCTCCGCCCAGTCCGCAGCCAGGTCGTCGACGTCGAGGAAGCACTCTGGGTCCCAGCCGACCATGGCCGTGCGGTAACCCTCGAATCGTGCGAGCAGTCCGTAAAGGCCACGCCCGAGCTCCTCCAGCTCAGTCTCGGTGAGGTCGAACCGTGGCAGACTTCCATCGGCCACAACTCCAAAGCCCACAGCCACTGGCAGAACCGCCACCTGCATAGATGGCCCGGCAGTCGACAGCATGGGCCGGTGCAGAGGGATCCGAAGGGCACCGGCGCGGAGCGTGTACGGCCACGGCTCAACGCATGAGGCTGCCCGAGCGGCCCTCGCATCGTCGCCGAAGTCCACTACCAATCCGAAGCACAGTGCCACGCCTCGCGCCCTTCGCTCTTTCCAGTGCTGGATGTCAGCTGCTGAGGTCGAACACGCCCCACGTAGTGAACGGCTCGGCCTGGACGTAGATCCTGCTTCCTCGGCCGACGACCCGCCGGCGGCCGGGGGCAGGGCCGTCGGGCAGGGTGAGCAGGCCGACGTCCGTGGGCTCGACGGATGTTTCGGTGATCTCTCCGTGGGCGAGTCGGTCCCGCTCCTCGCCGTAGCCGCCGTAGAAGGCCACCCGCTCGCCGTGGACGGCCACCGCATGGGCGCCCCGTACGCGGTTCGCCCACACTCTCACGGGCCGGTCGGAGCGGTTGGGGCGTATCTCGACGAGCGGGAAGTCCGTGTACGGGCACGCCCAGGCCGCGGTGCCCGACACGTTCAGGGCGTAGCAGTCGAAGAGACCCGGGATGGGGGCGCCGTCTGGCGTCCAGGCGAGCTGGCCGGTGGCGCTCCAGCGGCGGATTCCCACCGGGTTCTCGTCGAAGTGCCCGACCCAGATATGGCCGGACTCGTCCACGAGCAGGTGCTCGATGGCGTCCCCGACGGAGAAGGACGAGGTCTCGCGGCCGAGCGCGTCGAAGATCTGGACCTGGTTCGCTGAGCGTTCGACCTGCAGGGCAGTGCCACCAGGTGCTCAGCCGCGAGTCAGCAGAACCAGACGACAAGGCGTACGTTCTCGGCTCCGTGGACCTCGCTGAGGATGCGCATGACGCTCCAGACGCGGCCCCAGTCGGTGTCGTTCCCTGCGGCTGAGGCGCGCGTTCGTGTGCCTGAGGTGTTGGTCTCCTGCCAGTTCGTGGTGCTCAGCTCGGCCCAGGTCAGCCACGTGGTCCCGTGCACATCGCGGGGGCCGCCGTAGCCTGCGAACTCACCTCGCAGCCCATCCGAGGCGTCATCCGGAAAGCCACGGCCTTCCGCCAGGGGACGGAAGCCGAAGGAGTTTCGGACTCCGAACAGGCAAGCCAGGCCGTCGTAGGCGTTGCCCCTGTTGAGGAGGAAAAGATCAATGGCGACCTCCCACACGGAGTCTTCGTCGTCGGGGCCCCATAGACGGGCCCCAGGCCGGCATTCGATCATTCCGCTGACATCGGTCGGCATGGAGCGATCCTGCCTGTGCAGGTCAGGGAACAGCATCTCCATTTCCCGCGCTCGCAGGTGGCGTGTGGGGGCTTCACCCGCGTTGGGGAGCAGCCGTGATGATCTCTGCCACGTGTTGCAGGGAGGCCTGGTATGTCTCGGCGTTGCCCGGCAGCTTCTGCCAGGTGCGCACTCGCAGAGTGGTGGACCGCAGGGTCCCGGGCGGGATGCCGAGGTAGCGGCCCGCGCTCGTCCGTGATCCGCCGCGGGCCATCTGGACCAGACGAATCGCGGCGTCGCGCCGAAGAAGCCGCGCGGGTCCGTCCAGCCTGTCCAGCGGGGCTGTCCAGGCGTTGGGGAGGGGGGTCTGAAATGGTGCGCGGGTCGAGGCGGCTTCTGTGGGTAGGGGGTTGGGGGAAGAGGGGCTGCGGTCCGCGGGCTTCCTGCCAGAGGCGGGTTGCTTCCGCGATCACAGCGTTCATGGCGGGTGAGCAGTGAGGGGTGAGGCCGGGGCGGGCTGCTCAAGGAGGCAGATCGAGTCGCCCGATACCCGGATCCGTTTCGGTGGTAGCGGCGACGGCGCCGGCCCACCTGCCACCGAGCCATCAGCGATCTTGAACTTGCCTCCGTGGCACGGACAGTTGGCCGTGCCGCCGGAGACGCTGGACAGGACGCAACCCCGGTCCAGGTCCAGGCGGCGTTCACCGACAGCGCGCACGCCGGCGCCGTCGGCAACGCGCTCCTGGCCGGCCTCCCCTTCGAGGCCCGCATGGAGCATGCGGCCCGCTACCTGCCCCGCCCCTACACCGGACGCACCATCGCCAACCTGTGGCGTACGCGTCCCTGTGGCACTCCTGGGACCCGTCCCGCAGGCCCTGAGCGGTCACGGGAGGGCCCGGCGGCCGCGCGGGTGCGCCGGCTGGGGGTGGGGGGCGTGGCCCTGTCGGGGGCCGTGGGGGCGGCGAGCTTGGCGTACTCCTCGATGTACAGCCCGTACGTCGCCCCGCCGAAGGTGCCGTTCGGCGCCACATTCGGCAAACCCGCCCTGAGCACGGCGCGCACCTCCCTCTACGTCCCGCTCAGCCTCACCCCGCCCACCGGTCGAGCCGGACCGACCGGCTCAGGGCCAGTCGACGGCGAAGGCCCGCCCGGGGTTCCGGGTGAGGATGTGATCCACCAGCTCCGCACCCAGGGCGGCCACCAGCCGGGGTCGCACCCGGCGCAGCAGGTACGGCATCCCGGGGCCGCCGTCGACCGACCGCGCCCCGGAGACGACGGTGTCCCCGCCGAGCAGCAGCCGGTGTCCGAAGCCGGCCTCGGCCAGTGCCTTCATCGCGTCGGGCATCCGCCAGTCCGTGGCGTGATGGGCGAGTGAGGGCCCGTCGAACGCCAGGTAGCAGCCCGCCTCCGCGGCCTGGCGCTGCACCACGCGGTCGGGCGAGCGGTTGAGGTGCCCGAGGACCACCCGGTGAGGGGGGACCTCCAGCTCGTCACACAGCAGGTCGAGTACGTCGAGTGCGCCCGTGCCGTGCTCCAGGTGGACGGCTATGGGCGCGCCTGTCTCGTGGTGGGCCTCGGCCGCGGCGGCCATCGTCCAGTGTGCGTGCGCGTCGAGGGCGTGGAAGCCGCCCGCGACCTTGATGAGCCCGGCGCGGACGCCCGATGCGCCGATGCCCGTGGTCAGTTCGGAGACGAAGACGTCGGCGAGCCCGCCGCGCAGCGCGTCGAGGAACTCCGGGTCGTAGTGGGCGGCTTGATGCAGCCCGGTCGCGCACACCACGTGCACCCCGGCCGCGCGGGACAGCGGCGGCAGGTCCGCGGTCCTCCGTCCCATGCCGTACGGCGTCCACTGGATGACGCTCGCGCCGCCCGCGGCGCGGAACGCGGCCAGTTCGGAGCGTGCGGCCGGGACGTCGTCCAGTTCCCGGCCGGGGAGTTTCGGGCTGCGGAGGAAGAGGTGGTCGTGGGCGTCGCAGACGCCGAGGTCATCGGGGCGCACGTCTCCGAGGACGGTGCGGACGCGGTTTACCACTGCCGTCCGCGCGTCAGCTCGTGCCTCCCGGGCGCCGATACGTGCAGCACCTCGAAGACGTCGCCCGAGGCTTCGGGCGACGTGTGGTCCCAGAGCGAGAAGTGGACCAGCTCCCAGCGGTGCGAGTCGACGGCGGCTGCGGCGAGTACGGCGCCTTCCCGCGCGGCAAGTCGCCCCGCTTCGCGCACCGCGTCCTCCATGAACTCGGACAGCGGCACGGCTTCCGGGACCCGCTGTCGCCGGCGCACCGCGACGACGGCGGGAGAGCCGGCCGCGGCGCCCTCCTCGTAGGCCAGGCCCGTCCACTGCCGCACGTCGGGCCGCCCGAAGTCGTTGACGGGCCCCTGGAAGGGGCCTCCCCACAGGAAGGCGTTCATCCCCTCCGTGGTGTTCCAGAGGTAGAACGGCGCGTACTGGTTGACCGGCGAACCGTGCACCCCGCGCTCGCGCATCAGGTACGTCTTGAAGGCGAGGCCGTCCCAGTGGTCGAGGGCGTGCCCGCGGCGCAGGACACGGTCGCGGATGACGTCCATGTCGTAGTCGGCGGGCAGGGTCATCTCGTACTGCATGGCGTGCATCGTGAGCTCCTTTCTCAGGCGGGGTAGTGGCCCACGTGTTCGTGCCACTCGACGGTCGAGCCGTCCTCGGCCGCCTCCACGACGGCGAGATGCGTCATGAAGGTGGCGGGAGCGGCGCCGTGCCAGTGCCGTTCGCCGGGCTCGATCCACACGGTGTCGCCCGCCCGGATCGCCGTGACGTCACCGCCCTCGCGCTGGACCAGTCCCTCGCCCTCCAGGACGTGCAGGACCTGGCCGTGCGGATGGCGGTGCCAGGCGGTGTGCGCGCCGGGGGCGAAGTGCACGCTGAACATCCGCAACCGGGACGGCGACTCCGGGGCGGCCATCTCGTCCAGCCACACCGTGCCCGTGAAGTGCTCCGCCGGGCCCTGGAGGGTGTCGGGCCGCCTTGTCGTGATGTGCATACGGGAACTCCTCAGAATGCCGGTCGAAGAAGGCAGAGCAGACCGCGTACCCCCGAGTCGAAGGCCGCGGGCGAGCCCGACGCGCGGGCCAGGACGTAGCCCCCCTGCACCGTGGCGAGGACCGTCGCGGCGATCTCCCGCGCGTCGAGGGACCGGGCGAACTGGCCCTGTTCCTGACCCTCTTCGACGATGCGGGCGAGCTGCTCACGCAGCCAGGCGATCGTCTCGTCCACCGGGGCCCGCAGAGCCTGGTTCGCGACCACGTCCGGGTCCATCGTCAGGCGGCCCAGGGGGCAGCCGCGCAACACGTCGCGTTCGCGCTCCAGATAGGCCCGGATCCGCTCGTACGGCGTCCCGGGCCCATCCAGCGCGCTCTGCGCGGAGGCGCGCAGCTCCTCGGCGGTGCGGCGGATCGCGGCCAGCGCGAGGTCCGGTTTGCCCTGGAAGTGGTGGTACATGCTGCCCTGGCCCGCGCCCGCGCGCTCCAGGATCGCCTTGGGGCTGGTGCCCACGTAACCGCGTTCCCACAGCAGTTCGCGGGTGGACTCGATCAGTCGGTCCTGAGTGCTCATGCGGATACTGTACATACCAGTAGGTACAGAGGCGAGCCGTTCGGGATTCGGCGACGGCGGGGGGACTCGGAGACGAACTGCGGGCGGCTGGAACGGTCGGTGCCGTAGAGCGGTGTCTACGTGCCGGTCGGGACGCCCGCGTTCGCGAGGACGTCGCGGGCGGGCAGGGCGGTGCTCTGTGCCGCGGTGAGCCCGGAGGCCGTGAGGTGGGCGTCGACGATGCGCAGGCCGGCCGCGTATCCGGCGGCGTCGGGCAGCCCGACGGGTTCGCAGCCCATGCGTCGGGCGGTGGCGTCGCCGTACACGTACGGGGGCAGGTTCCACATCCCGGCCACGTCGATCGCCGCTGTCACCTTGGCCTGTACCCGGTCCAGTTCCCGGCCGGACAGCCTCGTCGCCCAAGGCCCCATCGCGTCTTCACCGGCCAGCTCGCGTACGAACGCCTCGGCCAGCCCCTCGGCCACCACCTGCTCGCCGACCGTGACGGTGGCCGGGTCCCAGACCACGTTGGCATAGCGCACGTTGTGGTGGAGCTCGTGGGCGGCGGCGTATCCGATCTTGGCGAGGCTGGTCTCGGTGGGCCACATCGTCAGCTGGATCGCCCCGGGAATGCCACCCATCCCGAAGTAGCCCCCGTTACGGACCGTCAGCAGCTCGTCGTCCGGGTTGCCCAGCGCAAGGACGACGTGCACGGTCTCGGCGGCCTTGATCCCCGGCACCGCCGCGCTCAGCCGCCTCCACGCCGCGGCGAGGCGGTCCTCGATCTGGTTCCACACCTGCGCGTCCTGCATCTGCCGCAGGGCTGTCAGGTAGCGCGCATCCTCCACGTCGATCCGGAAGCCGCTGCCCGCTTGGTGCATCTGGACCATGTCCAGGTCACCGATTGCGGACATGGCGCTTTGCAGGGGGCTGAGCATCTCGCGCAGGGCGTCGGGCCGTTCCTCCAGCGGGCGCTGCAGGAGATCGAGCATGGCGGACGCCGTGTCATGGACGATGATCTTCATGACCTGGGACGGTAGGCCCTCCCCCTACGTGAGGATCAAGCTGCGGGACGGTGGTCGCCATCCGCTCGGCGTGGACCCGGAACGTGCGAACGATCATCTTCGCGATGGCCCGCCGAACACCGTCAGGCCTCGGTGTCCTTCACGGTCCACCGGATCCTGGCATCGATCGAGGACGTTCAGGAGCGGTTCGCCGCGGTCCCGAATCCGCCGGGGAGGAGGGGGCGGTGGACCCCGGATGAGGCGGACCGGAGGGTCGGCTACGGACGCAAGCGGCACCTCGTCGTCGATACCAAGGGCCTGCCGCTGTTCGTCATGGTCGCCCTCCGAATCGATGATCACCTGGCCGCGATCCCTCTCATGACCAGGCGAATCACCCGCTGGCAGTCCCGCCGGGCCGGTCAGCCGGCCCCTCGCTGACACACCCGGGACTGACCGCTCACCGCCACCAACCGCCCTCAGCCTCAGCCTCAGCCCCTTCTTCGCTCTGGCACGTGAGGCCTCGGGCCGATCGGCATTCGCCCAGACCTCCCGGAGCGAGCGACGCCCCTCACATCTTGACGGCCTCTGCGATCCGCAGGGCGAGGCCCGAGCTGATCTCGCGCCAGTACTCCTCGACCAGGACGGTCATGGGCATTACCAGGGTGCCGCCGGTGTAGTCGAGGACGTGGCGGGCGGTCTCGACCACGAGCGGCCGCCACGGCGGCCAGTGCTGAAAGTTGTCCGTCCCGGGCAGTCCTGGCTGGATGTCCATGAGTGTCTCCATGCACCCCTGACGGCGCCGTCGGCCCCGAACCCGAAGCAGACCTCTTCCCTCGGCTATCGCGTGGAAAGACACCTCATGCGGTTAAGCCGTCAAGCCGTGGGGTGTTCGCCGCCCCATCACGACCACGCCGCTCCAGTCGCCCGACTCCGGACCTTCGCTGACGGACCAGGACCGACAGCGAAGCCAGTCACACGTCGCCCAGGAACCCAGGATCGGACGACCCCATCTGTCGGGCGAAGTCCGCCGCGACTCCGAGCACCTCGCGCATCGGCACGGGCCGCCGACTCGTGGCCGCGAGATCGGCGTGAGCTTCCTCGGACCACAGGAACGGAAACACGGAAAGACCCTGCCCGAAAGCCAGGGCCGCGGTCTCCTCACGCCAGCCGGGCCAGCGCATTCCGTCATAGAACGTCTCCAGCCTGCCCGAGAGCAGCCAGGAGACCCACCCGGAGTGGCCCATCTCCATCGCCTCCCACTCCAGAGTGTCGGGAGCGAAGTACGTCATCTGGCCGGGTGCCCCAGGGCGGCCCGCTGCCGCGGGATCGCCACCGTTCAACGCGAAGACACCTCCGAGAATGTCGTGGCCGACGACAAGACCTGTCGCGGGGTGCCAGCCAGGGTCGAAGTCCGTGGGGAAGCGGTTGACCTGCGCCAGACTCGGGAGTCGCCCGTCCGCGACCGAACCCGGACCCCCGCCGAACACTCGCACCCACCCGTCATCCACGAGCAATCCGCCGGTGTCCAACGCCAGTGCACCCAGCACCGATCGCGCGCTGACCTGCATCTGCAGAAGGCACCGGCGGCCCTCGTTGAGGTCTCCGGACAGCACCTGAACCGGCACGGAGCTCGCCCTGAGAATCCCCTGAAGCTCCGGCCACGCCGGGTCGTCCACATTGATCAGCTCATCGATCCCTCGCATCCGACGATGGTCGCACCCTTCGGTATGGCCTGGTCATGTGGGCTGGGCTGGGCTGCGCTCACTCGGAGGCCGGGGCGATGGACCGGGCAGCGATCGTCTCCGCTTCGGGGCTCATGGCCGAACGACCGTCGCTCCTGTCGCCCCCTGGACAAGCCGTCCCGTTCCGTTCACGTAGCGGCTGCTCCTGCTCGTAGCGGCTCTGCGGGGAAGGCGATCGATTCATCGCGCCCGCGCCAGGCCATCGACCGCCGCGGGCCGCGTCCGGCTGCAGCAGCAGGACCCGTGCCTGCTTGCCCATGGCGTCCTCGACGAGGGGAAACCGCCCCGGGGCTTGCTCGCGGAAGAGCTGCTGGATTCGTTCGGCGTCCGTTTCGCTGCCCCGGCGGCGGCCGGCTCGCCGGAGCGTTGCCGTCAGCTGCCGCATCGGCGGCATAGCGGCCAGAGCAGGCGTGGGCGCGACGGCGAGGATGCGGCGGGCATCGGGGCGGGTCAGGGTTCCCGGCTTGTCAGGGTTCCCGGCTTGTCCCTGAACGCCTCGATCATCGCCAGGAAGTACTCCTTCTTGCGGCTGACACCCTGCCGGTCGCGGTAGCGCGAGGCAGCCATCGGGTTGACCGCGTAGATCTTCCGGAGGCCCTGCCGCAGCGTGGCGACCAGCAGGCCGCGGCTGGTCTCGATGGCCACCGGGATCGGCGCCTCCGCGGTGTCGCCGTGCAGCTCATCCATCCGGTGCGGTTCTGGGGCGGCCGGCCCGGTGATCACCTGTCACGGACCGGTCTGGGCTCCTCCGCATCAGGACCGCGTCGCGCTCCCGCATCCGTCCCCGGAGGAATCGCCAGCCCCGACCGGCGCGCTGCGGTCGTACGGGTCGGTCTTCGTGCCGGCCCCGTCCGTCCGGCGGTCCTTGCCGAAAGGCGGGGTGAGGTACCCCTTGGAGGTGTCGCAGCCGCCGTTGGTCATGCTGTATTTGTACGAGGTGATCGAGAACGTGCCCGGCTTGGTGATCACCTGGGCAGGGTCGTCCCAGCTCAGGACCAGCTCGCGCCGGACGATCGTGCGCACGATGTCGTCGTCGCCGCCCCCGTTCGCGCGGGTGACCGGGTAGACGAAGGTGACGTCGGCGGTCACCTGGAGCGCGCCGCGCTCGCCCTCCTGGTAGGTGAGCCGGCCCCGGGTCTTCACGACGTCGCCGACCAGCTGGGTGCGGGATGGCTGGAAGCGACTGAAGAGGAGGAGGGGGTCGTTCTTCTCGGTCGGGGTTCGAAAAGCGGTTTCCAGAAGGTCTTGGACGTCCTTCTGGTACGGGTTGATCAGTGCAATCGCCTTCTCGGGGCGCTCGCCCCGCAGCACCGCGCGGTCCAGGCTGGACGCGACAAGGAAGTCCCGGCTGCCGGCGAGGGCCCGTTCGACCTCGGCCGCGCCCATCCAGCCGACCGCCCGGGCCTCCGGCACGGTGATCCCCTCCGCTCCGTTCGCCCAGCTCGCCGCCGGCGAGCCGCGGAACGGTTCCTTCATGGTGGGGCGTTGGGCCCCCTGCGCCGGGGGGCCCTGGGTGGGATGGGCGGTCTCCGCCGCCAGCGGTTCGGAGTCGGACTCCTCGCCGGCGAACAGGTCCACTATCCGTCCCGGTCCGAGTGCCACCAGCCCCAGCAGCGTGATCAGAGAGGCCAGCAGCCCGACTACGGGCCAGACCGTGCGCCGCTTGGGCCGCACGGGCGTGTAGCTGCGCCAGCCCTCCATGCCGCGGTCGGGCTCCTCGCGCAGCCGCTTCGCCACGTCGCGGGCCCGCGCCGACGGCTCCTTGGGCGCGTCGGCAGCACCCGCCACCGACTCGCGCAGAAACCGCTCCCACTCCTCGTCGGACCTGGACGAACCGTCCGGCTCCGTACCCGCACCCATCCCCAACCCCCTGGCAATCAGCAGACCGCGTCCCACCCCGTGGGACACGTCTGAACAATAATGAGGTGACCCCTGGAGCCTGGACACAGGGGTTCATGCCGGGAGAAGACCGACAGCCAGGCCGCCCGCCTGCGCAAAGGCTCACGCGGCGGACGGCCACCCGGCTTCGACGAAGAGCGGTACGAGAGCGCAACACCGTCGAGCGGGCCGTCAACCGGCTGAAGCAGCACCGGGCCGTGGCCACCCGCTACGACGAGCGGCGTTACGTCGACCTCGGCACCGCAACGGCCGCAACTCCCACCATCTGGTTCCGGATCCGCGTCGGCAGACGATCACAGGGCCATCGGGCGGTAGGCCAGGGCCTCGTCGATTGCCTCCGCCGCCGAAAGCTCCCGCTCAGCGGGCCGGAAGATCAGATCACCGACGTGCCCAGCCGGACACTTCAAGGCTCCGTCCAGCATGTCCAACCAGTCATCGGCCTCGCCTTCATCGGCGTGGTCCGCGTCCATGATCCGCTGCACTAGGGTCAAGGGTCACAGCTTGCTCGCGGCTCATACCCGCTGCGCCCACCCGGCCCACCCCCTCCACATGAAGGCGTCAGCCCGGCGAGACGCGTGATGGGCCGGACAAGTCCTAACCGCCGGTCGTGCCGTCGAGCATCTCGCGCAGGATGTCCAGGTGGCCGTTGTGGCGGGCTGTCTCCTCGGTGAGGTGGAGGAGGATCCAGCGCAGGTCGACGTGGAGGCCGTTGCGGACGGCTCGCTTGGCCCGGTTTTCCAGGCCGTTCGCGGCGACCAGTTCGCGGTAGCGGGCGCTCTGTTCGGCGTATTCGTCGAGCAACTGCGTGAGCGGGAAGTCGACGGCGATGCGCATCTCGCGGTCGGGGTCCTCGTCGGTCCAGGGGCCCTGGTCTTCCTCGCCGAGGAAGACCACTTGGAACCAGTAGTACTCGACCCAGCGGAGGTGGTTGATCACTCCGCTCATGGTCATCAGCGGTGAGCCCGGCAGGATTGCCTTGCGGGCGTTCTCCGCGGAGACGCCGTCGCACTTGGCGCGGGCGGTGTCACGTGTGTAGTCGAGGAACGTGGTGAGCTGGGTGCGCTCGTCCCACGCGGGCGGCGTGTCGTCGATTCTGGTCATCGGGCGAAGCGTCCCCGATCACCGCGACTGGTGTCGAGGCATTTATCGACGGGCCCAACCTGCTCCGTCTGGCTCCTTGTCCGGCGGGGGGTCGCCACAGCGGTTCAGCGTCGGTGGGCCGCCCGGCATGATCCGCCGGACAGGCCCTAGCCGCCACCGCCTCCGCCGCATCCGCTGCCGCAGCTGTAGCCCCCGGCGGCACTGATGCCGATGCCGGAGGGCCCGCCCCGGCCGCGGTTCCGGGGGCCGGGGCGGCGACGGGGCGCGGGGCGGGTGGTGCGCTTGACGTGGAGTTCGAGTTGGACGGCCGGCCCCAGGGCCTGTTCCAACGCCGCGAGGAGCTGTCGGGCGTCGGTGTCCGGCTGGAGGACGGCCCGGCAGACGTCGGAGTCGTCCCGGATCAGGCGCAGCGTGAGGACGCGGGTGGCGGGGAGGGGGTCCCCGGCGTACGGTTCCTCGATCTCCTGCTCCAGGCGCAGGCGGTCCGGCTCCTCCAGCGGCCGCCACGGACCGCTCCCCAGGCCGCGCACCAGGCGCACCCCGGGGGGATCGCCGACGGCGGAGAACCTGATCCGGTACACCTGGAAGCAGGCCACGGCCAGTGCGCCCGCGAAGCCCGCCGTGACGGCTGCGGACACCATCCAGAGGGCCACCGTCCCCACCGCGGCCCAGCCGGCGCCGGAGAAGAGCACGATCACCGCTACGGGCAGGACCAGGGCGAGCCCGAGAAGACCCGTACCGAGCGCGGTCAGCGCGGCGCTCCCCAGCGAGCGTGGCACGGTGAGCCAGGAGGCGCCGCCCGCTCGCAGCACCACGTCCGTCGTTCCCGACTCGTCCCGCTCCACGCCGCCGGGCGCCCCCGGGCTGTGTGCCGTCATTGCCTCACGATAGATCTGACGCCGGGTGGCTGACCAGATGCGGCGGGCGCTCGCCGCACAGCCTCACCGGGCGCGTCCACCGGCTCGGCCCGGCCCTGCTGGCCGTCACCATGGGCCCGGTTCGGGCTCGGGCCCTCGCCGTCCGTCGTGAACCATCAGGTCAGGCCGCCGCCCCTGAGGACGAACCCCGCTGGGGCGCGGCGCCGGGCAGGCCGGCCGCGACGCCGCGGGCTCGGGCACGGGCACTGGCACTGGCACGGGCACGGGCACGGGTGGATGGGCACCGGCGCAAGCTGAAGGGGCTCGGGCGTTGGACGGTCGGCTCCTCGGATCGGGCCGAGAAGGCCGTCAAGCGCGCGCACCGGGCGGTGCGTGCGGTTACTCCTCCGCGTACATCGCCGTGAGTTCGGCGCCGATACGGGCCAGCCACTGCCGTACCTCCGGCGGATCCAGTACCTCGACCCGCGCGCCCAGCCCGGCCAGATGCCCTGCCAGGGCCTTCGCGGCCGGGCCGTCGACCCACACCTCGGTCCAGCCGTCGGGCAGTGGACCGCCGACGCGCACGCGGCCGCCGAGGAACCGTTGCAGCAGGGCCAGCGTGTCGGGGCGGACGCGGGCACGGGCGGTCACCGCGTGAATGCCGTCCTGGAAGGCCCCGGACAGCGCCCGCCAAGCCGTGGCGAGGTCGAAGTCCGGCGGCCGTACCACCGGTTCGCCGGTCGGCTCGACGGAGGTGACCCGGCTGAGCCGAAAGGTGCGCAGGCCCTTCTCCGTTCCGGCGACGAGGTAGTCCACTCCGGCCTTGGCCACGATCCCGAGGGGGTCGACGGTACGCTCGCCGGCCGGTTTGCCGACGCCCGCGTACCCGAGGCGGACGCGGATCCCGTCCACGGCGGCGCCCTGGAGCGCGGAGCGGTGGGCGGCATCGGCGGTGACGGCGTCGCGGGACCAGTCCGTGGCGTCGACGACCCCTGCGCGGGCCGCGGCCTGGGCCTGCGCCCGCAGGGGCGGCGGCAGGGCCCGGACCAGCTTGCGCAGGGTGGTGCGCAGTTCGGGGGTGGCCGACAGGGGGCCGGTGATGAGGAAGAACGCCCGGATCTCTTCTGCGGTCAGTCCGGTGAGGTTCGTACGGGCCCCGCCGACGAGCGACCAGCCGCCGCCGCGGCCGCGCTGTGAGTAGACGGGGATGCCGGACGCGGCCAGGGCCTCCAGGTCTCGGCGCGCGGTGCGCTCGGACACCTCCAGTTCGGCGGCCACTTCGGGGACGGTGACGCGGCCGCGCTCTTGGAGGAAGAGCAGGGTCGCCACCAACCGGTCGGCTCTCATGGGCCCATTTCCTCCTTCGTGGGTGCCGCGTCGTCGCCTTTCATTCTCTTCGGAAAACTGGCCAGAGGGTGGCCACTTTTGCGTACAGGCTGAACCCATGAACAAGACCGAGCAGCTCATCGAGACCCCGTCCGACCCCACCCGTACCGTCGACACCCCCTCCTCCTTCGATCCGCGGACCGATCTCGCCGCGGCCGTGGAGCTGGCGGGCCGTACGCTGGCCGCCGTCCGGCCCGAGCAGTACGACGCCCCGACGCCCTGCGAGGAGTTCGACGTGCGGCGGCTGTCGAGCCACCTCGTCGCCGTCGTCCGCCGGATCTCGGTGATCGGGCGCGGCGAGGACCCGTTCAGCGTCCCGTCCTTCGCCGACGAGGTCGCCGACGGCGCGTGGGCGGCGGCCTGGGAGCCGGGCGCCCGCGAGGTCGCGGAGGTGTGGGCGGATCCGGGCATCCTCGGCCGGCAGCTGCGCCTGCCGATGGGCGTCCTGCCGGGTGCGGCCGCCGCAGCCGTCTACACCCACGAACTCACGGTGCACACCTGGGACCTGGCCAGGGCGACCGGACAGGACCCGGACTGGGACCCGGCCCTCATCGAGCGGGTGATCGGCGTCGTACGTCGCGCGCTGCCGGCCGAAACCCGCGGCGGGCGGATCCCCTTCGCCGAAGTGGTGACCGTGGACCCCGGAGCCCGGGCCATCGACCGTCTGGTGGCCTGGGCCGGACGCCGACCCTGAGGAACCCGGTGCGGGGACCGACGGCCGGGGAGGCCGGCACTGTCGCCGCTCGGCCGCGCGGCGGCCGGGAGGGCGAACCGGACGTCGGTCAGGTCCGCGCAGCGCAGGCCTCCGCCGGGGTGCCACTCCATCACCGGAGCCTCCGCATGGCGCGGCCCCTTCGCCGCTCGCCGCTCGCGGTCAAGGGCGGGCGTGAACTCCGCCTCCGTGCCGCCGCAGCCCGCCGCAATGTCCTCAACGCTGGTGCAGACGACCACGCCGGCATTGCTCTGCACAGCGACTACGTCGCACTTCGCAATCGGCGAGGCTGGGGTCGGTCAGGAGGACACGGGCGGCCAGGCAGTACGAGCCACAGGAGGCACCCCCAGAAGCCACACCCACATCCTCTGGGCCCCGCAACCCGACACAATGGCTGCGGCCAACCCATGTGCCCAACGTAGAGCCCCTAGAACCCACCGGGCCCCAGCACGGAGCACCCGCGTCCCAACCAGGCACGCCCCAGGCCCGGACGGCCGGCCGGCCGGCCTAGGGATCGATGCCTGGATGCTGACCGCAGTATGCCCATTGATGACCATCGTCCCTCTGCGGGGGCGCACGCCCGTGGTCAATGGGTTCCGGGCGCAAGACCCCCCGCGCACCTCAGCGCCCTCCCCGCAGGTCCCCCGGAAGGGCCCCCGCCAGCGTCGATGCGCGGACAGAGGGTAGGCATGAGGGGCATCGCGCCGACCGGAGCGGTCGCCGCACACAGTGAGCGAGCAGTGGGGACGACATGGCCATCATCGTCACATTCGAGATTCCGGGCGCCGGGCAGGAGCTCTACGACGCCTGCATCAGCCGACTCACCGACGGCAGCGAGTTCGCCTCGCTCGCGGACATTCCGGCTCCCGGACTGATCTCCCACGTGGCCGGGCCGGTCGACGGCGGGTGGCGGGTCGTCGACGTGTGGGAGTCCGAGGAGGCACTCGAGAACTTCTCGAAGATCCTCCAGCCGGTCCTCGCCGATCTGGGCTACGCAGACGGCGAGCCGCAGATCACCCCAGCACACAACGTCGTCACCCGCTGACCGACACGCTCGGTCACGGCGTGCCGGGTCCGGACACGCGCGAAGCCGTCGGCCCGCTGCGACAACGATGCCCCGTAACCCAGGTGGTTACGGGGCGTCGGTGAGTGGGCCGCGGTGAAACCCAACGGCTCGTACTCGTGTGCCCGCCGGGCGGAGCCACCGTGGACGCCGTCCGGCGCCTCCCGCGAACAGACCCGGGGCGGGGAGGCCAGGCTCACGCCTCGGGATCGTTCAACCGCCCGATCGATGCCCGTTCGGCGTCGGTGAAGTCGGATCCGGCCGCAGCCAGGGCCCTCGGCAGCACGGCGGTCTTGCCCCCCGATGGGCCGGGACATCCATCCGCAGGTCCGCCGCGAGGGCCAGCTTCCGCTCAGCGGCCGGCTGCCTGGTCGGCGGTACGGGTCCAGCTGCCGAGCCTGACGTTCGACCCCTGTCCTCAAGCCCGGTGCGAGTTGGTTCTGCTGGTCAGCGGATGATGGCGGGCATGGAGAGCGTGGTTGAGAAGATCAAGGTCTGGTTCCGGTTCGTGCCACGCGAGGGGTGGTTCCCGCAGGACACCGAAGGTCTGTGGGCGACGGATCTGGGAGACAGCACGGCCCGGATCGAGAACGCCCCCTTCCTCCAGGACGGGGTTGCCGAGGGCGACCTGGTGCGGTACCGGACCGACTCAGACGGGCTCCACTGGGCTGTCGGGCAGGTCAGTCCCTCCGGCAACTGCACCATCCGTGTCGTGCCCGTACCCACCGGTCCTCTCGGGAGCAGCCCTCAGGCGGTCCATCAGCGACTTTCGGCGTTCGGGCTCGGAGGCGAGGTCTTCAGCAAGGACTTCCCCATGGTGGCCTTCACGGTGCCGGCAGGCACGGACTTCGCCGGGGTCAAGGCTCTCCTGGCGCAGGGGCAGACAGAGGGATGGTGGCACTACGAGGTCGGATGTGGCACCGGCGAGTGGTGGAACGCCTGAGCTTGTTCCTTGACCTCGATGAAGCTCCGTGCCCCCGAGGCCGCGGACCGCTGGACGATCGCCACTGCCCACACACAGCTCCGCGTGGTCCGGGTCCAGGTAGCGTCAGGGCTAGGGGGATGAGATGAACTTCGACGAGTACGAACCGCAGTCTGTTCGAGAGGAGCGCTTCGCTGTAGAACGGGCTGAAGCCCGGGCGGCACGCAAGGCTGCGTCGCTCGACCTGTGGGGAGCCCACGTCGGCGCGGTCATCGTGACCGTCGCCGTGGTCCTCCTCATCTGGTACGGCAGGCTGGTCGCTCTGGGCGTCGTCGGTGGAATCTTCCTGCTCTGGTTCGCCGCAGCCCTCATGTGGGCCTACGCCGACGGGGACCATGGCCAGCACGCACTCCAACGCGCTTACAGCGCCACCTTCGGATGGGGCAACGGGTTCTGAGTTCCAAGCACTTGGCACCTGCTCCCGATCCGGCCATGACAGAAGTGCTGGAGTTGGCGGTCGCGGGAGTGACCGCGGTCAGTCGCGTGTGTGTTCCCGGGCGGCGGCCGGCCGGCCCGGCGGGACTGTCGGCGGGTGATTCGCCTGGTCATCAGGGTGCTCGCGGTCCAGGTGATCGGCGACTCCGATTCTCTGAACCAGCGATTGCCGCTCGGCGGCCCGTTGGGTCCATCTGAACGAGCTTGTCCCGGGCGCCGGCGAGGCTGGTTTCGAGGCCGTCGACTTCCCCGAGTCAGCCCTCGTGCTTGGCTTCGGCGATGCGGTCGACGAGATTGTCGCGGATCTCGACGAGCCGGGGGCGCTCGGCTGGGGCGGGGCGGGGCATGGCGCATCGCAAACAGGCGTGCTCGTGGACGCAGGGTGTGGAGAAGGCCCGGCCACAGGTGCCGGTGGGAGAGTTCGCGCTTCTCGAAGTGCCCGAGGAAGGAGCCCCGTTCCTCGTCGGTGGGCGTGCGGTATTCCTCGCCGGGTCGCGCGGCCCGGCGGGCGATGAAGGCGCGGTGGGCTCCGATGACCTCTCGGGGGTAGACCGCGAGGGCTGGGTGGTCGGGTTTCCATCCGAGCCGCGGACGGCCGGAGCCTCCCGGCCCCCGGCCCCGGCCCATCGGGCTGGCCTCCCGGGGTTCGGGGCCACCTCACCCTTTTCGTCCTCTTGACGATATTGACGCTCGCGGTTATCGTCATGCTGACGAAATCAAGGGGGTTCACCATGGCCGACATCACCCGGCGCTTCGGCTGGCGTCATCTGCGATCCGCGCCCACCACCCATATCCGCCACCACAAGCGCGGCCGGCTCGTCCATGACGGCCGGGGGCTCAGTTTCTGGTACCGGTCGCTGTCCGCGGCGCTCTCCGAAGTGCCGGTCGACGACCGGGAGCTGGCCATGGCCTTCCACGCCCGTACCGCCGACTTCCAGGACGTCACCGTGCAGGCCACCGTCACCTACCGGATCAGCGACCCGGCCGAGGCGGCGGACCGGCTCGACTTCTCCGTCGACCCGGACACCGGGAGCTGGCGCGCCGCGCCCTTGGAGCAGATCGCCACCCTCCTCACCGAGACCGCGCAGCAGCACACGCTTGACGTGCTGGCCCGGACCCCGCTGGCCGCCGCCCTGGTGGACGGCGTCGCCTCCGTGCGCCAGAGCGTCGCCGACGGTCTCGCCGCCGAGCCCAGGCTCCCGGCCACCGGCATCGACGTGGTGGCCGTGCGCGTCGTCGCGATCCGGCCCGAAGCGGAGGTGGAGCGCGCACTGCGCACACCGGCCCGCGAGCAGATCCAGCAGGAGGCGGACCGGGCCACCTACGAACGGCGGGCCGTCGCCGTCGAGCGCGAGCGTGCGATCGCCGAGAACGAGCTGGCCAGTCAGATCGAACTGGCCCGGCGCGAGGAACAGCTGGTCGAGCAGCGCGGCATCAACGCCCGCCGCGAGGCGGAGGAGAAGGCGGCGGCCGACGGTGTACGGACCGAGGCCGAGGCGGCCCGCAAGGTCCGCCTGGCCCGCGCCGAGGCCGAGGCGGCCCGTGAGACCGGGTCGGCACGTGCCGAGGCCCAGGCCGCCTGGCTGCGGGTGCACGGCGAGACCGGCCCGGGCACGCTGTACGCCCTGGCGGCGACCCGGCTGGCGGAGAACCTGCCGCGGGTCGAGAGCATCACGCTCACCCCGGATGTCCTCACCGGCCTCCTCAGCAGGCTCGGGCGTCCGGACGGCGGAGCGGGCGCGTGAGCCTGGCCCCGCGGGCGGTGCTCGTGCACCGCAGGACCGAGTACGAGGAACTGCTCGCCCGGCACGGGACGCACGGGCAGGCCGCTTTCTTCCTCTCGAGCCGGGGCCGCTCGATCGACGAGGTCGTACGCCGCCACGACCGCGCGCAGCATACGCTGCGGGAGGTCGCGGCGGCGGTGCCACTGACCTGGCGCAGCACCCGGGTGGAGCGGGCGGACCTGGACCGCTTCCTGTTCGCACCGCAGGACGTGGTGGTCGTGGTGGGGCAGGACGGTCTGGTCGCCAACACCGCGAAGTACCTGTGCGGACAGCCGGTGGTGGGCATCGACACCGACCCGGGGCGCAACCCGGGGATCCTGGTCCGTCACCGCTGCGCCGACACGGCCGCCCTGTTGTGCGCCGCGAGCGCCGGCGGGGGCCGGACGGAAGACCTGACCATGGTCGAGGCCGTCGCCGACGACACCCAGCGTCTCCTCGCGCTGAACGAGATCTACCTGGGCCCGCCCGGCCATCAGACGGCCCGCTACCGCCTGGGCCCCGACGGCGAGGAGGGCCCGGGTGAGGCCCAGGCGTCCTCCGGGGTGCTGGTGGGCACCGGCACGGGCGCGACCGGCTGGCTGCGCTCGCTGTGGCTGGAGCGCGGCGGCACCGCTGAGCTGCCCGCACCGTGCGACCGGCGGCTCCTGTGGTACGTGCGCGAGGCCTGGCCATCGCCCGCGACCGGAACCTCAAGAACCTCAGGCCACCTGGGACACGGGCAAGGGCTGCGACTGACCGTGGAGTCGGACCGGATCGTGGTCTTCGGCGACGGGATGGAGGCCGATGCCCTGCAGCTGACCTGGGGCCAGAGCGTACGGCTGGGCATCGCGGAAACGTCGCTGCGCCTGGTGACGTGAGCGTCGTGCCCGGCCGTGATCACCGGTTCCGCACGGAGGGCATGGCCGGGTGGCGGGCCCGGGCCGCTCGACCGTGTCTGCCCGGTCGTCCTCGTCGACCGCGTCAAGGCCTCGTTCTCGTTCCGCCATGCCGCCCGCCAGGGCTGGGACGAGACCGCCGATGCGCCGCCGGTAGCGGGCTCTCCAGGCCTTCGGCATCGTCTTCGACGGGAGCCTCACCGGCAACCGGACCAGTTGCACCCCGTCAGCGGGCGGCTCTCGGAGCAGGGGCGGTCAGTCTGGAGTGGTGCCGGTGAGGACAGCGAGAACGGCGAGACGGATGCGGTTGTCCCGGCCCGTCTTCGCCATCAGACTCGCCACGTGCGTCTTGACCGTGGTGATCCCGAGGTGCAGCCGGTCTGCGATCTCCTTGTTGGACAGGCCCACACCGAGCAGTCCGAGGACCTCCCGTTCGCGCGGGGTGATGGCCGGCACCGGGATGTCCGGAGGAGTGCCGGGAGAAGAACGGGTGTGGAGAGCCCGGGCGACGAGGCGGTCGAGGACCTCCCGGCTGAAGGGGGCCTCTCCGTTCGCGGCCCGGCGTACCGCCTGCAGGATTTCGGTCGGCGGGGTGTCCTTGACGAGGAAGCCGCAGGCTCCGGCCTCGAGCACCGGGTACAGATGGTCGTCGTCATCGAAGGTGGTGAGGGCGACGACCCGGGTGGCGGGGCGTGCGGCCAGGATGCGGCGGGTGGCCGTGATGCCGTCCAGGCCGGGCATCCTCAGGTCCATGAGGACGACGTCGGGAGTGAGGCGTTCAGCCAGTCGTACCGCCTCCGCGCCGTTGTCCGCCTCGCCCTGGATCTCGATGTCCGGCGCCTGCTCGAAGAGCATGCGCAGTCCCATGCGGACGAGCTGCTGGTCGTCGACGAGGAGGATGCGGATCACGGCTGGAGCTCCATGTCGGTTGCGAGGGCGGGTATTTCGGCCGTGAGTCGCCAGCCCTGGGCTGCGGGGCCGGCGTGCAGCCGGCCGCCGAGCAGGTCCACGCGTTCGCGCATGCCGATCAGTCCGTGTCCGGAAGGGCCGGGGGCCGGTGGCCGGGTCGTTCCGGCGCCGTCGTTGTGGAGCGTCACGTGGACGGTGTCGTCGGCCAGCCGCACGGCCAGCTCGGCACGTGTTCCGGGCCCGCCGTGCTTGGCCGCGTTGGCCAGGCCCTCCTGCGCGAGGCGGAGGACCGCGAGGCCGCGTACCGCGTCGAGCCGCACGACACGCGGATCCACGGAGGCGGTTACGGTCAGTCCGGTCCGGCGGCTGTGTTCCACCACCGTCTCCAGTGCCGCCGGCAGCGCCCCGGGCGTGACCATGGAGCCGATGCCGGGACCGGTCCGGGCCGGGGCTCGCAGTACGGACACCAGGCGCCGCAGATCGGTCAGTGCCGCGCGGGCACTGGAGTGCAGGTCGTCGAGGACGTCGGTGATCCGGGGGTCGGTGGTGCTGGTGGCGGCGGTGACGTGCCGGGCGACCCCCACGCGCAGCACCATGGAGGAGACGTGGTGGGCCACGAGGTCGTGCAACTCGCGCGCGATGGTGGTGCGCTCCGCCGCGCGGGCGGCTTGCAGTTGTTGTGCGGCGCGCAGTTCCTGCTGTTCCGCGTACCGACGCGCGTGCAGTGCGGCGTCGCGGGTCACGCGTACGTACGCGCCCAGGAGCAGCGGCAGGCCTGCGACGATGCACATCTTGTAGAGGACGGGGAGGAGTTCGCCGGGCAGGTCCTCGAGGCGGTTCACGGCGACGGCGAGGGCCAGTGCCGTCGCCCCGGCGGCCGGGCGGCGCCCGGACTGCCGGACCGCCAGTTCGAAGAGGGTCACGGCGGCCAGCACCTTCAACGAAGGAACGGTGCCGGCGCCCAGCGTGTGCGCGGTGACGAGCAGGGCCGACTGGGCCAGGAGCGCGCCGAGCGCCCACCTCGCCGCGGCCAAGCACAGCACGAGCCCGGCTGCGGCAAAGCTCCAGTCCTGTGCCCCGGACGGCCGGTGCAGCAGCAGGAAGTCGCCGATCAGGATGCCGGCGAGTGCCAGGACCCGTATGGCGGCGAATTTCCTGTCGAACGCAAGCTCGATCCAAGGTCGGTTCACGCGGCCAACGATAGGCGGACGCCCGTGTGCCCGGGGTCCTGCCATGGGAGGAGGGCGCCTCCTCCTGCCGGACGCGAAGTCCGGCCGGTGGGTGGAGTCGTGTGTCCGGGGCGGGCTGCGAGCGTGATCGCCATGGATACGAATGCGAACACGGACTCCAGTGGCAACGCGAACGCCGAATCCGCGGCCGTGGGGCGGCGGTCCCTGATCGGTGGCGCTGCCGCGCTGGGTCTGGCGAGCGCGGCCTTCGGCACCACCGCCCACGCGGTCGGCGACCGGTCCAGGTCCCGTACGCAGCCCGGCCGCTTCCAGGGGAAGTCGGTGCTCATCACGGGTGCCACCTCGGGCATCGGCAGGGCGGCGGCGAAGGCGTTCGCCGCGGAGGGGGCCCATGTCGGGTTCTGCGGCAGACGGGCCGAGCTGGGACGCCAGGTGGAACGGGAGATCCGGGACGCGGGCGGCGAAGCCACGTACACGCAGGCGGACGTACGCGTGGACGCCCAGGTGCGCGGCTTCGTGGACCGGGTCGCGAGCCGTTACGGCGGCATCGACGTGGCCTTCAACAACGCCGGCATCGGCGGCGGCAAAGCACCCCATGAGATGAGCATCGAGGAGTGGGACGACATC
Source organism: Streptomyces sp. NPDC037421 (assembly GCF_055602105.1). NCBI lineage: Bacteria > Bacillati > Actinomycetota > Actinomycetes > Kitasatosporales > Streptomycetaceae > Streptomyces > Streptomyces sp. NPDC037421. The sequence continues at coordinate 51,387 of NZ_JBVJWV010000025.1, forward strand.
CAGGCCACCAACGCCCGGGGCGTGTTCCTCGCGATCAAGTACGAGATTCCGCACATGCTCAGGGCACAGCGCGGCGTCATCATCTGCACCTCGTCGTCAGCGGCCGAACAGGCACGGCCGAACAGCGCCGCGTACACGGCGAGCAAGCGGGCGGTGCAGGGCGTGGTGAAGTCGGCGGCACTCGCTTACGGGCCCAAGGGAATCAGGCTCAACGCCCTGCTGCCCGGCACCACCGACACCCCCTTCGTCCGCCCGCCGGGACTGCCCGATGCGGCATGGGCCCAGTACAAGCAGGCATGGGGGCCGCTCAACGTCGATGGGCTCGAACGCATGGCAGACGCCGAGGAGATCGCGCGCGCCGTGCTCGGGCTCGCCTCCGACGACTTCCCCTACATGACGGGTGCGTCGGTCACCGTGGACGGCGGAAGCACCGCCGGCCGGAGGATGGTCCAGCCGAGCGGTACCTGAGGTTCACAGCGGTTCACCCCGGTGTCGGACACGGGCACCGCGGTCACGCCACCCTGACGCTCGTGGTCGACCTCCACGACCCCAACCGGCCGTGGCCCCGGGTCTTGCACACCGGCCGGCGCGGCGGGTTGGCCGGCGTGGGCCCGGGCGTGTCGGGCCACACGCTCGTCAGAGAGGAGAAGCTCAAACACCTGGTCGAGACCTGAGCACGGGGCCCGGACCGCCCGGACCACCGAACCGCCCACGGGAAAACCGGATGCCAGGCGGTGTGCGGTGTGACCACACTGGCCGCACCACACACCGCCCCACCTTGAAGGACGTCCCCGCCCGTGCAGGCTGCCGTTACCGTCACCCCCGCCCAGATCCCCGAACTGCTGCTCGGCCTCGCCACCGTGCGGCCCGTTTTCCTCTGGGGGGCGCCCGGCATCGGGAAGTCCTCGCTCGTAAGGAAGTTCGCCGACTCCCTGGGCCTGGAATGCGTCAGCCTCCTCGGCACGCAGCTCGCCCCCGAGGACCTGATCGGCGTACCCCAGATCCGCGACGGCCGCTCCGTCTTCTGCCCGCCCGAGGCCATCGCCCGCGACGAGCCGTACTGCCTCTTCCTCGACGAGCTCAACGCCGCCGGCCCGGACGTCCAGAAGGCCTTCTACTCGCTGATCCTCGACCGCCGGATCGGCTCCTACGAACTGCCCGCCGGCTCCATCGTCATCGGCGCGGGCAACCGCGCCACGGACAACGCGCTGGCCCGGCCCATCGCCTCCGCCCTGGTCAACCGCCTCACCCACGTCCACCTCCAGGCGTCCGCACAGGACTGGCTGGTGTGGGCCGGCGAGCACGGCATCCACCCGTGGGTCACCGACTACCTCACCGACCGCCCCGACCACCTCTGGTCGCAGCCGCCCAAGACCGAGGAGCCCTTCTCCACCCCGCGCTCCTGGCACATGCTCTCCGACGCCCTGCACTCCTTCGGCGCGGAACTGGACGAGCAGACCCTCAAGGTAGTCGCCCACGGCACCCTCACCCCCGCGCACGCCGTCTCCTTCTGCGGCTACGCCAAGATCGTCCGCCACACCTTCGGCATCGAGGCCATCCTGAAGGGCGACGCCTCCTGGCCCGCCCGGCTCCAGGACCGCGACCTGCTCTACTACCTGGCGGAAGCCTTCCGGGGGCGCCTGCTCAAGGAACTCCCGGCGCAGAAGGAACACGTCTCGCCCGCCCTGCGCCAGCACACCCACCGCTTCAAGTCGCTCCTCGTCCAGCTCGCCGAGATCTCCGTCGAGGTCGCCCAGACGGTCATCGCCGACGACGCCGACGGCCTGCCCGTGCTGCCCGGATGGTTCCTGATCGAGGCCGCCCGCGACATGCCCCGGCTGGTCGAGGCCCGCCGGTGAGCCGGAGCGGAAAGGCCCGGGCGAAGGCCGCCGCCAAACCCGACCCGGCCACGCAGGCCTTCGCCGAGGGCCTGGCCCTGGTCAAGCAGAACCCGGCCCTCGCCGCCCTCGGCGGCAAGGTCTGCCGCGAGGCCGGCTGCCCGGAGTCCCCGGACGGGGGCCTGGCCACCGTCACCTCCAACGGCGTCGTCCACGTCCACCCCACGCGGCGGGCCGAACCCCGGGAGTGGGCCTGGGTGATCGCCCACGCCCTGCTCCACCTCGGCTTCGGCCACGTCCCGGCCGCCAAGGACGAGGACCGCACCCAGCCGGACCCCTTCGACCTCGCCGCCCGCTGCGCGGTCGTCAACCGTTTCCTGCTCACCTTCCCCATCGGCCGCGCCCCCGACCACCTGCCCGCCGAGTACCCCGGCGGCGAGGAGGACGAGCTCGCCGCCCGCTGGCGCCGCGACGGCATCCCCGCCGCCTACGAGCACTGCGGCACCGCCGGGCACGGCCCCGACCAGGTCCTGACCACCTGGCGGACCTGGAGCACCGCCGTCCCCGACTGGCAGACCGCCTTCGCCGCCGCCCTGACCCGCAGCGTCTCCGCCGCCATGGACGTGGCCGGCGGCCGCCGTGACCGGACCACCGGCGAACGCGTCGCCCAGCGCCCCTGGGACCGGGCCCTGAACTGGTTCGTGTCCTCGTACCCGCTGCTCGGCGGGCTCGCCGCCGGCCTGACCGTCGTCGCCGACGCCGAGCTGGCCCGCGCCCAGGACATCGCCGTCGCCGCCGTCAGCGCCACCGCCGGGGAGATCTACGTCAACCCGCTGCGCACCTTCGAGGACGACGAGTGGCGGTTCATCCTGGCCCACGAGATGCTGCACGCCGCCCTGCGCCACGGTGAGCGCCGCGGCGGCCGCGACCCGTACCTGCACAACGTCGCCGCCGACTACGTCGTCAACGACTGGCTGGTGGAGATGCGGATCGGCAGCATGCCCGAGGGGCTGCTGCACGACCCGGCGCTGCGCGGGCTCTCCGTCGAGGAGGTGTACGACCGGATCGCCACCGACCTGCGCCGGATGCGGCGCCTCGCCACCCTGCGGGGCAAGGGCGCCGGGGACATCCTGGGCGAGCCGCTCGCGCACGGCGCGGGACGTCCGTACGCGGATCTCGACGCGTTCTACCAGCGCGGCCTCGTCCAGGGCTTCGACCTGCACGTCCGCGACGGGCGCGGCCTGCTGCCCGCCGGGCTGGTCCAGGAGATCCGGGCCCGGCCCACCCGCCGGTGCCCTGGGACGCCCGGCTCGCCCGCTGGTTCGACGAGTACGTGCCGAGGCCGGAGGCCGTGCGGTCCTACGCCCGCCCGGCGCGCCGCCAGGCCTCGACCCCGGACATCCCGCGCGCGGGCCGGTACTTCCCGCCCGAGGAGACCGCCCGCTGCACGTTCGGCGTGGTGCTCGACACCTCCGGGTCGATGAACGCCGCCCTGCTCGGCAAGGCGCTGGGCGCGATCGCCTCGTACGCCGAGGCCCGCGACGTACCGGCGGCGCGGGTCGTCTTCTGCGACGCGGCGCCGTACGACGCGGGCTACGTCCCGCCGGCCGAGATCGCGGGCCGGGTCCGGGTCCGCGGCCGGGGCGGCACGGTGCTCCAGCCGGGCATCGACCTGCTCCAGCGCGCCGAGGACTTCCCGCCCGCAGCGCCGCTCCTGGTGATCACCGACGGCTGGTGCGACACCCTGCGCATCCGCCGCGAACACGCCTACCTGATCCCCCAGGGCGCCGGTCTCCCCTTCACCCCGAGGGGCCCGGTCTTCCGCCTGACCTGACTGCCGCCCGGGCCGCGTGACGCCGGACCCTTGATCGGCCAGGTGGGCTCCACCCACCGTCGTGCGCTGCCCGGGCCAGGGCCCGTCGCCTACCGCGAGAAGCGGACCCCGAAGCCGGCCGCGATGGCCGGGGGCGATGGCCGGGGGCGCGGTCGTCGTCACCAACGACCGCGGGCCGGGGACGTCGTGGAGAAGGCCGACTGCCGCATCGTGATCGGCCGGGCCTTCGGCTGCGGGAGGAGCACTCCGGCTGCCACGCTGCGGTGCTGGAGAAGCGACCACCTCGGAGAGAACGGAGTCCTTCATGCCCGCACCCAGCGTCCTCGCGGTCTACGCCCATCCCGACGACGAATCCCTCGTCGCTGGGGGAATTCTTGCCAAGCACGCAGCGGCCGGCGCGCGCACCGCCGTCGTCACCGCCACCTGGGCTCCCGACAGCCATCGCGCCGCCGAACTCGCCGACGCCCTCCGCATCCTCGGCGGCGAGGACCCCCGCATGCTCGGGTACGCCGACCTCCGGGTCCCCCACTCCTCCCCGGGACGGCCGCGGTTCTGCGAAGCCCCTCTCGAGGAATCCGTGGAGCGCGTCGTCGCCCACGTACGCGACTTCCGGCCGGACGTCATCGTCACGCACGACGCCCACGGCTCCTCCGGGCACCCCGATCACGTCCACACCCACCGTGTCACGCTCCTCGCCGCACACGCGGCCGGGCTCCCCGGCCTCTTCCCCGAGACCGGACCCCCGTGGCGCGCCAGTGCCCTGTACCTCTCCGCACACCCGCAGTCGACGAGCACCGGCCTGGCCGGGCTGCTCGCCAGCGTCGGCAAGCGCGTGCACACGGTCCCGGACGAGATGATCACTGCTGCCGTGGACGTCCGCCCCTGGCTGGACCAGAAGTGGGCCGCGATCCAGGCCCACCGGTCAGAAGCCGCACGGGACCGCTCACTCCCGGCCCTGTTGACCGGGTTGCCGGCATCGGAGAGGGAGGCGGTCCTGGGAACCGAGTGGTTCATCCGCCACGACCTGGTCTCCGCGTACAGCGGCCTCGGCGAACTGGCACGCTGACCGGCCCGTGCCTTCGACGGCACGGCGGCCGACCACGGCAGCCCCCTACGTCGTCTCCCCCACACGCTCGCGAGCGTGTGGGGGGACCGGTCTACCTGATCAGCACACCGGCTGAAGGCGGGGTGGCCGTCCAGCACGTCTTCACCGCGCGCCCCGAAGGCATGTCTAGATCCGCGAGTTGCGCAGCGACTGCCACACAGCACCGGCCAGCGCCCGCGTCGCCCGGGGGACCGACAGCCCCTCGTGCCGGCGGTACAGCTCCCAGTTGTACGGGACCAGCGAGAGCTTGTTGGAGGACAGCGAACCCGCCTGGTGGGACCTGTACACCGCAAGCGGCTCGGCCAGGCCCCGGGCGTCCGCGCCGTCCCGCATGATCGACAGCCACAGGGCGTAGTCCTGCCGCTTGCGCATCTCCGGCATCAGCCGCGGGCCGAGGACGTTGCGGTCGTACATGGCGGTCAGAGCGCCGATGTGGTCCCGCACCAGCATCGCGCGGTAGTCCACGTGTTCCCGCGCGCGGACCACCCGTCCGTTCGGGATGAAGTCGGCGCTCTCGCCGTCGTGGTCGGCGTCCATCTTGTAGTAGGACGTGAACGTCAAGGGCGCATCGCCCGTAGCGGCGAACTCGATCTGCCGCTCGGTCTTCTTCGGAAGCCACAGGTCGTCGCTGTCGAGAAAGGCGACGTAATCCCCCCGGGCCCGCTCGATGGCGAGGTTGCGTGCCCGGCCGGCCCCACCCTGGACCGGTGCCGACTGCGGCTTGACGCGCTCGTCCTGCCGGGCGAACTCCATGAGCAGGTCCAAGGAGCCGTCGGAAGACTTGTCGTCGGTGACCAGCAGCTCCAGGTCGCTGTGCGTCTGCGAGAGAACCGACCGAACCGCTGCGCCGAGCGTCGCCGCCGAGTTGTACACGGGCATCACGACGGACACCAGGGGCACAGTGCTTCTCCTTGCTCGGTCAAAGACGACGTTCCATTCAAGCACTGGAATGGTAGTGGGGGCTGCCATGCATGTCGTCATCGCTGGTCAGGGCTACGAGGGGCCGCCGCCGGCCGTGCGTGCCGCGGTGATCGCCGTGCCGGCCCCGCTCCGGGACGGCGCGCCCGACCTGACCTACGTCATGCCCGGCCGCCGGCCGCGCACCCCGTCAGTCGTCGAGGGTCTGGCGGGCCAGCAGTTCGGAACGGACGAGTTCCAGGAGGCGGCCGGTCCAGTTGCGGCCCCGGCCTCCGTTCTCGCCCCAGAAGCCCGAGTCGGCGTCGTCGTAGAGCACGGTCGCGTCACCCGTGGCGAGCAGGGTCGCCGCGAGGTCGGGGTGCTGCTCGTACTTGGCGCGCAGCAGACGGGCCATGACCGCCGTCCGGACCCGCTCCCAGCCTTCGCGCCGCGGCACCCCGGCCGCGACCGTACGGGCCTTCGCGCCCGACTCCGCCGCCACGACCGCGGTCCGGGCCTCCGGTTCGGCGACGGACCGGGCCCAGTAGGCGTGTGCCACGGACGGGTAGGTGACGTCGCCGACGGTGATCGGGGCGGGGTAGTCATTGCGCAGGGCCCGCTTGCCCGGGTCTTCGAGCGCGCGCTGCGGATACGAGTGGTAGATCTTGACCGCGGGGGCGAAGGACTCGGCCGGACCGTCGGCCGGCACCCGTGAAGGGGCCTTCGCGAGCCACTGCTCGCGGTCCTCGAAGTATGCGACGGCCTCGTCGTACTCCTCCTGCGTGACCGTTTCCTCGGGCTCGTCCGGGGTCCGGCCGCCGGGCCCGGCCACCAGCACCTGGAGGGGGTGGTCCTTGCGGTCCATGTCGCCGAGCGCGTAGCGCCGCACGGTCTCGGGGACGGCCAGGTAGGCGGCCCGGGCGGCGGCCCGGTTGTCCTCCGTGCGGTCCGCCATGAAGACGTCCACCGCGGCGAGGCAGCGGGCGGTCGAGTCGGGGCGGCCGTTCAGCTCGTCGATGGTGTCGCGGACCTCGGCGAGCAGCAGGTCCGGGGTCAGCCAGGTGTGCGGCTGGCCGAACGTCCACGAGGCCAGGTGGTGCGCGGAGGCGCGTCCGCCGTCCGGAAGGCTGGTGGCCACCCATCCGCGGCGGAGCTTCTGCTCGAACTCGTCGAGGGTGACCAGCTCCCAGCAGTCGACGAGGCCGTCGGCGTAGATGAAGAGGTCGGTGAGGAAGTAGGAGCCGCCGTTGCATATGAACGCGTGCCGCCAGGTGCCGGGTACGCGGACGCCGTCCGCCGTGCGATGGGTGATCCGATTGCCGATCATGCCGTGATGATGCCGGACGGACCGGCCGGGAAGCACCTCGATCGCCCGTCGAGGGCGCCGTGTGATGATGTGCGTCCACTCCGGGGAGGCGATGGTGCTGAGAAGGGGCGCGCGGTGGGCCGCGGGCGCGATGACCGCGGTCTGCATGGTGCTGCTGCTGGGCCCCAGCGCACCGAGCCGTGGCGCCCCCCTCGCCAGGCCGCTGCCGTTCGACGCCGCCGAGGAGGTCGTACCGGACCGGGTCGCCACGTGGAACATCTGCAACCCGTGCGGCGGGAGCGGGCACAACTTCGGCCGGGCGACGGAGATCGCCACGTACGCGCCGCAGGTCATCGGCCTGCAGGAGGCGTGCGTACGGGACGTGGAGGAGATCCGCAGGTACCTGGAGGAGGTCTACGGGCTGGTCTACCGGGTCGAGTACGGGACGGTCCTGCGGAACTGGAACCGCTGCGGGGGGCTGCCGTGGCGGCCGGGCGGCTTCGGTCAGGCGATCCTGTCGGCGGCGCCGATGACGGACCGGGTGAGCGCCGAATACCCCGACGGCGGCTCCGAGGACCGCGGCTACCTGGCCGTCACCACGCTGGTGGGCGGCCGGCCGGTCCGGGTGTTCAACACGCACCTCGCCCAGCGCCGGCAGGGGGAGGTGCGGGCGGGCCAGGTGGGGGTCCTCGCCGCGGAAGTCGCCCGTCACGACCGTGCGGTCGTCCTCGGCGACTTCAACGCCGTGCCGCACGCCCCCGAACTCGGCCCGATGTGGGCCCTGGCCGCGGACACGGACCCCGGCTGCCGCCCCTCGGCCGCCGGAGTCGGCGGCTGCGCGGCGACCACCGACTGGAACAGCAAGTTCGACTACGTGTTCCTGCGCGGCATCAGCCCGCGCACGCACCGCGTCCGCCCCAGCCCGTACTCGGACCACCACGTGCTGCACACCGACCTGAACCGGGGCTGAGGGCTGTCCCTTCCGGTCTTCACCCCCGCCCGCCCGCTGGGGTTCGGCCTGGTCGAGTCCCCGTTCCGGCACCTGATGCGGGTGGGCCGCCGTCCGTGCCGCGCCGGGTGCGCCCGCGGCGACGACGCGGGCGCCGAGTCGTCAGGCGGGCTGGACGGTGATGGTGCAGAGGCGCTTGGTGGCCCGGGTCAGGGCCACGTACAAGTCCCTTTCCCCGCCGGGGCGGGCCGTGACGATTTCCTCGGGGTTCATGACGACGACCCCGTCGAATTCCAGGCCGCGTGCTTCGGACGCCGGCACGATGCGCGCGTGGTGAGCGATGCCCTGGGCCGTCAGCTCGCTCACCCTGGTGTCCGCGCAGATCACTCCCAGGAGTTCGCCCGGGTGCCCGGTGCTCTGGGCGCGGAGTTCCCGGACGACGGCGGTGGCCAGCCCGTCCGGCGGTGTGGTCACGATGCGAGGGCTCTCACCGCTGCGCAGTGACCTCGTGGGCTTCTGGTCCGGAGCGATCCGCGTGAGCAGGTCCCGGACGCTCTCCAGGATCTCCTGCGTGGTGCGGTAGCTGACGGTCAGGTCGTGCAGTTTGAACCGCGGTCCGACGTGGGGGCCCAGTGCTTCCTTCCAGTCGCGTGCCGTCGCGACCGGGCCTGCCTGGGCGAAGTCACCCACCAGTGTCATCGCCCTTGCCGGGCAGCGCCGGACGATCATCCGCCACTGCATGGCGGTCAGTTCCTGCGCCTCGTCGACGACGACGTGCCCGTACGTCCGCCCGGGGGGTCCGTCGACGAGGCTCGCCGCCTCGTCCAGCAACGGCACATCGGCGTCGGTCCACGGGTCGTCGGGACCGCGCAGCAGAAGGGACCGCTCCTGCGCGGTCAGGCGGGGCAGGTGCTCGGTGAGGGCGCCGGCGTCCGTCAGGAGCGCCTTCACGAGGTCACCGGGTACCAGCCGCGGCCACAGCACCTCGACCGCTCGGTCGACGCCGGCGTCGTCGAGGAGATCGGCTCGGATGGCGTCCAGGTCCAGCTCGTGGGCCGGACCCGGGTCGGCCGCACCTTCGGCGCGGCGCTGGGCGGCTCCCGTGAACCGGTCGAGGTCGAGGCCCGTCATCCTTTCGGCATCGGCGTCGATCTGCTCCAGGAGGTCGCCCATGTCCCGTTGCACCGCTTCGGTGACGGCGTCGGCCAAGAGCTCTTTGAACACCTGGCGCGCAGGGTTGTGCCCCGGTACGGCTGCCACGGCGGCGTCGCGTGCCGTGGCGACCTCCTCACCGGAGAGGTGGACCGGTTCCTGTCCGACCCGCACGGTGAAGTCACCGGCGGGGGCTTGGTGGACGCGCAGCAGGCCGGCCAAGGCGTCGGCGAGGTCTGAGCCGCCCTTGAGGCGGGCCGTATCGAACGGGTCCACCGTGTCCGTGGACACTCCGGCCAGTTCCCGGCAGGTCGCCAGAACGACGTCGTTCTCTCCGAGCGAGGGAAGGACCTGGGAGATGTAGTCGAGGAACCGGGCGTTGGGGCCCACCACCAGGACGCCCTCCTCCGCGGCGCGCGGGAACGCGTACAGGACGTAGGCCGCCCGGTGCAGGGCGACCACCGTCTTGCCGGTGCCGGGCCCGCCCTGCACCACGGTCACCCCGCGGTGGGCGGAGCGGACGACCTCGTCCTGCTCGGCCTGCAGCGTCGCGACGGCCGCGTGCATCCTGCCCGTACGCCGTGCCGACAGAGCCTCGGTCAACGGGCCGTCCCCCACGACGTCCTCGTCGGTCGGGTCGGTCCCGTCCAGCAGTTCGTCGCTCACCGAGACGACCGTGCGCTCCTCGAGGCGCAGGTGCCGGCGTCGGCGCAGGTCCATCGGGTGGACCGGTGTCGCCTCGTAGAAGGGCCGCGCCGCGTTCGCGCGCCAGTCCACGAGCAGAGTCAGGTCGTCCTCCTCCGTGTGCAGTCCGATCCGCCCGATGCGCAGGGCCGTGCCGTCCGTCCGGTCGATGCGCCCGAAGACCAGCCCCTTTTCGGCGCCCTCCAGCCGGCCGATTTCCCTGGCCAGACGCTCGGCGGCGATTTCCCTCTCGTATGCCTCACCGGCGCTTTCCGCCGGGGTCTTCAGCACATTCGCCCGGTGTACTCGCGCCTCGGAAAGCCGCTCGTTGAGTAACGCATACAAGGAGGACACATAATCCCGCTCCGAGTCAACTGCACGCACAGCGGGATCATTTGTTTTCGGCAACAGGGGGCTCCTTCGATTCGAGCCACACCATACGGTCAAAGCCCCCTGAAGGTAAGTCTTGACTTACTTGGCGAATCCATGGCCCTACGGCTGAATCCATTACGGCTGACGTTATGGCGCGTCACGCATTCCGCCGTTCCGCATATCGCTGGTTGCGCTCCCGATGCCCGCCTGCCCTACGGCGAGCCGCCCGCCCGTGCCCCCGCCACGCGCGCACCGGAGGGCTGCTGTCCACCCGTGAGCAGGAGCATCGCCCGGAGGTGTCACCGCAGCAGTTGCGGGCGGTCGCCACGGAGCTCGCTCCTGCCCGCCTCCATGAAGGCATGGCGGCGCTCACGCTTGGTGGGGGCGGCCTGGCCGTTGGCCGCCACGTCGCGGATGGTCTGGTGCAGTGCCTCGGTGTAGTCGTGTGCAGGTTGGGCGACCTCATGGGAACAGACCAGCTCAACGGCTTTCTTGGCCAGCCACAAGGCGTGCAGGAACTCTTCCTCGGGGTCGTCCCCGGCCGGCAGACCAAGGCTCCTGCGGTCCAGCACCAATTCGACTCTCTGTGCTGCGGCCAGGAACTCCAGGATGGCCTCTTTGCGCTCCGCGCGCTCCGTTTCCGCTTGGCGTTGCCGGTCGCGCCTCACCTCGACGCGAGTCGCCAAGTACTGTCCCACGAGAGTGCCCGTCGTTCCGAGAAGGACACCGACCAAGGCGAGTACCGCTCCCCCACTCACTCCGTCCACGGCATCCAGGCTGTCCCATCGCGGCGCGCCGCGTCCAGGACTTCGTCCCCCCTGCCGGGCCCCGGGGGGTTCGCAGCGAGTTCAACTACCGGAAACCCTCCAGTCGCGGACATGACAAGCCCTCCTCCGAGTGTCTTCTTCGGCAGGGCAAACCCGTTACAGAGGAAGACATATGATGGTACGTCTGGCAGCTCGCGCCTCCGCGCTCGTGCTCTGCACGGCACTCGCGGCCTCCGTCGCCCTCCCGGCGCAGGCCTCCTCGATCAGCAGCATCCGGCCCGAGGCCGAGACCGCGCCGCTGTACGACGACGAGGCCGGCGGCGACGCCAACGCGGACGACCCGGCGATCTGGCGCAACGCGGCCGACCCCGGCCGCAGCCTGGTCGTCGCCACCGCCAAGCAGGGCGGTCTGCGGGTCTACGACCTGGAGGCGCGCCAGGTGCAGGCGGTCCCCGCCCCTGCCGGGCCGGGCGCCGGCGACGCACCCGGCCGCTTCAACAACGTCGACCTGGTCCAGGGCCTGCGCCTGGCCGGCGGGCGTGCCGATGTCGCGGTGGTCAGCGACCGCGGCAACGACCGGCTGCGGATCTACCGGATCGACCGGGACCGGCCCGGAGGCCCGCTCACCGACGTCACCGACCCCGGCGCACGCCCGGTCTTCTCCGCCGACCAGGCCGAGGTCAACGAGCAGAAGACCGCCTACGGTCTGGCCACCTGGACCGACCGGAAGACCGGCCGCTCCTACGCGCTCGTCAGCCAGCGCAACCGCACCCGGATCGCCCTGCTCGAACTGGTCGCCACTCCCGCCGGAACGGTCGACTACCGCCAGGTGCGCACGCTCGACCTGCCGTCCTCGTTCCGCCTGCCCAACGGTGCCGCCTGGACGCCCTGCGCCGAGCCGGGCGAGCTGCCGCAGGTCGAGGGCATGGTCGTCGACCCCGCCGACGGCACCCTGTACGCGGGGCAGGAGGACGTCGGCATCTGGCGCATCGACGCCGGCCTCACCGGCACGCCGAAGCTGATCGACAAGGTGCGCGAGTACGGCGTGCCCGGCACCTACGACGCGCAGACCGAGGAGTGCACCCGCGGCGCCGACCCCGGCTACGGCGGCAGGCGTCTGACGGCCGACGTCGAGGGCCTGACCCTGGTCGCCGAACCGGGCGGCGACGGCTACCTGCTCGCCTCCAGCCAGGGCGACAACACCTTCGTCGCCTACGACCGCGAGCGCGAGGACCACAACGAATTCGAAGGCGCCTTCCGCGTCACCGCGGCCTCGCCCGCCCTTGACGGCTCCGAAGTCTGCGACGGAGCAGCCGCCCTCAACGCACCGCTCGGCGAGCGGTACCCCCATGGTCTGCTGGTCGTGCAGGACGGCAAGGAGACGCCTGGTGACGGCGACCGCGAAGCCACCGGCTTCAAGTTCGTCGACCTGGGTGAGGTCCTCCACGCCATCGGCTGAACCGCCGCGGCGGGCGCGCGGTGCTTCCACCGTGCGCCCGACGGCCCGCCCGGGGGTCCCGTTCCGGAGTGGTTCGGTGATGACCCGGTCACCGGCCGATCTCCACCACGCGGGCCCACTCGGGCGGTGTGTCCGGCTCGTAGGCGGGGTCCTCCTCGTGGCGCGGGCGGCGGGCCTGCTGCCGGGGGAAGAGGCCGACCACCGTGCGGCACGGCGGGCGGTGGTCCGGCCAGGGGGTCTGGCCGTCGGTGAGGGCCACCACCACGTCCGGGCGGGGCCGGGCGCGCAGTGCCGTGGCGAGGCCGGTGCGGAGGTCCGTACCGCCGCCGCCCGCCGGGCCCGTCCACCGGGCCGCCGCCCCTCGGGAGGCGGCGGCCCGGCCGTGGTGGGCTTCAGGGCGTGCGGGTGAGGACGCCCTCCGCGTGAAGGCGGGCCAGGAGGGCGGCGGCGCCGGGGGGCTGGGGGAGCTGAGAGGGACGGAAGCGGTCGCGGGTCAGGAGGTCGGCGAGGAGCGGGGCCATCGCCGCCGGGACGGTCAGGCCGCGGGCGCCCAGGGTGAGCACCAGCCGGTCCCCGCGCATCTCGGCGCCCAGGACGGCGTGGGCGTTCACCGTGTACTCCGCGTCCTCGTCCGCTCCGGCGGAGAGGACCTGACGGGCGGGGTGGCGTACCGGGGAGGGGAATTCGGGGGCGCCGGCCGCGCGGACCAGGTCGACCAGGACGGAGTCGTCCGCCGCGCTCAGCCACTCCACCAGTTCGGTGCGCAGCAGCGCCATGTCCTTCTCCGCCGCCGCCCGGTCCCGGAAGAAGTCCGTGCTCAGCGGGAAGCGGCCGGGCAGGCCCGCGGCGCGCCCGGCGATCCGGGTCCATGCCCAGTGGCCGGTCCACTCGTACAGGCTGATCGTGAGGTGCACCGAGGCCGCGTCCGTGCTGCGCGCCGAGTGGATCCAGCCGCGCGGGAGCCAGAGGCAGTCGCCGGGCTCCAGGGTGAGGGTCCGGCCCTCCCCGCCGCCCTCGGGCAGGGTCCTGCCCGTCTCGTGGCTGAGCGGCTGCGCGAGCACGGGCTCCTTCAGGTTCCACCGCTTGCTGCCGTGGATCTGGACGATGAAGGAGTCCTGGGTGTCGTAGTGGTCGCCGAACCCCTGGGAGCCGGCCGGTGTCACGTACGCGTTCACGTTGACGGGGCGGCCCAGGTCGTGGCCGAGGCGCCGGCCGAACTCGGCGAGCGGGGCGGTCAGTTCCTGGAGTCCCTGGAAGACGAGGGTGGCCCCCTCCGCCAGCAGGCCGGAGATCTTGCGGGGGTCGGCGACGTCCGGGTAGAGCAGGCCGCCGTGCAGGCAGGACGCGTCGTCGGCCTGCCGGCCGTCGCGGATGACCCGGAACGCGGGCCTGCGCAGCGCCCGGTCGGTGAGCAGGCCGTCGACGTCGGCCAGGCCGAACAGGTCGGAGAAGTCTCCCGCGGCGCGGCGCAGCCGGGGTGCCGCCGGCAGGTGCGCGGCGAAGGCGGCCGGGTCCTCGACCAGGCGGCCGAGGGCGGTGCGGCGGGGCGCTGCCAGCGCCTGGCGGCTGTCGGTGGAGGTCATCGGGTGCTCCGGTGCGGGTCGGGGGCGGCGGGGTGCGGGGGGAGCGGCGCGAGCCGGGCGTAGGTGAGGAGTTCGTCGGCGATGCCGAGGCCGAGGCGGTTGTGGAGCATGTGCAGGTGGGAGAAGAGCAGCCGGCCGGGCAGGACGCCGGGCGTGCGCCCCCACACCTCGGCGGCGGCCGTCAGTTCGCTCTGCCACAGGGCCAGCGGGCCGCCGCCGGCCGCGGCGGAGGCGAGGACCGACCGTGCCTGCCCGGCCCGCCCGGGATCCTCGCCCGCTGCCGTCACCCAGCGGTCCACGTCGTCGGCGGAGTGGCCGTAGCCGAGCAGCCAGCGCCGCCACGAGGCGAGGCCGTGCGAGCGGAAGGCCTCCGCGTCGGGGCCGTCGCCGAGCGCGGCGGCGGCGCCCGCGGCGGCGCCGAGGGCGAACAGGGCGCGGGAGCTCCGGCCGCGCGGCCGGGAGGACAGGAAGGCGAGGACGAGGTTGCTGGAGAGCGTGAACAGGGACTCGGACAGGGCCATCAGCCCTTCGCCGCCGTAGCGTTCGCACTCCGGCTCGTACGCCGCCCCGTACACGCCCGTGGGCAGCGGGGGCGTGCCCTGGGGCAGGGCGGAGCCGGCCTCCCCGGCCCGGGCGAGGCGCTGCGCCTCGCGCCCGAAGGCGGCGTCGCCGAGGGGCTCCTCGCCGTCGCGCAGGGCGGCGGCGCCGGGCAGGGCCTCACGCAGGCGGCGTTCCGTCGCGTGTGCCTCGTCCGGTGTCAGGCCGGCGATGCGCAGTCTCAGGTGCGGGCCGGCCTGCCAGTAGCGTACGAAGAACCAGGGCCGGCCCGGGTGTCCGGCGATCGCCGGGGCGACCGCCTGGTGCAGGACGCGGTCGTGGGCGGACTGCGCGGTCGAGGGCAGGTGGAGGTGCCAGGCCGTCCAGGTGCGGGCCGTGCCGGTGGTGGTGGTGGTGGTCACAGTCGCATGTCCCATACCTGCTCGGTGAAGCGGCCCGTGCCGCTGATGACGGAGAGCAGCACGGTCTCGTCGGGCTCCAGGCCGAGCAGCCGCTGGGCGGGGATCTCGTCGAACGCCCGCGCCGGGCGCGCGTACAGGCCGTGTGCCGCGGCGGACAGGGACAGGCCCTGCGTCATCCAGCCGGCGGCGTACTGTGCGAGCGTCCATCCGGCGGGGCCGAACTCCTCCACCAGGCGGCCGGGCCGGGCGGTCAGGAACCACAGGGCCGTCGCGTGGCGCACGTCGCAGCCGTTGCCCGGGGTGAGCGGGTAGCCGTACTCGCGCTCCAGCCGGGCGTGGAGCCCGGTGCCGGCGGTGTCGCGGGCCTCGATGCGGGAGTCCCGCACCTCGTAGCGGCCGTCCGCGAAGCCGTCCACGTCCTGGACGACGGCGGTGACGCGGATCGCGCCGGCCACCGCCCGCAGCAGCCCCGGCGGCGGCACGGCCAGCCAGGCCGCGGCGTCGGTGAGCGCGGTGGCCGGGACCCGGCGGCGCCTTCCGTTCATTCCGGAGAGGCGGCGCGGCATCCGTCCGGCGGTCCGCTCGAACAGCACCTCCGCCCAGGACGGGCCGCGCTCCCCCGGCAGCTCCGGTATCGCGCCGGCCAGCGGCGCGGCCGGACCTCCCGCCCGCTGGGTGCGGTTGACGGCGACGACCTCGGCGAGGGCCGGATCGGGGCACGCGGTCTCGTCCCCGGCCCCGGAGGGCGGGGCCGGTGCGGGCGACGGGGCGGCGGCCGACGGGGTCTCGACGACCAGGGGCAGGGTCCACTGCCAGGCCGGGGCCAGTCCGAGGCCGGCGAGCAGCCCGGCGCCTTCGGCGCCCGGCAGGCGCAGCGCCCCCGCCACGCCGAACAGTTCCATGCCGACGGCCAGCGCGCGCAGGTTGATCCCCAGCTCCAGCTCGGTCAGCGGGCCGCGCAGGGGCCGGTAGTAGTCGGGCAGGTGCGTGAAGCGGCCCGCGAGGACGACCGCGGCCGGCTCCCCCGCCGCGCCCCGCCCCGTCGTCTCCAGCAGGGCGTGGCGGCCCGGGTCCACGAGCCGGCGGCGGCCGTCGCCGGTGACGAAGGCGTGGACGGGGAACTTGCTGCGGACCGAGGCGTATCCGCGGTGGTCGTTGTACGGGTTGGACGGTTCGCGGCGCTGGATGCCGAAGGCGGCGACGAGTGCGTGCCCGAGGCGCCGCTCCGGCGCGTCCGGGCCGTCCGCCGCGTCCGGGCCGTCCGCCGCGTCCGCCGCGTCCCTCTCCTCCAGCGCCTGCGCGGCGATCCGCCGGCGCGGGTACGGCAGGTCCGCGAGGTGCTCGTGGGTGCCCGGCGGCAGTGGTGTCCGGCGGTCGGGCAGGGTGCCGGGCGGGAGCGCCCCGGCGGTGCTCACGGGATGCTCGGTGACCCGGATCGGGGCGGTGACCAGGGCGTTCCCGGCGCCTTGGGCGAAGGCGAACCGCAGGACGTCCCGGGAGGACAGGGCAGCCATGGATGATCTCCTGGTCAGGGGAAGGGATGGGGGTCGTACGGGGCGGCGGCCGCGGGGCGTCCGGCCCCGGCGAGCGCCCGCTCCAGCCGGGGCAGGCCCGTCAGCCGCTGCTGGGCGTGGCCGAAGCACATCGGGACGATGCCGGGCACCACGGCCTTGGCCACGGCCAGCCCGAGGTCGGCGTGTTCCCGGGTGGTCTGGTCGACGACCACGACGGTGTCGAGTCCGGCGTCCGCGTAGAGCCGCTCCGTCCACCGCAGGGCGCCGAGTACGTCGCCGCCCGCCTCCTCGCGGAACCGCTGCGCCGCTGCGGGGAACGCCTCGTGGAGGCCGACCGCCGGGCCGCCGAGGACCGAGGTGATGCGGGGCAGGGTCTGCGGCAGGGAGTACAGGACGTAGTGGTCCTCCAGGACGTCCACCCGGTAGGGGTCCGCCAGCAGCCGTTCGGCATGGGCACGCTCCCAGTCGACGGGTTCGCGGACCAGCTGGGCCAGTTCCCACAGCGCCCCGCGTACCGCGCCGGCCGGGTCGGCGCCGGAGCCGGCCGCGGACCAGGTGGCCGGGTAGCCGCCCTCGCGGTGCACGGCGAGCGCCCAGACCGCCGGGATCCCGATGTCCTGGGTGATGACCAGCAGGTGGGCGTCGTAGCCCCGGGCCTCGATGGAGTCGAGCAGCATCCGGCTGACCGGGTCCTCCAGGGAGCCGGGGTCCACGGCCGGCAGGGGCCGGGCGCGGTGGAACGCCAGCAGGAAGGCGTCCCGCTCCGCCAGTTCGAACAGCGAGTGCAGCGCGGCCTCCTCCAGGCTCGACCCGAGCGCGCAGCCGCTGGAGGACTCCGGCTGGAAGTGCTGGCGGCGGCGGTCGGCCGGGGCCCGGCGGGCCCGGTGGCGGGCCATCCGTTCGGTGTACTCGTACTGGTAGAAGCCGACTTCGGCCGGGACGAGCACCGCTTCGCCGTCCCGCAGCCGGTGCCCCCACACCCAGTCGCGCGGTGTGGTCGCGTCGCCGGGCAGCACCCGGCTCATGGGGTGGGCGAGCTGCTCGGCCGTGTACCCGCCGAGGGAGGCCGGGTCCAGGGCACGGCCGCGGAGGTCCGCGTAGGGCGTGCCGGTGAGCACGGCGCCGTGGTGCGGGAAGCCGGCGAGGCGCTCGTACACCTCCAGCACGGCCAGCGGCTCCGACCGGTCGAACCGGGGCGCGCGCCCGTACCCCCAGGCCTTCGCGTCGGGGTGGACGGCGCTGCTCATCGCGAACGGCGCGTGCGTGTCCCGGATGACGCCGAGGACGGGCCCGAACCGGGGGTCGACGACGCGTTCGCGCAGGTGGCCGCGGTCCAGCAGGACGCGGCCGTGCGCGCCGCGGGCCGGGTCGTCCGGGTCTGCGGGACGGGACACCGGCTCCCAGCGTGGTGGCGGGGAGGCCGGGTCGGCCGGGGTGGTGGCCGGCTCGGCACAGACGGGGCAGGCGAGGCTGCGGCGCACCCGGTGGCGGCCGCTGCGCGGGCCGCCGACGGCGTGGAGTTCGCCGGGTGCGGGCGGTGCGGCCAGGAGGGAGGCCACGGCCGTCTCCAGCAGTTCGGGCAGGAAGGGGGAGGCCGCGGCGGGCAGCCGGCACGGCACGTCGAACTCCTCGACGAGCGGGTGGTCGGCCGTGATGCGCAGCCGTGCCTCCGCGCAGCCGGCGCAGCCGGCCGGGGTGGCGGGCACCCACAGGGGTCCGACGACCGCCTCCGTTCCGAGGACGCGTACGGACAGGTGCGGGCGGCCGGCGTGCGCGGCCTCCTTCCACTGCCGCGCCTCCCATCCGAGGTCCCAGCCGGCGTTCACCGCGACGGTGGCCCCGGTGCTGCGCGCGAGCGGCTCCAGTACCGCCGCCAGCAGTTCGCCGAGGCCCGGGGCGGCCGTGAGGCCGGGGCCCGTCGCGACGCGGCCGGCGGCGACGGTGGCCGTGGCCGTGGTGGTGGCGGTCATCCGGCGCTCACCCGGCCGTGCGCGAAGGGGAGTTCGCCGAGGACCGGGTCGTGGTCGGCCGGGCGACCGGTGAACTCCAGGTCCCGTGCCGCGGCGTACGCGGTGACCTCGGCCCGCAGCGCGGCCACCGCGGCGTCGCCGACGCGCTCCAGCGCGGCGGTGCCGGGTCCGTCACCGCCGAGGTCGGCGCCGCGTGCCGCCCGGGTGCGGATCCGGGCGAGCGCCTCCGCGAGGGCCTCGGTGACCGCGCCGTCGGCGTCCGGGCCCCAGGCGGCGGCGAGCGGCGTGCCGTCCTGGGTGGCGACGCGGGCCAGCGGCCAGGACAGGCCGGGCAGTTCGTGCAGCTCGACGCGTACGGGGACGTCCTCGTAGTCGGCCAGTACGCGCCACAGCCCGCGGGGGCGCGCCGCGAGCGCGTCGAAGTCGGCCGGGGAGCCGTCCGGGCCGGTCCCGGCGGCCAGCAGCCGCAGGGCGCCGTCCAGGAGCCAGCGTTCGGCGGTGGTGCCGGCCGCGGCGGCCGTGTCGCGTTCCTCCGGCAGGGCGGCGCGCAGCACCCCCAGCGCGGCCTGGAGGGCCGCCTCCTGCTGGTTGTCGCCCGGGGCGACGACGGGCCGGGCAGCGCCCGCGGCCGGCCGGGCCTGCGCCAGTGCGACCGGGAGCTGCGGCAGGTCGTAGGGGGTGGGCAGGGTGTAGAGGCCGGTCCAGGCCCCGGCGAGGGACTCGACGGCCTCGGCGCTCGCCGCGGCCGCCGGGGCGGGCGCGGAGGCGGCCTCGGACAGGGCGGCGCGCGCGGCCCTGTCCGGGGTGACGGGGTGCACCGGCGCCTCGACGCGGTCGGCGGCCGGTTCGTCGCCGTGCACGAGGTAGGCCTCCGCGGGGTCGGCGCCGGTGGTGAGGGCGTGGAACACGGCCCGCCCGGCGAGGGCTCCGGCGAGGGCGTCGCCGACGGGGCGGGTCACCGGCGGAGCCGGCTCCGTGGCGCTGTGGTCGGCGACGCGCCGGTGCAGCGCGGTACGGCGGGCGGCGGCGGCCGGGCCGTCGAGCACGGGGCCCACCAGGATGAACGCCTCCTCGAAGGCCACGGGCACCACGGGCCGGCCCTGCGGCAGGCGCTCCAGCCAGGCCGCCCACACGTCGGCCGGGTCCGCCGGGTCCGCCGGGTCCTGTTCCGGCGTCCGGCACAGGACGTACGCGTCGGCGTCCACGGCCGCGGGCGGCGGGCCGCCCCGCGGGCCGAGCTCGTGGACCTCGGCGCCGAGCTGGCGGGCCGTCGTCGCGACGGCCCGCGGGTCTGGGACGGCCAGGAGCAGCCGGCCCGCTCCGGCCCGGTGCAGGCCGCGGGCGGCCGGGGCGACGGCCTCGGGCGGCCCGCACAGCAGCACGGCCGAGGCGCGCAGCGCCGCGAAGTGGCCGTACGGGTCGTCGCTGGCCGCTTCCAGTTCGGCGAGCGCGCCCGCGTGGCGGCGGCGTTCCGCCTCCGACGGCGGCGGCGCGGTGAAGCGGGCCGGGTCGAGCAGCAGGCCGTGCGCGTCGAAGGTCTTCAGCAGGTGCCGCACCACCGGCCGGGACCGCTCGGTGCCGAGTGCGGCGACCAGGCCGTCCTCCGTGCTGCCGTCCTCCAGCGCCGGTACGCACACGTCGGCGACGCCGAACAGGGCCTCCGGCCCGCGCAGCACGAACTGCCCGCGGTCGTGGCCGAAGTACACCCCGCTCTGCACGGGCGCGTAGTGCAGCCCGGGCCGCAGTATCCGCAGATCGCTCAACGTTCTTCCTCCGCCATGTACGTGAACCGGCCTCCTGGGGCCCGTCCGATCTCCACCACCCACTCGAAGGCGTGCGCCGAGGCGCCGACGCCCGGCAGGGCCTCCTCCGCGTAGCCCGTTCCGCCGCGTTCCAGCAGCCGGGGCAGCACCCGTGCCATGAGGGCGCTGCGCAGGTCGGCGTACTGCGGTTTCTGCCGCCTGCGGTCCTGTGCCGCGGCCCGGCGCGTCGGGTCGGCCACGGTCTTGAAGACCAGCTCGGGCGGTACGCCGTGCCGGGCCCGCCACGCCGTGAGCGCGAGCAGCCGGTCGGCGTCGCCGGGGCCGGCCGCGAGCGCGGCGCCGAAGTCCTCGCCTGGGTACCAGCGGCGCCGGGACAGTACGACGTCCCCTGCCGCGAGCCGCGGGCAGGCGTGGGTCGCGGCCGGGTCGCCGCCCGCGAGGCGGTGCCGGGCCCCCACCACGTCGTTGACGAGCCGGCCGCCGCTGAGCAGCCAGGTCGCGATGCGCAGGGGCGCCGGGTACAGCTCGGGGAAGCCGGCGCCGAGGGTGACGGCGCGCAGCTCGCGGCCGTCGGGGCGTTCGACGCGCAGCCGTCCGGCGGCCGGGTCGTGGGCCAGGCGCAGGCCGTACCAGTCCTGGGCGTGCAGTCCGTCGGGGAGCACGGGCGGGTGGGCGTTCACGTTGAGGCGGTGCAGGCCGAGGTCCTCGGCGACGGCCGCGCCGTCGTGGCCGTAGCGGGCCGTGAGCCGGTCGGCGAGGCGGCGGGCGGCGCCGCCGCCGGCCGCGGCGTCCGCGGCCAGGAACCGTCCGTAGAGCATGCCGTGTCCGGCGTAGGCGTCGTTGACGACGAGCCGGTCGCCGGCCGGCTGCACCAGTACCCCGTACGAGACCGGGTCCCGGCGCAGCGCCTCGGGCAGGCCGTCGGCGAGCCCGGCGAGCTCGGACGGCTTCCACAGCACCTCCTCGTCGGCCGGGTCGCGGCCCGCGAGGTCCGAGTGGAGTGCGTCCAGGGCCTGCCTGCGCAGGGCGCGCAGGGTCTCCAGGGAGCCGTCGGCGGGGCCGAGGCCCTGTTCGCCGTGGACCCGGTAGCGCGTCTCCCGGTCGTACACCTCGCGCACCAGGCCGTCGGCGTGCTCCCACAGGGGGATGCTCGCGCCGGAGCCGAAGCGGTCGGTGAAGGCGGCGGTGAGCAGCTGCCGTACGTCGTGCATGCGGTCGAAGAGGCTCTGGAACTCCACGACGCGGCCCAGGTCGTCCAGTTGCCGGCGCCAGGCCCGGGTGGTGAGGGCCACGGGCGGTGCGACGTAGTCCTCCTCGACGAGCATGGTGGCGGGCCGGCCGGCCGCGCGGCTGAGTTCCGCGGCCGCTCCCCGTACGTCGGCCAGTACGGAGGCGCGTTCGGCGGCGGACGCGGCGGCCAGCCGGGGCAGTCGCTCCCGGACGGTCGCCAGGTGGCCGCGTACCTGCTCGGCCCCGTTTCCCCCGGGCGGGGTCAGGGGGTCGGTGTGCCAGTCCTCGGGGCCGACGGCGGTGCACAGGATGCCCACGTGCACGGCGTCCGTGAGGGTGCGCACGGCGTCGGGGATGCTGAGGTCGAGGACGCGGGCGGCCTCGGCGGCGACGTCCGCGATCGGGCGGGGGCCCATGGCGGTGAGCGCGAGCATCACGCGCAGGGACTCGCTCGCCGGGGCGGCCAGCAGCCGTACTCCGGCGTCGGTGGCGTGCAGGAACGTGTAGCGGCCCGTTTCGGGGTCGAGTTCGGCCGTCGGGGGGCGCTGCACCCAGCCGTCGGGGGCGGGGAGCCGGCTGGGCGCGCCGGGCAGGCCGGCGGCTACGTAGCCCGCCATGACCCGGTCCAGGGAGAGGTGGGACTCCGCGCCGGTGAAGGCGGCCTCGCCGGGGCCGGCGCCGTGCTCGCCGGGGACGGCGAGGGCGACGGCGGTGAGGCGGGAGAGCGGGCTGGTGCGGACCATGGCGCGGGTGACGTACTGGAGCAGGCCGCGCTCGGACTTGCGCAGCCGGGCGGGGGGTTCGCCGGTCAGGGCCACGGCCTGCCGGTAGCGTTCGGCCGCGCCGTCGACCTCGGGGGCGAGCAGCACCAGGGAGCGGCGCAGGTCCTCGTCGCCCAGCAGGGCCGCGAGGTGGCGGCGTTCGCGTGCGACGGCCCCGTCGTGGGCGTCCCGCACTTCCCGGCGCAGCCGTGCGAGCCGTTCCCGGGCGGCGTGCCACAGCGGTACGGCGGGTACGGGGGGCCCGGCGGTGAGCGGGCCGGGGGCGCGGCCGTTGTGGATGGCCCGGCGCAGCGCCACGAGGCGGGCCCGCTCCTCCCCCGTGGTGTCGCCGATGCGGACGTACAGCTGGTCGGAGCAGTCCGCGGCGAGGGCGGCCGTGGCGCGTTCGGCTTCGGCCAGCCGGGTCACCAGGCCGGCCAGGGGGGCGTCGGCCAGGGGGGTGCGGCGCAGCGGGTTGACGCGGAGCATCCACACGGGCTCCGTGCCCGGGGCCGTGGGGCCGGGGGCGGTGCCGGTGGTGGTGCCGGTGCCGGCGGTGTTCGTGGTGGTGTCGGTGTCGGTCATGACAGTCCCTTTCGCAGGAGGCGGCGCTGGGCCAGCACGCACAGCACGAGTCCGCCGGCCGTCCAGGCGAGCAGGACGAGGCTGAGGCGGCCCGTTTCCCAGCCGTGCGCGGGCTCCGCGGCGGCCAGGGAGTCGGGCAGGAGCGCCGCGCGCATGCCCTGCGCCAGCCACTTGAGGGGGAAGAGGGCCCCGACGTGCTGGAGCACATCCGGCAGCTGCGCGAACGGGTAGTAGACGCCGGAGACGAACTGGAGGAGCACGAACGGGAACTGGAGCACCGCGCCGATGCCCCGCCGGTCGGTGGCGAGGGAGCCGATGGCGATGCCGAGGAAGGAGTTGGCCAGCACCCCGACGAGGAACACCCACAGCAGGAGCACCCAGCGGCCGGGGGAGGCGGGCGGGACGAATCCGAAGGCCGCCCAGGCCACCACCGGTACGAGGACGAGCTGCAGCGTGCTCAGCGCCAGGACCAGCAGGGCCTTCGACAGGAAGTACGCGACCGGGCTCAGCGGGGTGCCGCGCAGCCGCTTGAGGGTGCCGTCCCCGCTCTCCAGGGCGGTGCCGATGGCGAGGGTGTTGAAGGCGGCGGACATCACGCCGGAGGCGAGGACGCCCGCCACCACCACGTCGTGGACGGGGACGGAGGTACCGGGCACGGAGCCCTTGAAGAGGGTCCCGAACAGCAGCATCAGGGCCAGCGGCAGCAACGTCCCGAAGACGAGCGCGGTGCGGTTGCGGAAGAAGACGCGGATCTCCGCCCGGCCGCGCCGCAGCCCGGTGCGGACGGCGCCCGGCAGGGGCCGCCCCGGGGTGTCCCGGTGGGCGGCGGCCGGGGTGCCGGCGAGGGGTGTGCTCATGTGCCCGTGCTCCCGGGTGCGTGGTCGATCAGTTGCAGGTACCGGTCCTCCAGGGACGGACGCCGGACTTCCAGGTCCGGTACGTCGGCCCCGAGGCGCGCCTGGAGGCCGGCGAGGAAGCCCGGTACGTCGTGCGTCCGCGTACGGCGCGTCTCGCCGCCCTCCCGCCAGCTGATCTCGCTGCCCGCGTCGGCGGAGCCGAGGTCCCGGGGTGCGCAGACGCTGATGATCCGGCCCGCGCGCAGGACGGCGACGCGGTCGGCGAGGCGCTCGGCCTCGTCGAGGTAGTGGGTGGTGAGCAGGATGGAGGTGCCGGCTTCCTTGAGCCGCTCGACGAGTGCCCACAGTTCACGCCGGGCTTCGGGGGCGAAGCCGGTCGTCGGCTCGTCGAGGAAGAGCAGCGCGGGCCGGCCGGCGAGGGCCAGCGCGACGTCCAGCCTGCGGCGCTGTCCGCCCGAGAGGGTGGACACCGGCTGACGGGAGCGGTCCCCGAGGCCGACGAGACCGAGGAGTTCGCCCGCCGGGACGGGGTCGGAGTAGCAGCGGCCGGTCTCGGCGGCGAGTTCACCGACGCGCCAGTAGCCGTGGTCGGAGGAGGCCTGGGGGACGATCCCGATGCGGTCCCGCCAGGCCCGTCCGGCGGTCGCCGGGTCGGCTCCGAGGACGCGTACGGTGCCCGCGGTGCGGGGCCGGTGGCCCTCCAGGATTTCGACGGCGGTGGTCTTCCCGGCGCCGTTGGGGCCGAGCAGGCCGAAGACCTCGCCCCTGCCGACCTCGAAGGAGATGCCGTCCAGCGCGGTCCGGTCGCCGTAGCGCTTGACGACGTCGACGGCCTCGACGGCCGGCGCGCCGCCGCGGGCCCCGCTCACGCGGCGGCCTCCGTCCGGTGCGGGGTGCGCCCGGCGAGGCGCTCCTGCCAGGTGACGCCGGTGATCTCGTCGACGGTCTCGGCGACGGCGTGGCACAGGTAGTAGCGCATCATCGGGGAGACGCCGAACAGCGGCAGCTGCCGGTAGAAGAGGTTGATCATCAGCCGGTACGCCAGGAACCACGGCGCCCCGAGACCGGTGACCCCGGCTTCCGCGACGGCGGTGTGGAAGGCACTGCGCGCGGTCCCTTCCGGCGCGTCCTCCTGGGCGCCGGCCAGCGAGTCGAGCAGTTCCGGGGTGGTCTCCCCGTGCACGGCCGAGGCCTCGAACAGGCCGGATCCGTACGACAGGGCCCCGCGCCACCGGGCCGCCCCGGCGCTCTCCCCGCCGGTGAGGGCGCGCTCGACGACGGGGCGCAGGACGGCTCGCTCCGCGTCGAGCCGCCGCCGGAACGCGGCCCGGGGGTCCTTGCCGGGGCCGGCCCAGTGGAAGAACGCCTCGGCGTGGGAGCGGAAGGAGAAGGTGCCGTGCGGCGCCCCGTACGGGTGGACCGCGGCGAGCGCGGTGAAGGCCTCCGCCATCCGCACCAGGGCGCTCCCGGGGTCCCGGGCGAGGGACTCCAGGCAGTGCACGACGGGCGCGGTCATCCGGGACAGGGCCAGTTCGCGCAGCGGCAGGACCCGCTCGGGCCAGCCGGGGTGGGCCTGCGCGGCGGGGACGAGGCGCACGGCGCCGTGCGGGGCCATGGGCAGGTAGGGCGGGTCCACCTGTTCGAGGCGGCCCAGTTCGCGGGCCTGCGCGAGGTAGGCGCGCTCGGTGAGGGGTTCCCGGTCGCCGATCGGGGGGGCTCCGGCGCGGGAGGCCAGGGCCTTCCAGGGGAGCGGTCCGGACGGGCCGGGGCGGGCGACGACGTCGACGTGCGGACCGTGCAGCCAGCCGCGTTCGAGATATACGACGGGCGCGCCGTGCACGGTCCGCAATTCGCGCACCAATGGCACGAGACGGTCCGCAGACCATCTCGGATTCATCGGGACCCTGCTGAATACGCGTATTCCCACGGGGTCTTCGACTTCTTCTTCCAGGTTCACCGTCACGTCTCCCTCTTTCACGGCGACATTGTGGTCGGCCGGAAGCGGGGAGAAGTGTCCAAGGCGGTGTTTCCCTGACACTTGTCACGGCGTGCGTGACAAGTGTCATCCGCGGGGCAGGCCGGCGCGGGGGCGGGCTCCGGTGGCCAGGACGGCCGCCCACAGCGCGCCCGCGCAGCCGAGGCCGGGCAGTGCCTGCCAGATCCACGGGGTGGTGTCCGGCGCCGCCAGGGCGGTGGCGGCGGTCACCGCGACCACCCCCACCATCACCGCGCCCAGCACGCGCAGGAGGGGGGCGCCGAGGACCCGGGCGAGCGGGAAGAAGTGCCCGCCGACGACGAGCGCGGCCCAGGAGAAGGCCAACTGGGGAGTGTGGAGGCGGCTGTTGATCAGCCCGGCCCCGACGCCGAGCAGGACGGCCTGCACCACCAGGAGCCTGACGAACGCGCGCCCGCGCGGCTGTGCGGGGGCGGCCGGGGCCGGGGCCGGCCGGCTGCGGGAGCGCAGGACGGCGAAGGTCACGGCGACGACGAGCACGGCACCGGCCGCGGCCGCGACCCCGCGCGCGGAGCCGTGCAGCGCGCTCAGGCCTATGAGGAACCACGCGGCTCCGAAGACGGCCCCGATCAGCGGTCCGCGGGGCGCGCGTCCGGTACGGGAGTTGGGGTCCATGGGGCCTCCTTTTGCACGGGTCACGGCGCTCACTCTAAGGCCCCCGGATGCGGCCCCATACCGCAGAAAATGACTTCGGACCGATTTCGATGACGTTTGTCATGCGAGTCGTGAACATTGTCAGAGATGAGATCCGAGCTGTTTCGGCCGACCCGTTTCCTGGTGCAGCATCAGCTCGTCGGTCCGAATACGGGCCGCATTCGAAGAACCCGAAAGGAACCACCATCATGGCGAACACCACCGCTGTTGCCGACTTCGACCAGCTCTTCACCTCCTTCGACATCGAGGAGCTCGAGGTCCTGGACGTCGCCGACGGCGTGGCCCTCCCGGAGATGGGCGCTTCGAGCGGCAACGCCCTGTGCTGCTCCTCGTCCTCCTCCTCGTCGTCGTCCTGCTGCTGATCCGACGACGTCCCACCCTGTCCGTCCGGCGGCCCAGGCCGCCGGACGGGCCGGACATCCGGAGCACGGAGGAGCAGCGTGACCCCGAACCCGCCCGCCAGGGAGCACTACGTCTCCCGCGTCCTGGACGTACTGGCCGCCGGGCCGGACGCCGTCGCGGTGCGCTGGCGCGACCTCGAACTGACCGGCCGCCGGCTGCGCGACGCCGTGCTGCGCGCCCGTGACGCACTCGCGGCCACCGGCCTGCCCGGCCCGCCCGGGGCGTCCCCGCCCGCCGTCGGGCTCCTCACCGAGAGCAATCACCCGGCCCTGCTGGCCCACCGCTACGCGGCCCACCTGCTCGGCGCCACGGTCGTCCACCTGCGCTCCACGAACCCCGGACCCGACGGCGCGCTCCTCGACGCCGGCGCACAGGCGGCGATCCTGGCCGAGAACGGCGCCGGCGTCCTCGTCGTGGACCCGGCGCACGCCGGGCACGCCGAGGCCGTCCGCGCCCGCACGCCCCACCCCCTCACGGTGATCGTCACCCGCGGCTTCGACGAGCCGGCCGGGGACGGGGAGGCCCGTGCCTCCCGAGGACTGCCCGCTCCGGTGCCCACCCCCGGGGCGCTGGAGCGGGCCACCGTCGTCACGTACACCAGCGGCAGCACCGGCCGGCCCAAGGGCGTGTCCCAGCCGCTCGCCGCCTGGAGCGACCTGGTGCTCGACGACGCCGCCCAACTGGCCGCGGAGAAACCCGTGATGCTGGTGGTGACCCCGCTGAGCCACGCCGCCGGGCCGATGGCGGACGCGGTGCTGTGCGCCGGCGGGGCCCTGGTGCTGCACGAGCGCTTCGAGGCCGCGGCGGTGCTCGACGCGATCGCCGCGCACGCCGTCACCCGCACCTACCTGGCCGTGCCGCACCTGTACGCGCTGCTCGACCACCCCGGCCTGCCGGGCCGCGACCTCGGCGCGCTCCGCGCACTGGTCTACAGCGGCTCGCCGGCCTCCCCCGAGCGGCTCGCGCGCGCCCGCGAGGTCTTCGGCGCGCGCCTGGTGCAGTGCTACGGCACGACCGAGGCGGGGCGCGTCACCGTACTCGAACCCGTCGACCACTGGGAGCACGAACTGCTGCCCTCGGCCGGGCGGCCCTTCCCCGGTGTGGAGGTCCGCGTGTGCGCCCCCGGGGGCGGCACCCGGCCGCTGCCCGACGGCGCCACCGGCGAAGTGCTGGTCCGCTCACCGCAGATGATGACCCACTACACCGGCGGGCCGGGGGCGTTCCGCGACGTCCTGCACGACGGCTGGCTGCGTACGGGCGACCTCGGCCGCTGGGACGCGTACGGCTACCTCCACCTCGTGGACCGGCTGGACGGAGTCATCAAGACGGCCGGGGTCAAGGTCCGCCCGGCCGAGGTGTCGCGGGCGCTGCTCGCCACCGGGGCGGTCGCCGAAGCCGTGGTCCACCGGGTGGTGGACGGCGACGCGGGCGAACACGTCGGCGCCGCGGTCACCGCCGCCGCCGTCGCCGGGTTCGCCGACGGGCTCGCCGACGGGGATGCGTACGCCCTGCTCGGCCGCCTCACGGCCGCCGTGGCGGAGCGCCTGTCGCCCGCGCACGCGCCCTCGCGGATCGCCCTGTGGTCCCGGATCCCGCTGACCGACAACGGCAAGCCCGACCTGCGGCGCATCGGCGCACCCGGGGGCGACCCGGACGTGATCGCCTTCGCCGGGCCCGCCACCCGTACCGCCCGTACCGCCCGACACACCGAGAACACGAGGTAAGACATGCCATCGCCGCTCACCCCGGCGCAGCGCGGGCTGCTGGTCACGCTCGTCTACGGCCGCCACCAGGACGCCCCCGAGCTGTACAACCTGCAGCTCGTCCTCCGGCTGGAGGGGCCGCTGGACGCGGCGCGGCTGCGCTCGGCCGGAGACCGGCTGCTGTCTCACCACGCCGTCCTGCGCACCGGGTTCACCCACCGGGACGCCGGACCGGCGGCGGTCGTGGCGGCCGCCGGGGACCTCGCCCTGCCCTGGCGGGAGACCGACCTGCGCGGCCTCGACGCGCGGGTGCGGGAGGAGGAGGCCGAGCGCCTCGCCCGTCAGGAGCGCGACACGCCCTTCGCGCTGGACGCCCCGCCGCTGCTGCGGCTCCTGCTGATCAGGACCGGGGAGGAACGCTCCGTACTGGTCCTGACCCACCACCACCTCGTGTGCGACGGGTGGTCGCAGCCGCGGCTGCTGAAGGAACTGTTCGCCGGGTACGCCGCCGCGCCGGGCGCACAGCCGGAGCCGGGCGCGCAGCCGGGCGCGCTGCCCGCGCCGGAGCCGGAGCACGGGTCGGGGGCCCTTCCGGCCGCGGTGGACGGCCCGGCCGCCGAGCGGGGCTGGCGCTCGCTCCTCGCCGACGCCTCCCCGCTGCTCCTGGGCGCCGGCCTCACCACCGCCCCCGTGCGGCTGGCCCGCCACCTCGACGAGCGGCGCAGCCGCGGGGTCGTGGCGCGCGCCGAGGCCGCCGGGGTCACCCTGGACGCCGTCGTACAGGGCGTCTGGGCCGCCCTTCAGGCACTGTCGGCCGGCCGGGACCGCGTGGTCCTCGGCGGGCTGCCCGCCGGGCGCGGAACGCGGGGCGCCGAGCCCCCGATCGGCGCCCACGCGACGCTCCAGCCCGTCCCGGTGGCGGTGGACCCGGCCCGGTCCTGGACGGAGCTGGTGACCGGGGTCCAGGACCGGCTGGACGAGCTGGCGCCCTGGTCGGCGGAGTTCGGCCCCGCCGATGTCCAGCGCATCGCCGGGTGCGGGCCGCTCTTCGACACGGTCGCCGTCGTCGAGCGCGCGCCGCTGGCCGCCGCCGAGTTCGACGTGCTCGTACCGGGGCTGCGCCTGGAGTCGTCGGTCTCGCACGACGCCAACCACTACGCCGCCGGCTTCTCCGTGGTCCCGGGCGACCGCCTCGCCCTGCGCCTGGACCACCGCCCGGGGGCGCTCGGCCACCTGGCTCCGGAACGGCTGCTGGACTGCCTGGAAGCGGCCCTGACGGAGTTCGCCGAGCACCCGGAGCGGCCCGTCGGCCTGCTGGCCCTGCCCGGCGCCGTCGAGAGCCCTCCCGCCGCGGAGCCGGAGCCCGGCGCGCCGCCGCTGACCCTGGCCTCCGCCGTGGCCCGGTACGCCGCCGCCACCCCCGGGGCCGTCGCGCTGTCCTCCCCCGAGGGCGACCTGACGTACGCGCAGCTCGACGCGGCCGCCGAGCGGTTCGCCCGCCGGCTCTCCGCCGCCGGCGCCGGGCCCGGCGCGGTCGTCGCCCTGCTGCTGCCCCGCTCGCGCGCCATGACCGTCGCCCAGCTCGCCGTGCTGCGCACGGGCGCCGCCTACCTGCCGGTGGACCCGTGCTATCCGGCGGCGCGGGTGCGGTACATGGTCCGCGACGCCGCACCGGCCCTGGCCGTGGTCAGCGCCGAGACCCTGCCGTCCCTGCCCGCCGACGCGGCGTGCGGCCGCGTCCTCGTGGACCCGGCGGCGTTCGACGCCACCGCGGCGACGGCCGTGGCGCCGCCTCCCGACGCGGACCCCGAGGCGCCCGCGTACGTCATCTACACCTCGGGGTCGACCGGCGACCCGAAGGGCGTCGTCGTCCCCCACCGGGGTCTGGCGGACCTGGCCGCCACCCTCCTCGACCGCTGCGCCGCCGACTCCGCCGCACGGGTCCTGCAGTTCTCCTCCCCCAGCTTCGACGCCGCGGTCCTGGAGAGCGTGCTGGCCTTCTCCGCGGGCGCCACCCTCGTCATCCCGCCCGCGGGCGCCACCCTGGTCGGGGAGACCCTCGCCGACCTGCTCGCCGCCGCGCGCGTCACCCACACCCTCATCCCGCCGGCCGTCCTGGCGACGCTGCCGGCCGACGCGCCGCTGCCCGCACTCGCCACCCTGATCGTCGGCGGCGACGCCTGCTCCGGCGACCTCGTGGCCCTCTGGTCGCGCGGCCGACGCATGATCAACGCGTACGGTCCGACCGAGTCCACCGTGGCGGCGACCCTGCACGGGCCGTTGTCCGGCACCGCCGCCCCGCTGATCGGCCGTCCCGTACGGGGAACACGGGTGGCCGTGCTCGGCCCCGGACTCCAGCCGCTGCCGCCCGGCATGACGGGCGACCTCTACGTGGCGGGCCGCGGCGTCGCCCTCGGCTACCTGGGGCGGCCCGCCCTGACCGCGCAGCGCTTCGTACCCGATCCCTGCGGTCCGCCCGGCTCCCTCATGTACCGCACCGGCGACCGGGCCCGCTGGACCGAGGACGGGAAGCTCGCCTACGAGGGCCGCGGCGACGACCAGGTCAAGGTCCGCGGCTTCCGGGTCGAGCCGGGCGAGGTGGAAGCCGCGCTGCGCACGCACCCGGCCGTCGCACAGGCCGCGGTCACCGCCCGCCCCGAACCCTCCGGCGACCGGGTGCTGGCCGCCCATCTCGCCACCCGGCCGGGAGCTCCCGGCGTGGACGCCGCGGAGCTGAGGCGGTACCTGGGCACGCTGCTGCCCGGCCATCTCGTGCCCGCGGAGTACCACCTGTGGGACGCCCTGCCGCTGACCGCGAACGGCAAGCTGGACCGCGCGGCCCTGCTGGAGCACCGCCACGAGGGCGCCCCCGGCGAGACCGCCCCGGACGGGGCCGGCGACACCCCCGACCCCGACCTCGCCGTGCTCGCCGCGCTCTTCGACGAGGTGCTCGGCGTCCCGGGCACCGGCCCGGACGACGACTTCTTCGGCATCGGCGGCAACAGCATCCGCCTCGTCCAACTGATCACCCTGGCCCGCCGG
This sequence comes from Streptomyces sp. NPDC037421, assembly GCF_055602105.1. Taxonomy (NCBI): domain Bacteria; kingdom Bacillati; phylum Actinomycetota; class Actinomycetes; order Kitasatosporales; family Streptomycetaceae; genus Streptomyces; species Streptomyces sp. NPDC037421. The sequence goes on from NZ_JBVJWV010000025.1 coordinate 82,787, forward strand.
GCCGGGTTCGGCATCGGCCCGCGCGACGCGCTCGCCGGCTGCACCCCGCGCGGCCTGGCCCGCGCAGCGCGTCGCAAGGAAGGAAGCACCGCCCGATGAGGAACACCTTCGACGACGAGGACGGCCGGTTCCTCGTACTGTGCGACGGCACCGGCCGCCCGGCCCTGTGGCCCGCCTTCGTCCCCGCCCCGCAGGGCTGGCGGGCGCTCCACGGGCCCGCCGGCCGCGCGGACTGCCTGGAGCACGTCACGCACGCCGCCGCGACGCTCCCCGGCGAGGCCCGCCGATGACCGGCCTGCGGCAGCCCGTACGCGGAGACGCGCCGCGGCACCTGCCCGCCGGCCCCGGCCTCGACCTGTCCGACCCGGTCCTGCACGCCGAGCAGGACCTCACCGGGGTCTGGCGCACCCTGCGCGACGAGGATCCCGTGCACTGGCAGCCGCCCCGCGACGGCAGGCCGGGCTTCTGGGTGGTGACCCGGCACGAGGACGTGTCGGCCGTGTACCGGGACGCGCGGACCTTCCGCTCCGACCGCGGCAACGTCCTCGACACCCTCCTCGCGGGCGGCGACTCGGCGGGCGGCAGCATGCTGGCCGTGACCGACGGCCCCCGCCACGCGCGGCTGCGCACCGCCCTGATGAAGTCCTTCTCGCCGCGTGCACTGGACGGCGTCGTACGCAGCGTGCGGACCGCCACCGCGGCCCTGCTGGAGGAGGCCCTCGAACGGGGCGGCTGCGACTTCGCCCGGGACGTCGCGGCGCGGATCCCGCTGCGTGCCATCTGCGACCTGCTCGGCGTACCCGGGGCGGACCGCGACGAACTGCTCGCCCTCACCTCCGCCGCGCTCGGCTCCGAGCACGCGGACGCCGGCCCGGACGAGGCCTGGCTCGCGCGCAACGACATCCTGCTGTTCTTCGCCGACCTGGCCGCGCGGCGCCGGGACGCCCCCGGCGACGACGTGATCAGCGCGCTGGCCGGCTTCCGCCCGGGCGGCGAGCCGCTGACCGACGAGGAGATCGTCCTCAACTGCTACAGCCTGATCCTCGGCGGCGACGAGACGACCAGGCTGTCGATGATCGGCGCGGTCCGGGCGCTCCTCGCGCATCCCGGGCAGTGGCGGCTGCTGCGCGCCGGGGAGGTGTCCACGCGGTCCGCGGTGGAGGAGGTGCTGCGCTGGACCTCCCCGGCGCTGCACGCCGGCCGGACCGCGGCGGCGGACGTGGTCCTGCGGGAGCGGGCCATCGCGGCCGGCGACATCGTCACCGTGTGGAACGTCTCCGCCAACCACGACGAGCGGGTCTTCGACCGGCCGGACCGCTTCGACCTGGCCAGGACCCCGAACCGGCACGTGTCCTTCGCGTACGGCTCCCACTTCTGCCTCGGCGCGTACCTGGCACGGGTCGAGATCGGGACGCTGCTCGACGGGCTGCGGACCCTGGTGGGGACGATGGAGGCGGCCGGACCGGTCAGCCCCGTCTACTCCAACTTCCTGAGCGGATCGGCGCGCCTGCCGCTCAGCTGGTCGCGGGCGTGAACCGGTGGGGGTGGGCGGCGGCCGACAGCCGTGCCCACCCCCGTCAGGTCAGAGCCAGCCCTGCTCGGCCGCGATGCGCGTCGCGTCGTACCGGTTGCGCGCCCCCAGCTTCTTGATCGCGCTGGAGGCCACGTTGCGCACCGTCCCCTGGGCCAGGCTCAGTTCGGCGGCGATCTCGCCGATGGACGCGCCCGTGGCCACGACCCGCAGCACGTCGCGCTCGCGCTCGTTGAGCAGGCAGTCGCCGGCCTGCGTGACCCAGGGCAGCACCTCCTCGTCCAGGGTGAGCTGCCCGGCCGCCACCCCCCGCAGGGTGGTGATGAGCTGGGACAGCGGAGCGCTCTTGGACATGACGGCGAGCGCCCCGCGGGCGATGGCGTCGCGCACGACGGACCGCTGCCGCATGGCCGTCATCATGGCGACCCGGCACGCGGGATGGACCGCGCGGATGTCGCCGAGGAGCGCCATGCCGTCCCGGCCCGGCAGCCCGTAGTCCAGCAGGACCACCGTGGGCCGGTGTTTGAGCACGGCCGGCACCACGTCCTCGCTGCGGCTGACCGCGGCGACGACCTCGAAGCCCTCCGTGGCGTGCAGGGCCGCGGCGAGACTGCCGAGGACCATGCGGTGGTCGTCCACGACGACGATGCGGATGCCCGGCGGCGTGCCGCCGCCCGCGACCGGCGTGCTCACAGTGCCTCCTCGGGGGACTCGGTCCGGATGGTCCGGGGGATGTACCCGGTGAGGGCGAAGTGGCCGTCGGGCGTGACGTCCGCGTCGAGTTCGCCGCCGATCTCCGTCAGCCGGTCGCGCAGGCCGGCCAGGCCCATGCCGAAATGCGGCGGCGGAGCGGAGCCGCCGTCGTCGACGGCGGTGAACCCGATGCCCCGGGGGTCCTCGGAGACCGAGAACCGGAAGGAGCGCGCGCCGGGGGCGTGCCGGAGCACGTTGGTCATCGCCTCCCTCAGGACACAGCCCAGGACCTGGTCGGCCTGCGGTGCGAGGTGCCCGCCGGGTACCTCGCACCGTACGGTGAGCGACAGTCCGGCGGCCGCGCAGGCGTCCTCCGCGCGCCTGCGCTCCTCCGCGAAGGAGGTTCCGCGCAGGGACAGCAGCTCCGATTCCATGCGGGAGAGCAGGGTGCGGGCCCGCGCGCTCACCGACTGGATGCCGTCGCGGCCGTCACCGGCCGGTGCCGGCCCGGGGTGCGCCTGGGCCCGCTCGGCCTCCATGGCGATGAGCGTGAGCTCCTGGCCGACGATGTCGTGGACCTCGCGCAGCAGGCGGTGGCGTTCCATCCCGCGGGAGGCCGAGACCAGTTCCCGCTGTGCGATCCGGGCTTCGCGCGCCCGGGCGACGGCCGCGCGCAGGATGTGGTTCATGGCGACGGCCACCGCGGCCCCGAACAGGGCCGCCGCGGTTCCCGGGTCGGCTCCCTCCACGAACCACAGCCCCGTCCCGAGCAGGGCGAGCAGGACGGACCAGACGGCGCGCGCCCGGGCCGGCCGGCAGATCCAGACGGAGACGATGGCGGGGTAGGAGAGCATCACCGTGGCGTTCTCGCCGTCGGTGAGGACCAGCCCGACCGCCATGACGGTCACCCCGGCCACCCAGAGGTGCGCCCCCCGGCTCGGGGCGTCCTGTTCCTCGCCGAGGTCCGACACCCACGGCACGGCGAGGAAGACCAGCGCGAGGGCGGCTCCACAGGCCCATGCGGCGGGTCCGGCGTCGGTGCCCGTGAGCAGGAGCACCAGCCAGGTGAGGTTGAGCAGGATCAGGGCGGACACGGCCGGGCGCGGGAGGGTCCGGCGGGCGCGCAGGGCGTTCAGCAGTGATTCGGTCATCGCGTCACCCGTCGTGCCGCGGCTCGTCCCGTCTGCTGATGGCGCCGTCTCTCCCCCCGCCGTGCCAATAACGACAACACCTCGGTATCCGGCTCATGGCCGTACCCCCGTTTCCTGTGAACCGCGGCGCCCAGGAGGCTCGTAGGATCCGCGCCGACCTGGGGCGACGCGTCGAACGATCACCCAACTCCCTGCACATTACATGTGCCCATCGAGGCGTCAACGCGGATGAATCGCCCCCCATGTCAACTGCCCTCGGGCAGGGATCGCGTGGGTGCTCAGCCGCGGGGGTACGTCGTTCCACATCCACCCGCACGGACCGAAACGATCACGCCCTCGGATCGTTGGCGGGGCATGAATCGCACGCGTGGTCTCGCCTTCATCGTCCTGACTGCCACGGCCGTCCTGCTCACGGTCGCCTCCTCGCATGCCGTGGATCACAGGTCCGGGGGTGCGGGCGTCTCCGGCACCTGCGGTGAGACCCTGCTCACGGACTACCTCGCCACGGCCGAGGGCACTGCTGACACTGCTTTCGGCGGCACGCTGACCGTGGCCGGAGGCGCCTCGCCCATCGCCATGAGGCTCACTCCGCAGTCCTCCGGAGGGGCGGCCCCCAACGGCCTCGTCCGCACGGAGTTCTCCCACCCGGCCCTCTCGGACGACGCCGTGACCTCCGCCCCGACTCTGCTGGAAGACCTTCCCGGCAGGAGCCGGATCCGGTTCGAGACCCCGTGGGGCCCGACACTCGCCACGGCCGGATGTACCGGTGCCACGACCCGGGTCACCGAGCTGACCGGCGGCATCACGTTTCACGGGGTGGACTACCAGTACGTCCTCACACGCGCGTGAGTACCCGCGCGACCGGAAGCCGTCGCTGATGCCGGTCTCCTGCGTGGAGAGGCCGGACGGCCGCGCCGTGGCCGCGCCGGTCCGGGGTCCGGATCACCGGAAGCAGGTGCTCAGTCGTCCTTGACGGTGATTCCGGCTTGCCGGGCCAGGGCGGGTGCGAGGTCGGACAGCTGGGTCGTGCTGATCGTGGCTCCTTTGAGGGCCTCGATGCCCGGGGCGATCTGGACCGCGGCGGCGTCGCGGAGGTCGACCCTGTTCATGACGGCGCGGTCGGTCCGGACCCACGAGACCCGGTGCTGCTTCCGTGGCACCACCCTGGAGCGGCCCTCTGAGTGAAGCGCGGAGGTGACGACGGGCGGGCGTCCCGGGCTGCGGGCTCCCGCTTCACCCCGAGGCCATGTCAGCCGGCCAGCTTGTACGCGCCCGGCGCGGACTTGTAGGGGGCGAAGTCCGCGTTGTCCTTGCAGCCGAGCTGCTGCCAGGTCTTCTCGTTGGTCACCGGGTCGGTGCCCGTCAGGCGGTACTTGCACGCCCCCTTGATGAAGTTGCCCCGCACGCCGCCGGGAAAGTCGATCTCCTTGTTCCACAGGTACGGCGACTGGTAGTTGTTCACCTGCGCCGTGGCGTTCACGTCGATGCCGCCCGGCGCGTAGATCTCGTAGACCCAGCCGGTCTTCTCCGCCCCGTACGTCGCGAACCGCTTGGCGACGCTCTCGTCGCAGCTGGTGCTGAGGTGGGCGCTGAGCTGGCCGCCGCCCTTGACGATGTACTCGGCCAGCGGAATGAGCTGGTCCCCGCGCGGGGTGAAGCCGGCCTTGAAGATCTCCTCGACGTTCTCCCTCGTGTCGCCGCGCCACAAGGTGTTCACGTCCTCACGCCACTGCCAGCGCTCACCGGAAGCGGTGGCCGCCACGTTACGGGCGATCTGCGTGTTCGTCGTGGTGCGCCACCAGTCCCAGGCCCGGTACTCCACGACCGGACCGCAGGGGGCCGTCGTGTCCCCGTCCGCCGCCGCCGGCGCGGCCGCGGCGGACGGTGTGAGGGCGGCGGACAGGAGGAAGGTGGTGGCGGCGAGGCGCAGAACGGCGTTCAGCATGGAATGACGACCCATCAGTCAGACGGCCAGGGGGCGAAACCACCCTCTTTATAGGGGCGGGGAACCCCCGCCGGGCCGCCGCCGAATGGTGATCCACCCGGGCGGGTGGATCAGTCGTACCGGGGAAAGGCTTCTGCGGTCGCAGGGCGTTCGCCACAGCCGGTCCGGGGGCCGACGGCCTCGACGGGTCCGGCCGCGTCGGCGGCGACCACGCCTCCCTGGTCGTCCTCGCCCGGCACGCCCGGATGACCGTCCTCGACGTGCTCTCCATCGCCATGGCGCCCGCAACGCACGTACGCTCGTACCGCCGAGGCGAAGGCGGCCACCCAGGAAGCCGTACGGCCTACCGCGCCCAGGCCCCGGAGGCAGCGGCAACCACCGGCGCAGGCCATGGAGGTGACCAGGTGACCAGCGGATGGCGCGGATGACGCTGGTGCTCGGCATCGACGCGGGGGGCAGCGGACTGCGGGCGGCCGTCGCCGCCACGGACGGCGGCCCGCTGCTCGCCACGGCATCGGCCGGTGCCGGCAACGCCCGCTCGGTCCCTGAACCGCTCCTGGAGGAGCGCCTGGCGCACGCCATCGGCGGAGTCCTGCCCGAAGGCCGGGCGGCGCGGGTGACGTGCGTCGTCGCGGGCTTCGCCGGAGCCGGCATCCCGGGCGGGGCGGGTGGGCGGGCGGGCGACAGCGGCCACGGCCCGGCACGCCGGGCCCTGCACGCCGCGCTCGCGCGTCACGGCGTACGGACCCCACGCGTGCACGTCATGGCCGATTCCGAGGTGGCCTTCGCCGCGGCTCCCGGGACACCGCCGGACGGCCTGGCGCTGGTCGCCGGAACGGGCGCGGCCGCGGTCCGGATCCGCGGCCACAGGCTGGCCGCCGCCGCGGACGGCTGCGGGTGGCTCACCGGAGACGACGGCAGCGGCTTCTGGATCGCCCGGGAGGGCATCCGCCGCGCCCTGCGCGCCCTGGACGGCCGCGGGCCCGCCACCGTACTGCTGCCCCGCCTGGCCGCAGCGTTCGGTGCCGCGCCGGCACCCGCCGCGGCCCCGGGGGCGGACCCGGCCGCCCTGCGTTACGTGCTGATCGACGGCGCACGTGCCGCGTCCGAACCCGCCCGACTGGCCCGGCTCTGCCCCGTGGTGTTCGGCGCGGCGGCGGACGGTGACCCCGTCGCGGAGCGGATCCTCGACGAAGCCGCCGATCTGCTGACCGAAAGCGCCGCGGCACTCCGCCCCCGCCGGGGCGAACCGCTGGTGACGGCAGGCGGCTTGATCGGCCCCCGAGGCCCCCTCCTGGACCGCCTCGCCGCGCGCCTCTCCGGCTGGGACCTGACCCCCTACCCGGTCACCGACGGCCTGCCGGGCGCCATCGCCCTCGCCCGCTCGGGATCGCGCCGGTGAACCCCGGTCCGGACCCGGTGCAGAGTCCCCTCGAAACCCTCCGGTGATCACGCCACCGCCCGCACCGGCCGTTCCTCACCGGCAGGAACGGCCGCAAGCGTTCCCACTCCGCGTCCGGCAGATCACCGCGTTCTCCCCGCCCCGCACCGGGAAGAACGAGCGGATCAAACGACGGTCACACGATCGGCCCGACAGCTCCGGGGCCCGGGGAACTTCGAGGCCGAACCCGTGGATGGCCCAGCACGCGCGCAAGGCCGATCACGGGGTTGGCGTCGCAGTTCCCCGAGCCCCGGATGACGACGAGACCGTGCCGTAGGCCCGGAGGATGTCGGCCGGGTCGCCGGGGCGGCCTCGCAGAGCGGCGTCCAGAAAGGCGAGGGTGGCCGCGGCGACGACGCGCGGGCTCTCGGTGCGGCCCAGTGTGCCGACGATCGAGGGCACCGGCGGCAGGTAGAGCGGGCCGTCCATGAAGGTGAGGTGCCCGGCGCCGGGGACGGTGAGCCGGTAGCTCGTCGCGGTGCTGTGCTCGAGGGCCTCGGTGAGCCGGGGCAGGTAGCGCGGGTCGGTGCCGGCGGTGATCTCCTGGGTGAGCGCGAGCGCCGGCTGCTCGAGGGCGGGCGCGGTGGGGCCGTGGGGGTAGCCGTCCAGGTCGACGACGGCGTCGAACCGGCGGTCCTGCCGGGCCGCCTGCAGGGCGGCGGCTCCGCCCAGGGAGTGGCCGGCCACCGCGGCGCGGCCGGTGTCCAGGCGTCCGGTCAGCGGGTCGGCGGTCTCACCGCGGTCCAGCCGCTCCAGCCGGGAGAGGACGAAGCCGAGGTCAGCGGCCCGGACGGCGGTCCAGCCGGCGGCCAGCTCCTCGTCCCTGTCGCGGTCCCCGGAGGAGGCGGTGGTGGCGCGGATCGTGCGGCCGCCGGCGAGGACGACGACGGTGGAGTCGTACGGGTGGTCGAGGGCGGCGACCAGGTAGCCGTGGCTGGCCAGCTCCTCCGCCCAGGCGGTGTTCTGGGACCGCACCCCGCCCGACCCCGGGGAGAAGAGGACGACCGGGAACCGCTCTCCCCCGCCGGCCACCGGGGCGTCGACGACCGCGCGGCTGCGGGCCCTCGGGACGCCGTCGACCAGGAAACCGGGCAGGCCGACCCCGCCGGCGAGGGCCTCCGAGACGGTCCGCGCCTCGCCCTCCGTGCGTCCCAGGTACTGGGCCCGAGGGACGCCCGCAGGGCTCTTCCGCGCCGGGTACCAGAGCTGGACCACGACCGTGCGCCGGTCGTCCGGATCGGCGGTGAAGCTCTCGGGGCGGAGCGGGTCGGTCCACTGCACCACCCGGGTGCCGACCGCGAAGGCGCCCGTCGGCTCGGGGAAGACGGGCACGGGGAAGGCCCAGGCGGCCACCGGGCCGGTGGCGATCAGGCCGGCGCAGGCCAGCGATCCCGGCAGGGCCAGCCACCAGCGGGCCCGCCACGCCGGTCGGCCGGCACCGCGCCGCAGCAGGGGCGGGAGGGCGAACGCCGAGGCGACGGCGGCGCCGGCCAGGACCGGCAGCATCTGCCACCGGATCCCCACGATGCCCAGCACGATCGCCGACGGTACGAGGACCGCCCCCGCCACGACGGTGACGGGCCGGCGGGCGGCCGGAGGGAGCCAGCGCGCCACCAGCAGCGCGACGGCGCCCAGCAGGACGAGGACTTCCGGAAGGGACAGAACAGCCCCGGGATGGTTTCGGTCACCCGGCCATGCTCGGCGCCGGGCCCGCGCCGCCGCATCGGCCCCGGGTCGCCGCCGACTGCGACCGCAGTGGCAACCGGGCACCCCGGACCGGCGGCCGGCCTGCGACCACGGGAGGTGTCCGTCTCCTCCTGTGGTCGTACCCCGGCACATTGACCTCCGACGCCGGGCTCATGTGCGGCGCGGACCCGCGGCCTAGGCTGCGGCTGTACGCGGTGGCGGCCCCGGCCGGGCCGCCACGACGACCGATCGGCGGAGAGGTGTGACGGTGCGCCACCAGGACCGGGTACCACCCCTGGTGTGGGACTCGGTGCTGCCGGCGCTGCTCCTGCTCAACGTCGTGACCACGTACCCGGCCCGGGGGCTGCCGGTGGCGGCGGCGCTCACCGCCGCCCTGGCGCTGCCCCTGGTGGGGCGGCGCCGGGCTCCGCTCGCGGTGTTCGCCGCCGTCGTGGCCGCGGCCTTCGTCCAGTGGCTGGCGGACGTCCAACTGACCGCGGACATCGCCCTGCTGGTGGCCCTGTACACGGCGGCCGCGCACACGGGCCGGCGCGGCACGCTGCTCGCCGCCGCCGTCGTGGAGGGCGGGGCCGTGCTGGCCTGCCTGCGCTGGACACCGGACGGCGCGTTCCTGACCCCGTTCGTCGCGCTCACCGCGACGGTGGTCGCCGCCGCCGTCCTCGGGGTGAACGTGCGGACCGGCCGGGCCTACCTCGCCGCCGTACAGGAGCGGGCCGAACGGCTGGCGCTGCACCAGGAGCAGCAGGCGCTGCTGGCCGTCGCCGAGGAGCGGGCCCGGATCACCCGCGAGATGCACGACATCGTCACCCACAACCTGTCCGTCATGGTCGCGCTCACCGACGCCGCCGTGTACGCGCAGCACAGGTCCCCGGACCGGGCCACCGCCGCGATGCTGCAGATCTCCGAGACGGGCCGGCAGGCCCTCACCGACATGCGGCGCTCGTTGGGCGTCCTGCGGCCCGACGAGCCGGACGCCGAGCGCCACCCGCTGCCCGGCATCGCCCGGCTGGAGGCGCTCGCCGACCAGATGGCCGTCGCCGGGCTGCCGACCGGCCTGGAGGTCCGCGGCGGCCACGCCCATGTGCCGGCCACCGCACAACTCACCGTCTACCGCCTGGTGCAGGAAGCGTTGACCAACACCCTCAAGCACACCCCCGCCGGCACCCGCGCGACGGTCCTGGTCGAGTGCTCGGCCGGGAGCGTCGGCGTGGAGGTAACCGACAGCGGCCCCCGGCCGGCGCCTCCCGCCGCCGCACCGTCCGGCCACGGCATCCCCGGCATGCGCGAGCGCGCGGCCGCCTACGGGGGGACGCTGCGGGCCGGACCGCTTCCGAGCGGCGGCTGGGGCGTGCGGACCCGGCTCCTGCTCAACAGCGGCGGGACGGGCGCCGCATGACGATCCGCATCGTGATCGCCGACGACGAGGCGCTGCTCCGGATGGCCTTCGGCACGGTCCTGGAGGCCCAGCCCGACATGGCGCCGGTCGGCGAGGCCGCAGACGGCGCCCAGGCCGTCCGCCTCTCCCGGGAGCTGCGGCCCGACGTCGTACTGATGGACGTCCGGATGCCCGGGACGGACGGGATCGAGGCGACCCGGCAGGTCGTCGAGGTCTCCCCGGGGAGCAAGGTGCTGGTCCTGACCACCTTCGACGTGGACGCGTACGCCTTCGCCGCGCTCGGCGCCGGGGCCTCGGGCTTCCTGCTGAAGAACACCCGGCCCGAGGAGCTGCTCACCGCGATCCGCAACGTCGCGGCGGGCGACGCGGTGCTCTCCCCGCGGATCACCCGGCGCCTGCTGGAGGACTTCCGTCCGCACCTGGCCGACGGGGGCACCGCAGTCCGCGACGAGCGGCTGGACCGGCTCAGCGCACGGGAGCGGGAGGTGCTCGTCGAGGTCGGTCGCGGCCTGTCCAACGCCGAGATCGCGGCCGCCCTGTACCTCGCGGAGGCGACCGTGAAGTCCCATCTGGGGCGGATCCTGCTCAAGCTGGAACTCCGCGACCGGATCCAGGCCGTGGTCTTCGCCCACGAGAACCGCCTGGTCCCCCCGGGCTGACGCCGGCCGAGGACTCGGAACAGCGGTCAGACCACGGCCCGGAGCGGGCCGACCACGTCGCCGACGGGGGGGGACGGCGCCGCCGGGTACACGACGTGGCCGCACTTCGGCGACCACGACACCGCCACCCTCCGCATCCCGCCCGGCCCCTACGACAGCGCGCTTCGCCTTCCGGCGGACGGCCCCTGACGATGCTCTCCTCCAAGGGTCCGGCCAAGGCAAGCCGAAACCCTGTGGAGCCCGCCTGCGTGGCGTGGAATGCTCTTGGGCGACTGCTGAAGGAAGAGAAGGTCAAAAGGATGTACGTCCCGTCATCTGTACGAGCTCTCGATGACGACGAGCGTGAGCTCGTGGAGCTGGCACGCCGCACCATAGACGCGCATACCGACGCCGGGCCCGATGAAGACGGGATCCACACGGTGGGTGCCGCGGTCATGGCCGCCGACTACCGGATGTTCGCCGGCGTGAACCTCTACCACTTCACCGGCGGGCCCTGCGCCGAGCTCGTGGCTCTGGGAGCTGCGCGGGCCCAGGGCGCCCGCCAGATGCGCTGCATCGTCGCCGTGGGAAACCACGGGCGCGGGGTCATCGGCCCGTGCGGGCGCGATCGGCAGGTCTTCGTGGACCACTACCCCACCATGCGCGTCATCGTGCCCACCCCCGCGGGGCTCAGGTCCGTACTCGCCGCCGACCTGATGCCGCTGGCTCAGCGATGGACCCCGGAGGCGGGCATGAACGGTCTCGACCCGTTGCTCTACCAAGACCCCGAGACGGCCGGTCCCCCGATCATTCGGTTCAACCCGCGCTACCTCGAAGTCGTCCGCTCCGGCGCCAAGACCAAGACCACCCGCTTCCGGGACCCGGCGCAGCTCGGCCCGGCACGGCTGGTGTTCGAGAGCGACCCTGAAGTCGTCCTGTCGGCAGAGGTGACCGGCATCAGGCACTGCCTGGTCAGTGACCTCACCGACCGGGACGCCCGAGCTGAAGGGCTGACGACCGCAGCCGAACTCCGGGAAGCCCTCAAGGGCCACTACCCGGATCTGGCGGGAACCGACGAAGTCGACGTCATCACCTTCCAGACCGACGACGACAAGGGCGCCGCTTAAGCCGCGGGTGCGCCAACGACGGCTGGGCCGCGAGGTGACGACGAGCACTCAGAACTTCTTCGACGCGGGCCTGTCCCGGATCATCGGGAACCAGTGACACCGCGCGTACCCGAGCAGGCGGGGTCCCGTCAGTCCGCTCAGTCCCGTCAGTCCCGTCAGTCCTCCGCTTCCGCCAACGGGTCCGACGGGTCGGCGGACATGACCAGCTGGGTGATGGTGAAGCCGTCCGGGGTGCGGACGTCGATGCGGTACAGGCCCGGGGCCGGGGCGGTCGCCGTGGCGGTGGCGATGCCGTCCTCCCAGGTCGGGGTGAGGGGGGTCGGGCGGGACGGGGCGTCGAGGTCGGTGAGGTGGCAGGTCAGGCCCGGGAGGGTGGCCACGTCGGTGAGGCGGAGCTTCCAGGGGCGGCCCGCCTCCACCAGGTCCGGGGCGGTCAGGCCGCAGCCGGCTTCGCCCTGGGGCGGGCCGGGGTTGACGTCGTCGCGGACGATCTCGGTGACGGCTTCCAGGGCGGTCTTCGCCCTGGCCACGTCCCCGTGTTGCAGCGGCAGGTGGGTGACGATGTCGGTGAGGACCGCCGATTCCTTGTAGACGGTGCCGTCCCCGTGGACCTGGAAGTACCGGACGCGGTCCTGCCGGTCGCGGATGAAGCTGCCGTCGGAGTTCTGGCGGGCGCCGTCGAGGTGCGGCTCGACCTCGCCGCCGCTGATCGTCAGGTTCTGCCAGGTGGGCTGGTTGACGCCGACGACCGAGCGGTGCCCGGGCAGGGTGATGGCCTTCTGGCCGTGGTGGAAACGCGCCGCGTTGCGCGCCAGTTCCGCACTGCCGCCGATGCCGGCGACGTCGCTCGGCGTGAGGTGGCGTACGTCGTCCCCCGCACGCACGCCGCGGTACTGCGGCAGCAGGTCGTGCAGGCCCGGCATGGTGGCGCACATGGCCCGGAGCTTGCGGTGCGGGAGCCGTACGGGCGTGCCGCGGCCGGTGGCGAGGATGACGGCGGCCTTGACCGAGCCCTGGAAGGGCGTGCCGAGGGTGATGACGCCGCGGGTGTCGCCCTGGAGGTCGCTGTCGTAGCCGGGGTCGAGGGCCGCGCGGGTGACGAGCCCGCCCATGGAGTGGGCGACGAAGACCAGCCGCCCCTCCCGCTGGTCGACGCGGTGCCGGCGCGCCTCGGCGTGGGCGGGGTGGCGGCGCCACTCGGTCAGGTGGACGCGCGCCGCGTCGGCCAGGAGGCGGCCGTTGACGGCGATCGGGAGCCGCCAGTCGTACGCGAACTCCAGGATCGCGGCGTCGTCGGCGACGCTGGTGCGGATCGTGTCGACCAGGTCGGTGTACGGCTCGCTGCCGGCGAGGTACGGGGTCCAGGCGGAATGCCTGAGGAGGCCGGTCGCCTTGATGCGGCCGGTCTTGCCCACCAACTCGTCCTCGGTCACGGTCAGGGACTTCAGGCCCGAGGGCAGGGTCCAGGCCTTCAGCAGCCAGGAGACGCCGCCGATGCCCCAGACGTCCTTGCCCGTCGTCGTGTCGCGCAGGGTACTGCCCATGATCCCGGGTACGACGACCACCGCGTCCTGGGTGATGTGGTCGGGTAAGCCGTCGTCCGGGCCGCCGTGCTGGTGGTGCTGGTGCTGCCGCTTGTCCATGGCAGTGAAGAATAGGGACCGTGGACGGGGAGCGGGGCGAGATCGGCTTAGCCGACGGCGTGGAGCGGGCGGTGGGGGCGGCGGAGGCCGCGGAGGCGCCGTCCGCCGGAGCCTTGTACGTCCTGCCCATGGAGGACGGGACCGAGGCGCTGCGGCAGGCCGTCGGCGCGCAGCTGGAGGCGGTGTCCCTGTGGTGGGAGCGGCGGCCGCCGGAGGGACCCGGCTTCGTTCGGGTGGCGCCCGGCGGGCCGGTGACGAGCCGTCATGACGTGGAGCGCTTCCTGGACACGGGCGGGATCCGGGAGGTGGAGCCGGACGTGCCGGTGGTGCTGTACGTGACGGGCCACGGCCTGACCGGGGGCGCGGGCAGGCACTTCGCGGTCCTGCGGAACACCGACCCCGGCCGGCTGCTGGCCACGGGGCTGCGTACGACGGAGATCGTGATCGCCGCGCTCGACTCGCACGCCCGGGACGTGCTGGTCATCGTGAACATGTGCGAGTCCGCCGCCATCGGGCCGGAGCTGCTGGAGCTCGTACAGAGCCTGGACACCGGGCGGACGGCCGACGCGACGCTGAACGTCCTGACCACGGCGGCGCCCAGGATGCGGGTGATGGGCGGGGAGTTCGCGCTCGTCCTGCGGCGGGCGCACAAGTGGCTGCGCACGGCCGGCGGGATCACCCGCCCGTACCTGACGATGGACGAGTTCAGCCGCGCCCTGTACCAGGCGGCGCGGGCGATCGGCAGGGAACAGGGCCGGAGGCTGTCCCTGGACTGCCGCCCGCTCATGGGCGGCAAGCTGCACGTCCCCACCGCGGCCCTGCCGAACCCGGGCCACCGGCCGGAGGAGGCCGCGGTCGAGGAGAGCCGGCAGGAGGTGGCGGCGAGCCTGGAGGACCTGGGCTACTGGCTGGAGAAGGCCAGCGGCCGCACCGGCGCCGACGATCCCGGCTGGTACTTCTCCGGCCGCAGGGAGCTGAACACCGCGGTGGTCTCCTTCCTGACGGGCGCGCCCGGCGTCCTGGTCGTCACCGGCATCACCGCGAGCGGGAAGTCGGCCATCCTCGGCCGTGCGGTGACCTTGAGCGACGCGCGGTTCAGGGCCTCGGACCTGTACGCGGCGGCCGTCGGCCACTGCCCGCCGTACACCGTCCCGGACGAGGGCGCGGTGACCATCGCGGTCACCGCGCACAACCGGGAGCCGCTGGGGCTGTTGCAGGTCATCGCGCGGAAGCTGGGGGCCGCCCCGGACCCCTCGGGCAGGGACCACCTGAGCCGCTGGCAGCTGGGGCTGCGGGGGTTCCTCGCCTCCCCCGGCCCGATGGTGACGGTCGTCGTCGACGCCCTGGACGAGGCGACCGACCCGGCGGCGCTGGTGCACCAGGTGCTGCTGCCGCTGGCCGGGCACCTCTCGCACCCGGCCGCCGCCGGACGGGCGCTGCCCGTGCGGCGCGGGGTGCGGCTGGTCGTGGCCGTACGCAGCAGCGACGGCGACGGGGAGGGTGGGGACGGTGGGGACGGTGGGGACCCGGACCTGCTGGGGCGGCTGCGGGAGGCCTTCCCCGGGGCGGCCGTGCTGCGCACCGACGGCGAGGACATGAGCGCGGACGTGGCCGGGTACGTACGGGCGCTCCTGGACGGGGAGGGCGGCTGGGCGGGGCACGACCTGGCCGAGGTGTCACGGACGGTGGCCGGGGCGGTCGGGCGGTCCTTCCTCGACGCGCGTGTGGCGGCGCACCAGCTGCGCGCCGAGGGGCCGCGGCTGCTGGCGGACGCCGACTGGCTGGAGCGGCTGGGCGAGGGCACGGCGGGGCTGTTGGAGGACGATCTGGTGCGGGCGGCGGAGGACGGCCTGAGGGCGGACGAGGCGCTGGCACTGCTGCGCGCGACGGCCTTCGCGCAGGGGCGCGGCCTCGCCTGGGGCGAGGTGTGGCCGGCCGTGGCGTCCGCCGTCGCGGGCCGTGACGTCGAGGACGCCGACGCCAAGATCCGGGTGCTGCTGGAAGGCCGTCTGGCTGGGTATCTCACCCGTGACGTCGAAGAGGACCAGCGGGTGTACCGGCCGGCGCACGACCGGCTGGCCGCGGTCCTGCGCGCCTGGCCCGTGGGAGGCCGGGTGCCTGTTGGGGGGATGGGAATGACGGACGCTCAGGACGACCCGGCCGATAAGACCGATGAGACCGATAAGGCTGATGGGGCCGATGAGGGTGGTCAGGCTGACGGGGCCGGTGGGACTGATGGGGTTGCGGGGGCCGGGGCAGCGGAGGGTGCGTACGGGGACGGGTACGCGGACGACGACGCCGCCGTGCACGCCCGCATCGCGGGGGCCCTCGCCGATCTGGCCGCGCCGCACACCACCGGCGGCGCCGCCGAAGGTACCGCCCCGCACCCGTACGTACGGCGCCACCTCGCGCGCCACGCCCGCCTGGGCGGGGTCCTGGACGACGCGCACGTGCCGGCCGAGGTGCTGCCGTGGCTGACCGGCAGCCCGATCCGCGGGCTGCTGGGGCCGGGACGGGGGCAGGAGGGCCGGCCGTGGCTGGAGGCGTGGGCGGCGGTGGAGCCGTACCTGCACCGGGCGGACCGCCCCTCGCGGCTGGCCAGCCTGCACCTGGCGTACACGGCGCTGCGCCACCCCGGGCTCCCGCGCCCGCGTACACCGGGGGACGCGGCACCGCTGGCGGTGCTGTGGTCCCAGTGGGCGCCGCCGGTGAACGTCCTAGCCGCCCTCCGCACCACCGTGCGCTCCCTGGCGGCGGTGCCGGCACCCGACGGGCGTCCCGCCCTCGCGGCCGGTGACGACGACGGCGGCATCGAACTGATCGACGCCGTCGAGGGCACGGCGGTCCGCGAGCCGATCGGCGCGCACGAGGGGTCCGTACGCCACCTGCTCCTCGCACCGCGCCCGGCGCAGTCGCCGCTGCTGGTGTCCGGCAGTACGGACGGCACCCTGCGCGTGTGGGACCCCGTGACGGGCCGCCGCCTGGACCAGGTCCACGAGCCCGGCGGGATCTGGATCGCCGACGTGTGCGCGTACCGCGACGGCGGGCACGAACTCGCGGTGGTCTGCGTCGACGGGAACGGGGTGGTGGCCTGGTGGAACGAGCGGATGGGCACGCTGGACCTGTTCGCCCTGCCCGGGGACACACCGCGTACGACGGCCACCGCGCTGGCGGCGGTGGAGGACCCGCCCGGACGGCCGCTGCTGGCGATCGCCGACGACGCGCACCTGGTGTTCCGGGATCCGGCGGCCGGGACGGAGGTGGCCCGGTTCGAGTTCCCGGCCGACGTACGGGTGCTCGCCCCGACCACGCGGCCCGGGACGGTCGCGGCCGGGCACGCGGACGGGAGCGTCACCGTCTGGGGCACCGGCGGACCGCTCGCCACCCTCACCGGCGCCGGCGGGCCGGTGACCAGCCTGGCCGCGCTCCCCCTGGAAGGCCAGGGGGGCCAGGAGGGCCGGGGGGAACGCCACCTCCTCGCGGCCGGCACCGGCAGCCGCATCGCCGTCTGGGACATATCCCGGTGGGACACCGCCGCGAAGGAGCCGCCGGGGCTGCTGAGCGGACACACCGCCGCCGTGACGGCCCTCGCCCCGGTCGCGGTCCCGGTCGCGGTCCCGGTCGCGGGCTCGGTCGCGGGCTCGGAGCTGCTCGCCTCCGCCTCCACCGACGGCACGCTGCGCCTGTGGAACCGGGAGGTCCTGGAGCGCGCGCTCACCACCGCCCGGACACCGTCCGGGCCGGCGCCGACGGGCGGGGCCCTGCTCCTGCCGGAGGGGACGGGGGACCTGCGCGGCCCGTCGTGGTTCGCGCTCAGCGGCGGCCACCCGTACATCGACGTACGGGACATCGGCACGGGGGACGCGGTCGCGCGGATCGACACCGGCAGGCCGCCGTCCGCGCTGGCCTGGGCCCGGCGGCGGGAGGGGCGCGTCCTGGTCTCGGCCGGGTACGACGACCACGGCATCCGGTTCTGGGACGCGGAGACCCGGCAGCCTCTGCCGGACGTCCTCGAAGGGCACTTCCTCCCCGTCCGCGCCCTCGCCGCCTGCACCACCGCGAGCGGCCGGCACCTGCTGCTGAGCGGCGGGGACGACGAGACGGTGCGGCTGTGGGACCTGGACGCCCCCGGCCCGCTCGGCGAGTGGACCGGGCACGACCTGCGGGTCCGGGCCGTGGCGGCCGCTTCGAGCGGGGAGAACGGGGAGAGCGCGGACTGGTTCGCCTCGGCCGGATCCGACGGCACCGTACGGCTGTGGGACGCGGAACACGGCCCGCTGGGCGCGCCCCTGCGCTGCGACCAGGGCCTGCTGCACGCCGTCGCCGTCAACCCCTGCCCGGACGGCGGACTTCCGCCGCTGCTGGCCAGCGGCGGCGACAAGGGCACGGTGCGGCTGTGGGACCTGCGCGAGCACCGCCCCCTGGGCGAGCCGCTGACCGGGCACACGGCGGCCGTCCTCGCCCTGGCCGTGTGGAACGCGGGTGGCGGCCTCGGCAGCTTCGTCGCCTCGGGCGCGGCGGACGGGACCGTCCGCGTCTGGGACGCCGCCACGGGGAGGTGCCGGCTGCTGCTGGCCGCGGGGAGCCCCGTACGCGGTATCTCCGCGCACCCGGTGGCGGCGGGCGGCGGGCGCGTGGTGCTCTCCTTCACGGGGGACGCCGGAGCCGTCGCGGTGGAGGTCGATCTCGCCCGGTGCGGGGCGGGTGGGGCCTGATCGCCCCCGCATGCGCCCCCCGTGTTCCTTCGTGCGCCCCCGTCGGCCACCGCAACCCGGTCGCTTCGGTCGTATCCGAGCATCAAAATGATCGTTCGGCACGTGCCACGGATCAGTGCGCCGCACGGCGGACGCGATCAGCGCATGACCCGCCCATCACATGAGCACACCGCACGTGAGGAAACCCGCTCCTGAGCACCCCTCACGAGCACCACACCGTAAAGAGACCGGCTCTCCCGGCGGTCGGACCGCCCCGCGCCCGCGGGCCCGGCCTCCGGAGAACCATGAGCATCACCGGCCCGCGCCCCATGGAGGGCGGCCGGAGCAAGGAGAGCGGCCGCATGAGCCCGGACACCGCACAGCTGGACGTCGCCCTCGTCCCCGCGCCGGACCACGGCATCTGGCGCCTGGGAAAGCACAAGGAGCCGGTCAAGTACGAAACGATCAGCCAGGAGGACCACGCGCGGACGGGCGGAAACCGCTGGAGCCTGGTCAGTTACGGCACCCTCTACTGCGCCTCCGAGCACGACGGCTGCTTCGCCGAGGCCTTAGCCCCCTTCCGCGTGCACCCCGCCATGCGGGAGGTCATCGCGGACGACTGGCAGGAGCCGGCCTTCATGACCCCCGGGAAGATCCCCCGGGACTGGACCACCAGCCACATCCTGGTCCGCCTGCGGCCTCCCCGGGAGGCCCGCTTCCTCGACGTGGACGACGAGCGGACCCTCGCGACGCTCTCGCGCGAACTCAAGGACAAGCTGGCGGAGCAGGACGTGGAAAGGCTCACCACGGAGCACATCCAGGGCTTCAACCGCCGGATCACCCGGCAGATCTCGGCATGGGCCATCACCCAGCGCACCGGACCCGGGGAGCAGGAGCGCCTCATCCACGGCATCGCCTACCGCTCCCGCTTCGGCATGCGCCAGTGCTGGGCCGTGTTCAACGACGTGGAGCTGACGCAGGAGGAGTCCACCTTCATCTTCCCCCAGTCGGACGCCCTGCTGCGGGTGGCCGACGAGTACGGGCTGACGATGCTGTGACGCGCTGTGGGCGGGGGCGGGGCTGGGCGGGGGCCGCGGACCCGCCCCAGGCCCCCCCGGCCGCGCCCCACCGGGAGCCCACCGGGAACCCCACCACTAAATCAACCTTGAAACCAACCTGAAAACGACCACAGCCGCATCCTCCGAAAGGACGAAATCAACCCGGCTTCCCCCTCCCCCAGGCCACCGACCCTCCCCGGGCCGGTGGGTATCACCACAGGTCAGGGATGAAGTCAGCGCCGAAACCCCCAAGTTGACCGTCCGTCGACAACACGGCGGATTCTGCCTAAGAGGTGGAGTTGGAAGGTGATAATGGGTAACCTAACCAGTACACCGACCGACTTGGAGCATGTGGGGGATCTCATGAGTGACACCGGTTGCGCCGTGAAGGCGCTCTTACGCATCGGGCTCGCGTTGCCAATCGCCGCACCACCGCCCGACACGAGCGTCACGCCGCCGGGCCTCCTCCCCAGTCACCCATGTGCCGGATCCCCGTGGACCGGAATACATCGATGGTGAACGCCGACCGCTAGCCGGCCGGCCCACTCCCCCCGCCCTGGTAGACGCTTCCCGGCGGGTCGGGAACACAGCAAGAAGCGTTCGCAGCTCGCCGAGACCGAGCGTCCCCTCCGTCTGCCTTCGCGGCAGCACGCGACAGCCAGGTCCCCGCGGGCGCACACACCTACACCCGTCGCCTGAGCACGCGACCCGCCGCCGAACGGGCGCGCAGTCAGGGCAACGAGGGAGACCCGATATGCCTTCTGACACCACCACGTCCCCTGTCGCCGTCGCCGTCGCGAAGAGCGTTGCCAGCGCCGAACGGGCCCACGCGGCCTCCGTGCGCATGGGCATCAGCGAGATCGCCCGCTTCCTGCAGGAGAACCTCGGGCAGCGCCTGACCGCGCGGATCGCCAACATCAGCGATCCCAAGCAGGTCGGCAAGTGGGCCTCGGGCGCCACCATCCCCCGCCCCGAAGCGGAGGAGCGCCTGCGCGCCGCGCTACAGGTCTTCCAGCTCATCCAGGACGCCGAAAGCCTCCACACGGCCCGCGCCTGGATGATCGGGATGAACCCCCAGCTGGAGGACGAGGCACCGGCCCAGTGCATCGCCGACGGCCGGCGGCGCGACGTGATGGTGGCGGCCCGCGCGTACGTCGACGGCGGCTGACCAGGTGGAACCGTTGGAATCGGTAGTGCAGTGGGTCCGCCCGTCATGGACGAAGCAGTCACGCGGCGGACCCGCCGCCTCCCGTAGGATCACGGCCCCCGCGGTCTTCCCCCTGCCTGCGCGAACGCCGCCCTTCGTCCACAGCGTGCACGAAGCCGACGCCTTCCGGCCCCGCTTCGACACCCTCGACACCGCCCACGGCCCTGCGCCGGCCGACCTCTTCCTGGGCGCCCTTGTCCCGATACGTGGACGAACGCGCCGCCCGCCGCTGACCGCTGGGCCGACCGACAGCCGGATCCACGCACGGTCGCGCGCCTGACCAGACGCCGACGTACCCGCTCACCCCTCGGGAGCTCCGCCACATGCCGGCAAGGCCCACCCTCGTCGTAGTCAGCGGCCCACCCGCCACCGGGAAGACCACCCTGGCGCACAGCCTCCAGCACGAGCTCGGATGCCCCGCGATCATCCGCGACGAGATCAAGCAGGGCATGGTCATGAGCACCGCCGCCCACCGGCCCGGCAGCCACGACCCCCTCAACATCCCGGCCATGCACGCCTTCTTCGACACCCTCGGCGTGCTCCTGAAGGCCGGCGTCACCGCCGTCGCCGAGGCCGCCTACCAGGACCGGCTCTGGCGCCCCGGCCTCGAACCCCTCACACGGATCGCCGACCTCCGGATCATCCGCTGCACCACGCCGACGCCGACCATCATCGAGCGCATGACCAACCGAGCCGCCTCGGACACGCACCGAGCCGCCCACGGCGACCACCGGCTCCTCACCGACATCGCCGCCGGCACCTACAAACCGGAAGAGTTCGCTGACATCTCCCTGGACGCACCCACCCTGCTCGTGGACACGTCCGACGGCTACCGCCCCGGCACAGCCGAAATCAGCGCCTTCGTACGGGCGAAGTGACCGCAAGGACACAGCCGGGATCACCGGGCCGGCCAGCACGAACCGTCCAATCGAGGCTTCGCGTCGCTCGCTGCGCCTCTTCCTGTCTCCGAAAGCAACGGTGAGTGAGCGAAGCCGTTCCGCATCGCCGATGTGTCCGGCACGTCCGCCCGCAGGCCTCGTCCGCGAGCCGGCGAGGACTCCCGGCCGGGGTCAGGTCGCGTCTCCTTGGGCGTCCACCGTGGTGCCGTCGGGGTTCCGCCCGAAGGCGGCCTCCAGAACGGCGGGGAGATCCGCTTCGGGGAGCGTGGCGCGCACCTCGGCCAGGACCTGCGGGAAGTCGTCGTCGTCGATGACCCCCATGTATTCCTGGCGCAACCGGTGGATGACCTCGACGAGCTCAGGCCTCAGCCGCATCCAGGCGCGGGACGCACGGACCTCTTCGTCGACCTGGTCCATGAACCAGCGCATCACCTCGTACGGGACCTCCGCGCGCCCTCCGCAGGGGTGGAAGCACACCGTCGGCTCCCGTGCGGGATCCTCGTCGGGGACGATCGCGGTCGCCAGGTGCTGTTGCCCGGCGACGCGCTCCAGTTCCAAGTACCAGGCGTCGTCGGGCACGGAGTACATCGCGGTGATCGCATGGTCACCGTTGGGGTGCAGGGGCGGCATGGCCGCATGCTGTCACGTTCGTCCTGGGACGGGCCCGGGCCCGATTCACGGTCGCCGGTCGATGTCGACGTCGATGTCGAAGGCGGAGACGCTGCCGTCCGCATGGGTCAGCGTGACCGGTCCGAAAGTGATGATCACGAAGGAGCTGCCTCCCGGCGCCTTGTAATAGCCGGTCGCACCGGTGACCCGGACGGCCAGGGCCACGAGCGCCGAAGCGGCCTGCTCGTCGGCGTCGATCTCGGGCTGGGCGAGGCCTGGATGCCCGTTGGCCTCTGCCCAGTCCCGGAAGCGCCGCGCTTCGCGGCCCATTTCGGGGAGGATGCTCTCGTTGGCCCAAGCCCAGAGCCATGAGCCCGAGCCGGGGCTGAAACTGCCGAGAATCTGTGCGGGCGCCGTGGCTGTCTTGTCGGGGAAGGTCCAGGTGATGACGCCGGCGGTCTGGTCCAGACCCCAGCGGTCCGCCGATCCGAGTCCCCAGGACATGTGGGCACGACCCAACTGCTCGATCATCTCTTCGCCCTGAAGCAGCAGCGTGCTCAGGCCGGCTCGCTCCCCGGCCTGACCAGCGCTCTCCGCCTCTTTGGCCCGCTTGAAGATTCCCATGCCGCGGAGTCTGCCAGACGCCGCTGACCAGGCGATTGAGGACCTCGCCGACAAGCATTGTCGGAGGCTGCGCCTACGTTGGGTCGCAAGATCACCGGCGGGTGCCGTCGGGGTGTTCGGAACGATGGTGGAGGCCGCCGTGCGTTGGTGGAACAGGAAGCCCGGGGAGCGGGTGGAGTGGGTGCTCGAACCGTTGGCGGCAGTGGGGCCGTTGCGGTTCGGGATGAACCCTGAGGAGGTGGCATCGGCCCTGGACGGGGCGGTCGCCCACGTTTCGCAAGGGCTGGGCAGCGGTATCGGCTGGGGCTGCTACACCGACTGGGGCGTGACCGCGGTCTACGGCGAGGACGGCGGCCTGGTCGCCGTGGCGGTCGATGCGATGGAGGGGCCGCTGGTACGCCTTCGGGACATCGGCCTCATAGCCCGGGTGCCGTCCGAGGTACGGGCGGACGTCCTGGACCTCGCCCGCCGGGAGGGGACTTCCGTGCGGGTGAACCGGAGCGGTGATCCGGAGATCGAGGCGTGGGGGGTGTCCATGGGCGCCGCACAGGAGCGGGGACTGACGCCCGAGGGGTACACGCAGCGGCTGGACACGGTGATCACCAATGCGCTGCTGGTCTGCCGCGAGCTGGCGGAGGACCCCTTCGGGTCCGCGCCGGTCGTCCGCTGGCGCGACGTCCGTGACGAGCCGCCGAACGCGGGGGCGTGGCCCGTACGGGCCGAGCAGGAGCGAGGGCACTGGGAGTGGACACCGCTGGAGAGCGTCGGTCCTCTCGGGTTCGGCATGAAGCCGCAGGAGGTGGCTGCCGCGCTGGGAGAGGAGCCGGCGTCCCGCCACGGCCGGTATCCGTTCGGAACGCCGTGGGAAGGCCAGGGGCAGTGGGTCCTGGCCGAGGACCGCTTCGACCACGTGGGCGTGACCGCCCACTACTCCTGCGGCTACAACCGGCCTCCCACCCTCGGCGCCGTCACGATTCACGGACGGACCGGGCCCCAGGTCGAGTTCGCGGGCATCCGGCTGATCGGCATGAAGGTCTCTGCCGTTGACGCAGCCCTGATCCGGCACGTCGAAGAGCGGGATCTGGGCTTGCGCATCGGCTGTGGCGGCGATCTGGGGGTGGACGGTCTCAACATGTACGTACGGGCTGCCAGAGCCGGGGACACCGTGGTGAGCGGGGCCCGGTTCTGCCGGGCGGAATGGGAGGACCACGGCTGACCCGCGCAACGCCTCGGTCGCCGCGCGTCAGGTGGTGCCGGTGGGCAGCGGGATCCGGACGGGCCGGCGTCCTGCCGGGTGGAGTCTCGTGCTTCGCCGTCGGGGTAGAACCTGCCCGAACGGGCCTTCGTGCGGGGCGGACTGGCCGCGCGGGCAGACCCCGCGCTGGATCACGCCGCGGGGCTCGGGACCGCCTTCGCCTGGGTGTTCCTCCTGTCCCGGCCGCCGACTCCGGCCCTCGCGCCGCGCATCCCCGCGGTGGCGGTGGCGGCCGCGCGCGGAGAACCTCCGTATGACGATCACCAGTGAGAGCGGACTGGACGGCACGACGCGTCTGGACCGAACGGAATCAGAATGTCCGGTTCCGACTGCCGCACTGGCTGATTGATGCCTGGTACATGCACATCCCTTGTGCAAATGTTCATGATCCGTACGGACGTGCCTCCGCCGGCCGTCCGCTTCGCTTCCCCTGCACCAGGTGATGGAATGACGTTGAAGCTACTGCTCGCGAACGCCCCCAACCCCACGGACAACCGGAACGCCTCGAACTACGCCTGCTACCCGCACATAGGCATCGTCCAGCTCGCCACGGCGACGCGAGAAGCGCTGGGCGACCGCGTTGACATCCGAGTCGTCGACGGCGGCATCAGCAACACCGAGACCGTCCAGCGGGCCGTTCGGGATTTCATGCCCGATGTCGTCGGCATCAGCGCGTTGACCCCGACCTACTCCGAAGCCCTGAAGATCGCCGAAACGGCCAAGGCGTGCGGGGCCCGGGTCGTCCTCGGCGACGACCACGCGATCTTCTTCCCCGAGATGATCCTCCGCAACCGGCCGCAGATCGACTACGTCATAGCCAACGACGGCGGCGAGATTCCCTTCGTGGAGCTGATCCGCGCATTACTCGACGGCAACGGATCATTATCCGAGGTCTCCTCGCTCGCCTACCGGCACGACGGCAGGACCCACATCAATCCGGCCCCGAAGTACGCGCTCTCGCTGCGCAACACGATTCCGGACCTGTCCTTCATCGACGACGTGCTCGACGTCTACGCCGAGAACTACCGGACGCAGTTCGGTCACCTCCACGGCCACCAGGTGCGACCGGTGACGGTGAACAACGCACGCGGCTGCGAGAACGGCTTCAAGCGCTGCACCTACTGCTCCATCGCGGACCTGACCGTCAACACGGGCGATCCCCGCGGTTTCTGGAAGACGATCGACCAGTACAACCGCGAGCACGGCATCAACCTCTTCTTCGAGGTCTACGACAGCTTCACCGCCAGTCCCCGCTACGTGGACGCCCTCATCGACTCCACCCCATCGCACCTGAAGCGCCGCATCGACGACGGCGAGCTGCAGGTCATGGTCTACGCGCGCGCCCTGGGGCTCACCAAGCGCAACAACGTCGACAAGCTGCGGCGACTCGGTGTCACCCGTGCCAACATCGGGCTGGACGCCGCCGATCCCGAAATGCTCGAGGCACAGCGGAAGAACAAGACGACCGGCGAGACCAATCTCGAAGCCATCCGCATGCTGAACAAGGCCGGCATCTCGGTTCACGCCTCGTACATCGCGGGCGCTCCGGGAGAACGGCCGGAGACGCTGGACCGCACCATCGCCGGGATCCGGCAGATGCTGGGCGAGGTCGAGCTCTCCTCGGTGGAGTTCTCCCGCTTCATTCCGTTGCCGAACAGTCCGGCATGGGATCTGCTGGTCGACTACGACCGGCCGAACTTCTTCAAGAGCAGCGATGAGATCGACCGCTACCTGACTGCCCTGGGAATCACCGTGACGCGGGACGACCGGGAGGAGATGTTCGCCAGGTTCGGCGATCAGGACTTGCTCGACATCGACGAGCTGGGTGCTTTCTGGGCGGACAACTTCACCCACATCAGTGAGAAGTACGCCCTTGAGCGGATCAGTGAGGTCGACGAGATGGTGAGCGCGCACAACGTGCGCACGGGGAACAACGTCGGATAGCCGCTCCCCTGGAGCGCGGTCGCCCGCCCGCCGGAGGCCGACGGGCGGGAAGAAGGGTGCCGAAATGCTGGGAGTGCAGAATCTGCTGACCTATGCCTTGGGGGCGCTGCTGATCATTCTGCTGCCCGGGCCGAGTTCGCTGTTCACGCTGTCGGTCGCCGCGCGGCTGGGGGTCAGGGCCGGCTATCGCGCCGCGGCCGGGATGTTCCTGGGCGAGACCCTGCTGATGGTGGCGACGGCCGCCGGGCTGGCTTCACTGCTGCAGGCCAACGAGCTGGTGTTCGCCGTGGTGAAGTACGCGGGTGCCGGCTACCTGACCTGGATCGCGGTGGGCATGATCCGGGCGGCGTGGGCGATGTGGCGACGCCGTGACGAGAAGACCGCGGAGGATGCCTCGGGCGCCGCCGACCCGACGGCGGGCGGAAGGCTGTTCCGGCGGTCGCTGGTGATCACCGTCCTGAATCCGAAGGCGATCTTGTTCTTCCTGTCGTTCTTCGTCCAGTTCGTCGATCCCGGGTACGCGTACCCGGGGCTGTCCTTCGCCCTGCTGGCCGTCGTCTACCAGGCCATCAGCATCGCGTACGTCACCGTGCTGATCTTCAGCGGTACGTACCTCGCCTCGCAGTTCCGCCGCCGCCGGAAGCTGTCGGCGGGCCTCACGACCGGGGCGGGAGCGGTGTTCCTCGGCTTCGCGGCGAAGCTGGCCACGACGAGCAACTGAGCCCCCCGCCCGCGCCGGGACGGCCGGGTCCGCCTCGGCCCGCCAGGCCGGAACGTGGGCCCGGTCGTGGCGGGGGTCGCCGTCGTCCGGGGGGAGCCAGCGGCCCGTGCCCGGTTCGGTCGCCGTGGCGCCGAGGAGGTGTTCCATGCGGGGTACCGCAGCCGGCGCAGTCGGGCCGGTCCGGCCCCTGAGTCCAACCGGGGCAGCCGCCGGCCTTGCCCTGCTGCGTGGTGGCCACGCTGAAGTAGTCGTGGCCCCGCTCCTCCTCCATGGCCGGGAACCGCTCGTCCAGCAACTCGCCGAGGCCTTCCGGCGGATCCCGGTTCGGGTACTCCACGGCCGGGGTGGGGACAGCGTGCAAGGGCGGGGCAGGTAGTCCTCCTCTGCGGTGTGCGGGCGCGGCGGTTCTCCGGCGACGGCGGCACTGGCGGCCGTCGTCGCCGTGCTGCGCCAGCGGAGGGTGGGGTTCGCGTGGCTGATCGTCCTGTCCCTCGCCTCCCGGACGAACTCCACGGATCCTTCCCGGGCAGCGGGGCCAGGACCGCGCCGACATCGGGGGTCGTGTCGTGTCGGTTGGCCCCGTACAGCCCTTCTCCGCCGTCGTGGGTGGTCGAGCCGGTCGTGACCCTCGATGTCCTGGGGGGAACCCGTCTGGTGGGTGAACGCGGTACCCCGCAACGCGTGGGAAGGCCGTCTGCCAAGCAGCGCCTGGAGCGGAAATTCACCGTGCTGTGGAACCGGAAGCCGACGGCGGAGCCGGACTCGGAGGAACTACCGGAGGCCGAGATGATTCGGCCCCTTGCTCTACGAGTGACCGGGTCGTGGACAGCTCCGCCTTGGCGGCGAACGGAGTTCTAGAATCTCGTGTTCCCGGCCGGCGTGCGGACTGGTCGGGTCGCCTCACTGGAATGAGCGTGACCATGCAGACCAAGAGCGCCGAAATACTCGTCTTGAAGATGGTCGACTATCCGGGGAACACGAAGCCGGAGGACTACGCGAACCGGCAGTGCAACGGGTGGGCCGAGTGGATGCCGGACGACGTGACGGTCACGATCAACCGGTGGCACTGGCGGTTCGACCCGGACCGGGCGAAGGAGTGCCCGTACGTGCTGTTCACGCACCGCGGGGTGGTGCGCGCGGTGCTCATGCTGACGGGCGTGGACGGTCCCTTCGACGAGATGAGCGGCGGGAAGCCCGTGGAGCGGTGGGCGGTGCGCGGGGAGCTGGCGAAGGCTGGGGACCCGTTCCGTGACCGCTGGTACGGGAAGGCGGCTCCGGTGGAGACGGCGAACCGGGTGGAGTTCAACTACGTGTTGATGGACGTCTGAGCTTGGCCTGCCGATGGCCTTGAGGCTCTCGGGGCGTTTGACGGTCTTGCCGACGTCGTAGCGGGTGGCGGGCCGTCGGTTCTTTGTGCCGAGGGGTCGTCCGAGCCCGGTTCCGGTGCGCGTACAGCTGGAAGATCACCCCATCAGGAACCCTGTTCGACCCGCACGTTCCATGATCGGTCGAGATACGGCCACTCAGTTCACAGCAGCACTCGGCAGCGCCGAACGTACCGCAACCGCCTTCACCTGACCGCGATTTCGCCAGGGCGAACAATGCCTGACGCGGCACTGGGCGGGTGGCTCTGGGCGACCCAGGTTGGTTCGGGTCTGGTTGTCCCCGTTGCCGGTGACCAGGCTGGTGCCATGACCAACAGCAACACGGACCCGACCTCTTTTCATGACCGCGTCGTTCTGATCACCGGCGGAACCAGCGGCATGGGCTTGGCCACCGCACGTCTCCTCCTCCACCGCGGCGCCCACGTCGTCATCACCGGCCGCGACGAGGGCCGCCTCGCCGCCGCTGCCAAGCAGCTCGACGCGTTCTCCGACGGCGGCGCCCGACTTCTGGCGGTACGTGCGGACGCCGCCGGCCTGGCCGATCTCGACGGCCTGGCCGACCGCATCGGGGAGCGCCACGGGCGCCTGGACGGGGTGTTCGCCAACGCCGGAGTCGGCGTCTTCCAGCACACCAGCGAGGTCACCGAGCGGGACTTCGACCACACGGTCGACGTCAATTTCAAGGGCACCTTCTTCACCATCCACAAGGCCCTGCCGCTGCTCGACGCGGCCGGCGGCGGCTCGGTGGTCATCAACGCGTCGTGGACGCTGCACCGCGGACTTGCCGTCGCCCCGGTGTACGCGGCCACCAAGGCAGCCGTCCACAACCTGGCCCGCACGATGGGCACCGACCTCGCCGGGCGCGGTATCCGGGTCAACTCGATCAGCCCGGGCTACATCGCCACCGAGATGTTCCACACCGCCAACCCCGACCCGGCCACCCACGGAGCCATCCGCTCCCAGATACCGCTCAAGCGCCTGGGCCAGTCCGAAGACATCGCCGAGACGGTGGCCTTCCTGCTCTCCCCGCGCTCCGCCTACATCACCGCCCAGGACATCGCCGTCGACGGCGGCCTGGTCACCGCCATCCCGACCCCCTGACCCCGTCCGGTGGGGGGGGGGGGGGGGGGGGGGGGGGGGGGGGGGGGGGGGGGGGGGGGGGGGGGGGGGGGGGGGGGGGGGGGGGGGGGGGGGGGGGGGGGGG
>NZ_JBVJWV010000026.1:0-18889 GCF_055602105.1 Streptomyces sp. NPDC037421
CCCCCCCCCCCCCCCCCCCCCCCCCCCCCCCCCCCCCCCCCCCCCCCCCCCCCCCCCCCCCCCCCCCCCCCCCCCCCCCCCCCCCCCCCCCCGCCTCGTCGTGCGTCCGGGCCGGGGTCAGGCGACCAGGCCGGCCAGCTTGCGCAGGGACTCGTTCAGCGCGGCCGTCGCCGAGTCCTTGAGCTTGCCCGCCATCAGGGAGACGGCGGCGCCCGTGAACTCCCCGTCGATGCGGACCCTCGTGGCCCCGCCGTCGGCGGTCAGGGTGTAGCGGGTGAGCACCGAGACGCCCATCGGGCCCTTGCCGGTGATGGCGAAGACGCGCTGCTCCTCCAGTTCCGAGACCGTCCACAGGACCTCGGCGGGGAACCCCATCATCTTCATGTTCTCGCTGAAGGTGGAACCGACCGCGAGGGTCTCGGGGCCGCCCTTCGGGAAGTCGGCGTGCGTCATGCTCCACTGCCCGTACGCGTCCCAGTCCGTCAGCTGGGCCCAGAGCTTCGCGGCGGGCGCCTCGATGCGTGATTCCGCGGTGACTTCAGCCATGCGTCCACCCCTTCTCGTCGGGTACGTGCGGCGGAAGGTAGCCCCGGGGGGCGGAACACACAAGACTGATGGCCTGTCAGATCCGGGGGCTCCCGGCCGGATGATCTCGGGTGTGTCTCAACAGGCGTCTCGCGGATGACGCTCCTGTCCGGCCCTGCCATGATGGCCGGATGCAAGCGTCAGGGAAGAACGCCGGACTGGGCCTCGCCCTCGTCTCGGCATGCGCGTTCGGCGGTTCGGGTGTCGCGGCGAAGCCGCTGATCGAGGCGGGTCTGGACCCGCTGCACATGGTGTGGCTCAGGGTGGCCGGGGCGGCCCTGGTGCTGTCCCCGCTGGCCTGGCGGCACCGGGCCCTGGTGCGGCGCAAGCCCCTGCTCCTGGCCGGCTTCGGGCTGGTCGCCGTCGCGGGCGTGCAGGCCTTCTACTTCGCCTCCCTGTCGCGGATCCCGGTGGGCGTGGCCCTGCTGCTGGAGTACCTGGGCCCCGCCCTGCTGCTCGGCTACATCCGCTTCGTGCAGCGCAAGCCCGTGACGCGCGCGGCCGCGGCCGGGGCGGCGGTGGCCGTCGTCGGGCTGGCCTGCGTGGTCGAGATCTGGGCCGGGCTGCGCCTGGACCTGTTCGGGGTGCTCCTCGGCCTCGCGGCCGCCTGCTGCCAGGCCTTCTACTTCGTCTTCGCGGACCAGGGTGCCGACGCGGAGGACGCGCCGGACCCGCTCGGCGTGATCGCGCACGGCATGATCGTCGGCATGCTGGTGATGACCGTGATCGCCCGCCCCTGGCAGATGGACTGGCAGGTGCTGGGCGGGTACGCCGCCATGGGCGACGTTCGGGTCCCGGCCCTGGCGCTGCTGGGGTGGGTGGTGCTGGTCGCCACCGTGTTCGCGTACCTGACCGGTGTGCTCTCGGTGCGCAAGCTCTCGCCGCAGGTCGCGGGCGTCGTGGCCTGCCTCGAAGCGGTCGTCGCCACCGTGCTGGCGTGGGTGCTGCTCGGGGAGCGGCTCTCCGGCCCCCAGGTCCTGGGCGGCGCGCTGGTGCTCGGGGGCGCCTTCATCGCGCAGTCCTCGCGGCCCGCGCCGGTGGCCGCGCAGGAGTCGCCGCTGCCCGTGCAGGACCGGGAGCCGACGAGCGCGTGAGCGCGGGAGGGCGGCTGCGGACGGCTTCCGCTCCGGGCTGGTCCGGGCGGCGGACCCCGCGTAGGGTGCTGGACATGCCTATGACCGTGCTTCCCCCTCCCGCCGCGTAGCGCGGGCGGCTGCCAGCAGAACGCAAGACCCGCCCGGGGAGTTCCCGGGCCGGTACGCGCTGCCCGCGAAGCGATGACCTCCTGTCCTCGTCCTTCACGCATGCGCGGAGAAACACGTGTCGAACCACTCGCCCGCCGCCGGGCGCAGCCTGCTGTACCTCGTCGTCGCCGGAGCCGCCTGGGGCACCGCCGGGGCGGCCGCCTCCCTCCTCTTCCTGGCCAGTGACCTCGGTCCGCTCGCCCTGTCCTTCTGGCGCTGCGCCGGCGGGCTGGCGGTGCTGCTCGGGGTGCTCGCCGTACGCCGCCGCCCCGCGCGGGCGGCCCGGCCCGCCCGGCCGTCGGCGGCTTCGCTGATCGCCACGGGGCTGATGTTCACCCTCTTCCAGGCCGCCTACTTCGGGGCCGTGCGCGAGACCGGCCTGGCGGTCGGCACCGTGGTCACCCTCGGGGCGGGGCCCGTGCTGATCGCGCTGGGCGGCCGGTACTGGATGGGCGAGCGGCTGGGCCGGGGCGGGGTGGCCGCCGTCGGCGGTGCCCTGGCGGGGCTGGCCGTACTGGTGCTGGGCTCCGGGGGCGGTGAGGTGCGGCCGCTCGGGGTCGGCTGGGCGCTGCTGTCGGCCGCCGGCTACGCGGCGATGACGCTGCG
Source organism: Streptomyces sp. NPDC037421 (assembly GCF_055602105.1). NCBI lineage: Bacteria > Bacillati > Actinomycetota > Actinomycetes > Kitasatosporales > Streptomycetaceae > Streptomyces > Streptomyces sp. NPDC037421. Next base: position 2,436 of record NZ_JBVJWV010000026.1, read on the forward strand.
GGCGCGGTGGCTCGGGCGGCGCGGGGCGGGCGGGGACCCGCTGGTCACCACCGCGTGGTCGGTGGCGGTGGGCGCGGTGTGCCTGCTGCCGCTCGCGGCGGTGGAGGGGCTGCTGCCGCACACCGCCGAGCCGGCGCGGGTGCTCTGGCTGCTGGTGTACGTGGCCGTGGTGCCGACGGCGCTCGCGTACGCGCTGTACTTCACCGGGGCGGCGGCGGTGCGCGCCGCGACGGTGTCGGTGGTCATGCTGATCGAGCCGGTCAGCGCGGCGGTGATCGCCGTCGCGGTGCTCGGGGAGCGGCTGACCGGCGCGGTGGTGCTGGGCACCGTACTGCTGCTGGCGGCGGTGGGGGCGCTGATCGCGGCCGAGGCGCGCCGGCCCGCGGGCGGGTTGCGCCGCAGGGCCGGCGGCGGGCCGGAGGGCCGGCCCGCCCAGGAGCCTCAGAGCGCGCTGACGTAGCCGGGGACGGAGATGCCGGGGGCCAGGCCGGCGGCCGGGACGGGGGCCCCGTACGCCGGCGCCACCGGGACCACGCCCGACCAGTGGGGCAGGGCCAGGTCCTCGGGGTCGTCGTTCGGGCCGCCCGTGCGGACCTTCGCGGACACCTCGTTCAGGTCGAGCCGGATCACCGCCGTGGCCGCCAGCTCCTTGGCGTTGGCGGGCCGGGAGTCGGCCGAGCGGCCGGGGACGACCTGGTCGACCAGGGCGTCCAGCGCGATCCGGCACTCCTCCTCGTCCGTGACCTGGTAGGCGGTGCCGTGCACGACCACCGAGCGGTAGTTCATCGAGTGGTGGAAGGCGGACTTGGCCAGCACCAGGCCGTCGACGTGCGTCACCGTGAGGCAGACCGCCAGGCCCGGGTCGGCCTTCCCGGCGGCCAGCAGCGGGCGCGAACCGGTGGAGCCGTGCACGTAGAGGGTCTCGCCCACCCGGCCGTACAGCGTGGGGAGGACCACCGGCGCGCCGTCGCGGACGAACCCGAGGTGACACAGGTAGGCCTGGTCGAGTATCGAGTGCACGGTCTCGCGGTCGTAGCGCGCCCGCTCGCGGGCGCGGCTCGGGACGGTGCGGCCGGTGGGCTCGTAGTCGGCGGCGGTGGTGGCGCTCATGGTGCGGACTCCATTGCACTAGTGCATAATGTCTTTTGTGCTAGGAGAGTATCTGATCAGTGGGCGCCGCGCATCGGAAATCGCGGCCAGTGTCGAAACGGGCGTCGGATCGGGCGCGCTCGCCCCGGGGGCACTGCTCCCGCCGATGCGCGAGCTCGCGGCCGCGCTGGGGGTGAACCCCAACACCGTGGCCGCCGCCTACCGCACCCTGCGCGAACGCGGGGTCATCGAGACCGACGGGCGGCGCGGCAGCCGGGTGCGGTCCCGCCCCGCGACCGCGCCGCGCGACGTGCTGCGGATGCCGGTGCCCGAGGGCGTACGCGACGTCGCGCAGGGCAACCCCGACCTGGCATTGCTGCCCCCGCTGGACGGGGCGCTGGCCGCGGCCGCCCGGCGGTACGCCGCCGCCCCGACCCTGTACGGGGAGGACCCGGTGCTGCCGGACCTCGCCCGGCTCGCCCGCGCCGACTTCGAGGCCGACGGTGTCCCGGCCGGGGCCCTCGCGGTGACCTCGGGGGCGCTGGACGGCATCGAGCGCGTGCTGGCCGCGCACCTGCGGGCCGGGGACGCGGTGGCCGTCGAGGACCCGGGCTGGGGGAGCGTGCTGGACCTGGCCCCCGCCCTCGGCCTGCGGGTGGTCCCGGTGGCCGTCGACGACGAGGGCCCGGTGCCCGAATCGGTGGCCCGGGCGCTGGCGGAGGGGGCCAGGGCCCTGGTGGTGACGGCCCGCGCGCAGAACCCGACCGGCGCCGCGGTCTCCGCCGCCCGGGCCGCGGAACTGAGGGAGCTGCTGACCGGCCGCCGCGAGGTGCTGCTCATCGAGGACGACCACGGTCACGGGATCGTCGACCTGCCGCTGTGCGCGCTCGGCGGGGTGACCCGGCACTGGGCGCTGATCCGCTCGACGGCGAAGGCGTACGGCCCGGACCTGCGGCTCGCGGTGCTCACGGGTGACGCGGTGACGATGGACCGGGTCCGGGGGCGGCAGCGGCTGGGCCCGGGGTGGGTGAGCTGGCTGCTCCAGTACGCGGTGGTGGAGCTGTGGACCTCCGGCGCCGTGGACCGGCGGGCCGTGGCGCGCTCGTACGGGCTGCGGCGGGACGGCCTGGTCGCCGCGCTCGCTGAGCGGGGGGTACGGGCACACGGGCGGAGCGGGATGAACGTGTGGGTGCCGGTCGCAGACGAGACGGCGGTGGTCACCCGGCTGCTGGCGGCCGGCTGGGCGGTGCGCCCCGGGGCGGGCTACCGCGTCCAGGCGGGCCCCGGGGTGCGGATCACCGTCTCCGGGCTCGACCCGGCGGACGTCGGGGGCCTGGCCGAAGCGGTGGCCGCGGCGGTCCGCCCGGCGGCCGGGGGACGCTTCGACTGAAACGCGCCCCCGCCCCCGCCGCGGAGCGCGGCGGGGGCGGGGGCGGGGCGGCGCCGGGCGGCCGGGCCGGTCAGGCGGTCTTGCCCGGGGCGGACCGGGACTGGGTCAGGGCGGCGCCCGCCAGGATGACCGCCGCGCCGACCGGGGTGTTCCAGTGCAGCTGCTCGCCCAGGACCAGGACGCCGGCGGTGGTGGCGATCACCGGGATGAAGTACGTGACCATCTGGGCGGTGGTCGGCCCGATCTCCGACACCAGCCCGTACTGCATCTGCAGCGCCATCCCCGTACCCAGGGCGCCCAGCGCGACCACCGCGAGCGTCGGCCACAGCGGGAAGCCGGCCGGAGCCGAGGTGAAGAGCGCGCTGACGGCGGCCAGCTGGACGGTGGAGACCATCAGCTGGGCCCCGGTGAGCGCCACCGGGGAGCCGGGGGTGCCGGCCAGGGTGCGGCGGACGTAGATCCAGCCGATCGGGTAGCAGAGCGCGGCCAGCAGGGCCAGCGCGGTGCCCTTGGCGTCGATGCCCGCGAAGCCCTGCCAGGCGCCGAGCACCGTCAGGACGCCCAGGAAGCCGAGGCCCAGCCCCGCGAAGCGGCGGCGCGTGGGGCGGTCCTCGGAGAGCGCCACCAGCGAGAGCGCCATGCCCCACAGCGGGGAGGTGGCGTTGCAGATGCCCGCCAGGCTGGAGGGGATGCTCTGCTCGGCGTAGGCGAAGAGCGAGAACGGCAAGGTGTTCAGCAGGAGCGCGGCCACCGTGAGGTGGCCCCAGGCGCGCCGGCCGCGCGGGAGCGGCTCCCGGCGCACCAGCAGCACCACGAGGAGGGCGAGCGCCCCGAAGAACACCCGGCCGAGGGCGACCTGGAAGGGTGCGAACGCCTCGGTGCCCACCTTGATCAGGAGGAAGCTGAAGCCCCACACCACCGAGAGGAGGGCGAACCGCAGGCGCCAGTCCAGGCCGGCGGCACGGCCGGTGCCGCGGCGGACCGACTGCTGTACGGGGGAGTGGGAGGTGGGGCGGGAGGTGGTCGGTGCGCTCATGCGGTTCACTCTGCTGTGCCCGACCTCGTAGGACAAGCGAGAGTTCCTTCGACGGAAGGCGTAGCATCGCTTACATGTTGAACCTGGAGCGCCTGCGCACCCTCGACGCTCTCGCCCGCCACGGCTCGGTCAGCGGTGCGGCGGGCGGCCTCCATGTGACCACATCGGCGGTCTCCCAGCAGATGGCCAAGCTGGAGCGGGAGGTCGGCCAGCCGCTGCTCGCGAAGAACGGGCGCGGGGTCCGGCTCACGGACGCCGGGCGGCTGCTCGCCGACCACGCCGCCCGGATCATCTCCCAGGTCGAGCTCGCGCAGGCCGACGTGGAGGCCCAGCGGGGCTGCGCGGTGGGGGAGTTGCGGATCGGGGCCTTCCCCACCGCCATGCGGGGGCTGCTGCCCCGCGCCCTCAACGCCCTGCGGGCCGGCCATCCCGAACTGCGGGCCCTGGTGCGGGAGCGGGAGCCCGAGGAGAGCATGGCGGCCGTCGTGCGCGGCGACCTGGACATGGCGCTGGCCATCGACTGGCACAACAAGCGGATGCCGGTGCCGGCCGAGCTGTCCCGCGCCCACCTCCTGGACGACGCCGCCGACATCGCGGTCCCGGCGGGGCACCCGCTGGCCGGGCGCGCCGAGATCTCCCTCGGGGACTTCGCCGACGACGACTGGATCTCGTGGAACGAGGGGCAGTTCTGCCACGAGTGGCTGGTGTTCACCCTGCGCGGCATCGGGGTCGAGCCGCGCATCGCGCACATCGCCGAGGAGCACCACACCCAGCTGGCCTTCGTGGAGGCCGGGCTGGGCGTGTGCGTGACGCCCCGGCTGGGCCGCGGCCCGGTGCCGCCCGGGGTGCGGCTGCTGCCGGTGTGCGACACCGTCCGCCGGCACGTGTACGTCGTCTGGCGGACGGACGCGGGCCGCCGGCCCTCCATCAGGGCCGCCGTCGCGGCCCTCCAGGAGGCGGCCGCGGCGGTGTAGTCCGGCGGCCCCGCCCGGGCCCGACGGACGGAGTCCGGCGCAGCGGCGCGTCAGGAACGTCAGATCTTGCGGAAGTCCCAGGACACCACCGATTCCGGGGTGAGCCGGATCCAGGCGTGCCGGCCGTCGTGCGGCATCTCCTCGATCCCGAAGTTCTTGACGGGGAAGATCCGCTCCGGCTCCAGCAGCTCCGGGCAGGGCTCACCGGTGCGCGGCGCCTCGCCCACGAAGACCGCGCGGCCGGACAGCTCGACCCCGCGCAGTTCCCCGTAATCCTCCCCGGCGTCCACCACGACCGAGATCCGCGGGTCGGCCCGCAGGTCGGCCCAGCGGCGGCTGCGGGTGATCGAGTACAGCCACAGCGAGGTGCCGTCCCAGGCGAACCACAGGGCACCGACGTGCGGGCGCCCGTCCGGGGAGACCGTGGCCACCCGGCAGGTGCGCTGCTCCCGCAGGAACGCGTCCACCTCCTTGCCGCTCATCATGATCCGCCGGCCCCGCCGCTGCGCCGTCCGCGCACCCGTCCCGTCCATCCGTCCCGCACCCCTTCACATCTGACTGTGTGTCAGGAATCATGCGTGCTCTTCCGTCGCCACGCCAGGGGGAGTCATGCCCGAACTCGATCCGGCCACCACCGCGCTGCTCACCGTGGAGTGCCAGAACGGTGTGGTGGGCGAGGAGAGCGCCCTGCCCGAACTGGCGAAGGAGGCCCGCGACTCCGGGATGCTGGACCGGGTGGCCGCGCTCGTCGCCGCCGCGCGCGCAGCCGGCGTGCAGGTGGTGCACGCGGTCGCCGAGCGACGGCCCGACGGGCTCGGGGCCAATACCAACGCACGGCTCTTCCGGGCCGCCGGGAAGCTGCCCGTACGGCAGCTGACCGGCAGTGACGCGGTGCGGGTCGCCGCCCCCGTCACCGTGGACGGGCGGGACCTCGTGGTCCGCCGGCTGCACGGGCTCTCCCCGATGGCCGGCACCGACCTGGACGCCCTGCTGCGCAACCTCGGGGTCCGCACCCTCGTCGTCACCGGGGTCTCCTCGAACATCGCGATCCCGAACACAGTCTTCGACGCCGTCAACCTCGGCTACGAGGTCGTGGTCCCGTCCGACGCCATCGCCGGGGTGCCCGCGTCCTGCACCGCCGAGGTGATCCGCAACTCCCTCGCGCTGGTGGCCGCCGTCACCACGGCCGAAGCCCTGCTTATGCAGTGGGCTCCGCCGCGCTGACCCCCGTAACCTGGGCGGATGCTGTCCGAAGTGATCGCGACCCGCTACGTCACGCCCTTGCGTGAGGGCGGCTCGCTCCCGGGGATCGTCGAGGCCGACGATCTCGGTACCTACGTCATGAAATTCACCGGAGCCGGCCAGGGCCGCAAGACCCTGGTCGCCGAAGTCGTCTGCGGGCGCCTCGCCCAGCGGCTGGGGCTGCGGGTCCCGCGGCTGGTGCAGATGCAGCTCGACCCAGTCATCGGGCTCGCCGAGCCCGACCAGGAGGTCCAGGAACTGCTCAAGGCCAGCGGCGGGCTCAACCTCGGCATGGACTACCTGCCCGGCTCGATCGGCTTCGACCCCCTCGCCTACCGGGCCGACCCGGTCGAGGCGGGACGTGTCGTCTGGTTCGACGCGCTGATCAACAACGTCGACCGGTCCTGGCGCAATCCGAACATGCTGGTCTGGCACGGGGACCTGTGGCTCATCGACCACGGCGCCACCATGATCTGGCACCACAACTGGCCCACCGCCCAGGCCGCGGCCGCCAAGCCCTACAACGCCTCGGACCACGTCCTGGCCCCCGTCGGCCCGGACGTCGCGGCGGCCGCCGCCGAGCTGGCCCCGCTGGTGACCGAGGAGCTGCTCACCGAGGTCACCGCCGACGTCCCCGACGAGTGGCTGGTCGACGAGCCGGGCTTCGACTCCACCGACGCGGTGCGCCGCGCCTATGTGGAGGCGCTGCTGCCGCGCGCCGCCACGATCCACGAGAGGATCACCATGGAGGCCGAGGTCAGGCAGCGGTCCGGTCCGCCGGGCTGGCTCGCCGAGCGCCTCCCTCCCCAGTCGGACGAGAACAAGCAGAAGAGCGGCGACGAGTGACCAAGCGGGACGTGTTCGAATACGCGCTGGTGCGCGTGGTGCCCCGGATGGAGCGCGGCGAGTGCTTCAACGCCGGAGTCATCGTCTACTGCCGGGCGCACTCCTACGTCGCCGCGCGGACCCACCTGGACGAGGCGAAGCTCCTCGCGCTCGATCCCGGGGCCGACGTGGCCGGGGTGCGGGCCGCGCTGCGCGGGGTCGAGGGGCTGTGCGCGGGCGGCGAGGAGGCCGGCCAGGCGGCGGGCGACGACGCGGGGCGCAGGTTCCGCTGGCTGATCGCCCCCCGCAGCACGGTGGTGCAGCCGGGGCCGGTGCACACCGGCCTGACGGCCGATCCCGCCGCCGAGCTGGAACGCCTGCTGGAGCTGCTGGTCCGCTGATTTCCGGGCAGGTCCGCGCCGCTGCCGCCGGGAGCCGTTGACACGGGGTGTCAGGGCTCCTAGCGTCTCCTCAGCTGAGGCTACTAAGCGGTTGCTCACCTCCGGGCGGCCGTCTCTCAAGGGCGAGGAGAACAGCATGTCCACCACCGAGCAGCGCGTCGCCATCGTGACCGGGGCGGCCCGGGGCATCGGCGCGGCCACCGCGATCCGGCTGGCCGCCGAAGGCCGGGCGGTCGCCGTGCTCGACCTCGACGAGGCGGCCTGCAAGGACACCGTCGAGACGATCACGGCGGCAGGCGGCAAGGCCCTCGCGGTCGGCTGCGACGTCTCCGACGCCGCCCAGGTGGAGGCGGCCGTCGAGCGGGTCGCGAGCACGCTCGGCGCCCCGACGGTCCTCGTCAACAACGCGGGCGTGCTCCGCGACAACCTGCTCTTCAAGATGAGCGACACCGACTGGGACACCGTCATGAACGTGCACCTGCGCGGCGCGTTCCTGATGGCGAGGGCCTGTCAGAAGTACATGGTGGAGGCCAAGTTCGGCCGCGTCGTGAACCTCTCCAGCAGCTCGGCGCTCGGCAACCGGGGCCAGGCCAACTACGCCGCCGCCAAGGCCGGCCTGCAGGGCTTCACCAAGACCCTGGCGATCGAACTCGGCAAGTTCGGCATCACCGCCAACGCCGTCGCCCCGGGCTTCATCGTGACCGAGATGACCGCGCAGACCGCCGCCCGCGTCGGCATGGGCTTCGAGGAGTTCCAGCTGGCCGCCGCCTCCCAGATCCCGGTGCAGCGCGTGGGCCGTCCGGACGACATCGCCAATGCCATCGCCTTCTTCACGGGCGAGGACGCCGGCTTCGTCTCCGGCCAGGTCCTGTACGTGGCCGGCGGCCCGCTCAACTGACGGTTCCACGAGAGACGGGCGTACGACATGACGGACAGCGGTATCGACAGCGGCAAGGTCGCCCTGGTCACCGGGGCGAGCCGGGGCATCGGCTACGGGATCGCCGAGGCGCTGGTCGCCCGTGGCGACCGGGTCGTGATCACCGGGCGCAACGAGGACGCGCTCAAGGAGGCCGTGGAGCGGCTCGGCGCGGACCGGGTGATCGGAGTGGCCGGGAAGGCGCACGACGAGGCCCACCAGGCCCTCGCCGTGGAGCGCGCGATGGAGGCCTTCGGCCGCGTCGACTTCCTGGTCAACAACGCGGGCACCAACCCGGTCTTCGGGCCGATCGCGGACCTCGACCTCGGGGTGGCGCGCAAGGTCTTCGAGACCAACGTGATCTCGGCGCTGGGCTTCGCCCAGCGGACCTGGCACGCCTGGCAGAAGGACCACGGCGGGGCGATCGTGAACATCGCCTCCATCGCCGGGGTCTCCGCCTCGCCCTTCATCGGGGCGTACGGGATGAGCAAGGCCGCGATGATCAACCTGACCCTCCAGCTCGCGCACGAGATGGCGCCGGGGGTGCGGGTCAACGCGATCGCCCCGGCGGTGGTCAAGACCAGGTTCGCGCAGGCGCTCTACGAGGGCCGGGAGCAGGAGGCCGCGGCCGCCTACCCGCTCGGCCGGCTCGGGGTCCCGGAGGATATCGGCGGAGCCGCCGCATTCCTGACATCTGCACAAGCGGAATGGATCACCGGACAAACTCTCGTCGTCGACGGGGGAATGTTCCTCAATGCCGGTGTGCACTGACCGATAACCGGACGCATTTGCCTCCAAACGGGAGGCAAATGCGTATCGAATCGGTCCTAAATCGGTCAAGTGCCTCACGAAACCTGCCCATTGGATTTGTGATGCACTGCGGTAGGGTCTGCCGCACCCCTGGCTGATCGAGGAGCGTGCACGTGTTCAACCGGACCAGATGCCTGCAGATCGCTGCGGCCGTTGCGTCCATATCCCTGCTCGCAGGATGCGGCCTGTTCTCGGACGACGGTGACGCCGCCGCGAAACGCATCACCGTAGGCACCATGAGCGCGCCCAGCACCCTCGACCCCGCAGCGGCCTGGGACGGCTCCTGGGAGCTGTACCGCAACGTCTACCAGACCCTGCTGGCCTTCCCCACGGGGAGCACCAAGCCCCAGCCGGACGCGGCCCAGAGCTGCGAGTTCACCGACTCGGCGAACACCGCCTACCGCTGCACCCTGCGCAAGGGCCTGAAGTTCTCCGACGGCGAGGTGCTGGACGCCAAGGCGGTCAAGCACTCCCTCGACCGGATCAAGACGATCAACCACAAGTCCGGTCCCGCCGGTCTCTTCAACAGCCTGGACAAGATCGAGGCGCCGGACGCGCTCACGGTCGTCTTCCACCTGAAGACCCCCGACGCGACCTTCCCGTACGTCCTGGGCTCCCCGGCGGCCTCCCTGGTCGCGCCGAAGGCGTACCCGGCCAACAAGGTCCGCGACGACGCCAAGGTCATCGGCTCCGGCCCCTACGTCCTGACCTCGTACACGGAGGGCGGCGAGGCGGTCCTCGGCCGCAACGACAGCTACACCGGCTTCGCCAACCGCCAGAACGACGGCGTGACGATCCGCTACTTCTCCGACTCGAAGAAGATGATCGCGGCCCTCAAGGGCAAGGAGATCGACGCCACCTACCGAGGCCTCTCCGCCGCGGAGATCAAAGACCTCCAGACCCCCGCCTCGCACGCCCAGGGCGTGCAGGTCGTGGAGAACGTCGGCGCCGAGATCCGCTACCTGGTCTTCAACCCGAACGACCCGCAGGTCAACAAGCAGGCCGTGCGCCAGGCCATCGCCCAGATCATCGACCGCGGCGCGATCGTCTCCAAGGTCTACCAGGGCACCGCCGAGCCGCTCTACTCGATGGTCCCCAAGGGCGTCGTGGGCCACAAGACGCCCTTCTACGACATCTACGGCAACCCCGACGTCGCCAAGGCCAAGAAGATCCTCACGACCGCCGGGATCACCCAGAAGGTGGACCTGACCTTCTGGTACACCACCGACCGCTACGGCGCCTCCACCGCCGACGAGTTCACCGAGATCAAGCGGCAGCTCGACGAGAGCGACCTCTTCAAGATCACCCTGCGCGGCCAGCCGTGGAAGACCTTCCAGGAGGGCTACCAGAACGGCCAGTACCCGGTCTTCGGGCGAGGCTGGTTCCCGGACTTCCCGGACCCCGACAACTTCATCGCGCCGTTCGTCGGCAAGGAGAACGCGGTCGGCACCCCGTACGAGCCGGCGCAGATCCTGAACGAGCTGCTGCCCAAGTCCCGCCGCGAAGGCGACCGGTCCGCGGGCGTCAGGGAGTTCGAGGCGGCCCAGCAGATCTTCGCCCAGGACGTCCGGCTGCTGCCGCTGTGGCAGGGCAAGCTGTACGTCGGCGCGCGCGAGGACATCGCCGGCGCCGAGCGGGCCCTGGACCCGCAGACCGCCATGCAGATGTGGGAGCTGCGCCGCAAGACCAGCTGGTGATCCCGGCGGTCCCGCCGGTTCCGGCGGGACGCCCGGGTGGTGGCGTTGTCAGTGGTCCCCGGTAGGTTCAGAGCAGTTGCACGAACTTGTACCGGAGGTTGTCGACGTGACCCAGATGCTGCCCGAGTCCTGGCTCCCCGTCCTCGGCGGGGAGCTGGAGCAGCCCTACTTCAAGGAACTCACCGAGTTCGTCGAGAAGGAGCGGGCCAACGGGCCGGTCTACCCGCCCCGCGAGCAGGTCTTCGCGGCCCTGGAGGCCACGCCGTTCGACAAGGTGAAGGTCCTGGTCCTCGGCCAGGACCCCTACCACGGCGCCGGCCAGGGACACGGCCTGTGCTTCTCCGTGCAGCCCGGGGTGAAGACCCCGCCCTCGCTGCGCAACATCTACAAGGAGATGAAGGAGGAGCTCGGCCTGCCGGTCCCGGACAACGGGTACCTGATGCCGTGGGCCGAGCAGGGCGTCCTGCTGCTCAACGCCGTCCTCACCGTCCGCGAGGCCGAGCCCAACTCCCACAAGGGCAAGGGCTGGGAGAAGTTCACCGACGCGGTGATCCGCGCCGTCTCCGAGCGCCCCGACCCGGTCGTCTTCGTGCTGTGGGGCGCCTACGCCCAGAAGAAGATCCCGCTCATCGACGAGGAGCGGCACGTGATCGTCAAGGGCGCCCACCCCTCGCCGCTGTCGGCGAAGAAGTTCTTCGGCTCCCGTCCCTTCACGCAGATCAACGAGGCCGTTGCCGCCCAGGGCCATGAGCCGATCGACTGGCGGATCCCGGACCTGGGCTGACACCACACCGCGCCTCGGCGCCAGATCCGGTGCCTCGGGCTAGCTTCTTGATGACCGGACCGGACCAGGTCCGGCGGAGCGAGCCGGAGGCCCCGTTGAGGGAGCAGCAGCAGGAGGCGTCGGAGGACGCCGTCATGACCAGGATCGGCCAGGCCGTCATCCTGCTGCACGCCGGAGACCGCGAGGAGGCCCGCAACCGGCTCGGCGAGATCTGGTCCGAGATCGGCGAGGAGGGCGACTCCCTCCACCGCTGCACCCTCGCGCACTACCTGGCCGACGCCCAGGACGACCCCGCCGACGAACTGGCCTGGGACCTGCGGGCGCTGACCGCCGCCGACGGGCTCGGCGAGCGGCTCGGGGAGGCGCTCCCCGGGCGGGCCGAGCCACACCAGGCCGTGCGGGTGTTCTACCCGTCGCTGCACCTCAGCCTCGCCGCCGACTACGCCAAACTGCGCCGGCCCGACGAGGCCCGCGTCCACCTCGCGCGGGCCCGGGCGGCCACCGGAGCGCTGTCCGACGACGGGTACGGGAACGGCGTGCGGGCCGCCATCGCCCGCCTGGAGCGCCGCCTGGCGGCGGAGGCGGGCCCGGGGCCCCGCCCGTTCCCCGAGCAGTCGTAGGGGGCGCCACGGCGGCGCCCCCGCACCCCGAGCACCCGGACGGGCACTCGTACGGGCCCCGGCCGCGCTTCAGCCGGCCTCGGCGCCCTCGACGCCCGCGCAGATCCGGGCCTCCGGGCCGTCCGGGTCCCAGTTCCCGTGCCGGCGGCCCAGCGCGCACACGTCCGCCGCCCGGACCGGCAGCTCCCGCGCCAGCCCGGGCGGCAGCTCGGCATGCGGCCCCGAGCCGTGCGCACGGCCCTGCGGGCTCCCTTCGCCGTGCCCGCCCGGCTCCGCCCGCACAGGGGCGTCGGGGACCCCGGGGGCGGCCTGTGCGGCCTCTCCGGCCCCGGTCCGCGGCCCGGGCACCGTGCGCGCCGCGCCCCGGCCCGCGGCCGTCGGGGCCGACGGGCGCACGCCCTCCCGGGGCACCGCCTTCAGCGCCTCCAGGGCGGGTGCCTGGACCACCACGGGCAGCGCCCCCGGCCCGCCGCGCGGCTCGTGCCGGGGCGGCGGCCCGCCCGCGGGGGCCGCCGCCGGGCCCGTCTGGGCGGGGTTGACGTTCACGCAGCCGGAGACGGCCGAGACGGCACAGGCGGCTCCGAGGAGCAGCTTCGTCGAGGTTCGGGTTGGGTGCACCCGCGCAACTCTGCTGTGCGAGGACCCCGTTGCGAAAACCCTGAGCCGATATTCACCCCGCACGGGTGACGGGGAGGGAGTGTCCGGCGGACACCGGACCTGGCCCGGCTACTCGCCGGTGGCGCCGTCGATGTGCTCGCGCAGCAGGTCCGCGTGCCCGTTGTGGCGGGCGTACTCCTCGATCATGTGGGTGTAGATCCAGCGCAGGCTGAAGACCTCCCCGCGGTGGTGGCTCGCGGCGTCCGACAGCGCGTCCAGGGAGCGGTCCGCGGCCGCCTGCCGGGCCAGTTCGACCTCCGTCCGCCAGACCTGCTCGGCCGAGGCCCAGGTGTCCCCGTCGGTGAACCGGAAGTCGCCGTCCCGGTTTTTCCGGGTGCTGTACAGGTCGGGCAGGTCCGCTCCGACGCTGATCTCCCGGAACCAGTACCGCTCCACCTCCGCCATGTGCCGCACCAGGCCCATCAGGCTCAGCGCGGAGGGCGCGAGCGGGGTGAGGCGCAGCTGCTCCTCGGAGAGCCCCTCGCACTTCCAGGCGAGGGTGGAGCGGTGGTAGTCGAGCCAGCCGTCCAGCATCTCCCGCTCGCCGGCGGTGGTGGAGGGTTCGGGGCGGTGCCATCCGTTGGAGGTCATGGCCCACATCCTGGACGAACGCGCCTCCCCCCACCAGGGATTAAGCTGCCGCTGTCCCATACGGCACATACCAGGAGGCTCCCGGTGAAGGTCGGCGTCATCGGACTCGGCGACATCGCGCAGAAGGCGTACCTGCCCGTCCTCACCACCCGTCCCGGGATCGAGCTGCACCTGCAGACCCGTACCCCGACCACCCTCGAACGGATCGGCGACGTCCACCGCGTGCCGCCGGAGCGCCGCCACACCGCCCTGGACTCCCTGCTCGAAGAAGGCCTCGACGCCGCCTTCGTGCACGCCCCGACGGACACCCACCCGGCGATCGTGGAGCGGCTGCTGGACGCGGGCGTGGCGACCTACGTGGACAAGCCGCTGGCCTACGAGCTGGCCGACTCGCGGCGCCTGGTGGAACGCGCCGAGGAGCTCGGGGTCGGCCTCTTCGTCGGCTTCAACCGCCGCCACGCGCCCGGCTACACGCTGTGCGCCGACCATCCGCGCGATCTGATCGTCATGCAGAAGAACCGGGTCGGGCTGCCCGAGGACCCCCGCACCCTTGTCCTGGACGACTTCATCCACGTCGTCGACACCCTGCGCTTCCTGCTGCCGGGCGAGGCCGACCACATCGACGTCCGGGCCGTGGTGCGAGAGGGGCTGATGTCCCAGGTGGTGCTCCAGATGTCCGGCGAGGGCTTCACCGCCCTGGGGATCATGAACCGGCGGTCCGGGTCCGCCGAGGAGGTCCTGGAGGTGTCGGGCCAGGACTCCAAGCGCCAGGTCGTCAACCTGGCCGAGGTCGTCGACCACCGGGGCCAGCCCACCGTGCGCCGACGCGGGGACTGGGTGTCCGTGGCCCGCCAGCGCGGCATCGAGCAGGCCGTGGACACCTTCCTGGAGGCGGTGGAGACCGGCAAGGTGCTCAGCGCCCGGGACGCCCTGCTCACCCACGAGCTGTGCGAGCGGGTGGTGCTGACGGCTCTGGAGCAGGCCTCCCGGGCCTGACCGCCCGCACGCCCCCGGCCGCGCAGTACAGACCCAGCGCGGCCAGGGAGGCGCCGGCGGGCCAGTTGCCGAAGCGGACGAAGGGGGTCGTGCCCCGGGCGAGCGGCACCTCGTACACGGCCGCCGTGCTCGCCGAGGCGGCCAGGGCGGGCCCGATCCGGCCGCCCGAGGGTCCGTACACCGTGCTGACGCCGGTCAGGGTCGCGTGCACCACCGGGCGGCCGGTCTCGGCGGCGCGCAGGGCCGCCAGGGAGGCGTGCTGGGCCGGTGCCCAGCTGTCCTGGAAGGTCGAGGTCGCCGACTGCGCGACCAGCACCCCGGCCCCCTCGCGGACCAGGTGCCGGCTCATGTCGGGGAAGGCCGACTCGAAGCACACCAGCGGGCCCAGCCGCACCCCGCCCGGCAGGTCCATCACCACCGGGGCCGCGCCGCGCATCCGGTCCTCGCCCGCCGCCTTGCCGACCGAGGTGGCCCAGCCCAGCACCGAGCGGGCCGGCACGTACTCGCCGAAGGGGACCAGCCGCATCTTGTCGTACCGGTCGCCGGTGGGGCCGTCGGGGCCGACCAGCACCGAACTCTTGTAGATCCCGGGCCGGTCCGAGCGCCGGGCGTCCACGTTGACCAGCAGCGGGGCACCCAGCTCCGCCGACAGGATCGCCAGCCGCCGGGACAGGTCGGGCCGCGCCGCCAGGTCCGCGCCGACACTGCTCTCGCCCCACACCGCCAGGTCGGGGCGCGTCCCCGCCAGGGCACGCGTGAGGCGCTCCTCGGCGTCGAACCGCCGCTCCGCACCGTCCGCCCCGCCCACCAGGCCCGGCTGTACGACGGCCACGCGCAGCCCGCCCGACACCTCGGGGCGTGGCAGCCACAGCCACACCACCCCCGTCAGCACCGCGCACCCCGCCACCGAGGCCACCGCCGGAACCCGCGCCCCCGGTACCGCGACCAGCAGCACCACCGCGCAGTTCACCGCCACCACCAGCAGGCTCACCAGCCACACCCCGCCCACCGAGGCCAGGCGCAGCGCCGGCGGCACCTGCCACTGACTGGCCCCGAGCAGCCCCCACGGCCCGCCCAGCCCCTGCCAGGACCGGGCCAGCTCCGACAGCAGCCAGCCCGCCGGTACGAGGACCACCCCGGCCGCCGCCCGGCGCGGGCCCGGCACCCCGCCGAGCAACTCCCGTACCAGCAGCGCCCAGGGGACCCAGAGCAGCCCCAGCAGCACGGCGAGCGGGACCAGGAACACGTGCAGGCTCGGCAGCAGCCAGTGGTGCACCGCCACGATGAAGCCGGCGCCGCCCAGCCAGCCCTCCAGC
Organism: Streptomyces sp. NPDC037421; assembly: GCF_055602105.1. NCBI lineage: Bacteria > Bacillati > Actinomycetota > Actinomycetes > Kitasatosporales > Streptomycetaceae > Streptomyces > Streptomyces sp. NPDC037421. The sequence goes on from NZ_JBVJWV010000026.1 coordinate 17,780, forward strand.
GCGGCACGCCGCCCCGTGGGCGCGGAGCGCAGCAGCAGCATCCAGGGCACGAGGGCGACGTACGCGGACCACCACAGCCCCGGCGCCGGAAAGGCGAGGCAGGGCAGCGCCCCGGCGGCCACCGCGGCCGCCGCACGCCACCACCGGGTCCGCTTCGCGAGCAGCATGACGCGCCTCCGCTTCCAGTGTGGGACCGCCCCGCCCCGGGCGCGGCCCGGGGCCCAGGTGGCGGCTCAGGCCGACATGTGGCGCCACTTCTCGTGGACCGTGACCCCCGTGAGCCGCCAGCCGTCCGGGGTGCGGGCGAGGGCGAAGGAGTAGCGCCCGGCCGCGACGAAGTTGGGGGCCGTGCCCGCGTCGTCGGGGCCGGCCAGCCGCATCGGGTTCAGGAAGTCCGCCCGGACCCCCGCCGAGTCCCCGGGGTAGCCGCCCCGGTCCTCCAGCCGGATCACCCGGTTGACGATCAGGTGCTGGCGCACCGGGAAGAGCCCCATGGTCTCCGCGAGCCAGTCGGCGACCTCCGCGGCCGGGCCCTCGACCCCGCCCGCCGAGCTGTAGTCGGCCCGTCCGGCGGGCGTGAACAGGGCACGGTAGGCGGCCCAGTCCCCGTCGTCGACGGCCGCCGCGTACCCCGACACCACCTCGTCGATGGCGAGCCTGTCCATCACCGTCGCCAAGTCCACACGCTGCGTCATCGGGTCAGTGTGGGGCTGCCGGGCGACGAGGCCAAGGGGCGTGCGGCCACCGGATCCGCGCGGCGCGGATCAGTGACCGGAATACGCCTCCCGCTGCCGGATCACGACCAGGAACGCGTCGGTGGCCAGGTCCATCACCACCTCCGCCGGCACGCCCTCGCGCATCCGCTCGGCCGCGTACTCCTCCGCGGGCCAGCTCCCCCTCGGACTTCCCGCCGGAAAACGCTCCAGTACCACGCGGCCCATGGGACACCCCCTGCCGTTCGCCTTCAGGTCTCTGCGGGGACAACGACGCGGGGGGGGGGGGGGGGGGGGGGGGGGGGGGGGGATAGGGGGGGCGGGGGGGGGGGGGGGGGGGGGGGGGGGGGGGGGTGTGTTTAAACCATCGCTGGGAGGAGGGAGGGGAACCCCCCAC
>NZ_JBVJWV010000026.1:18895-88667 GCF_055602105.1 Streptomyces sp. NPDC037421
TACGCTCCCCCCCCCCCCCCCCCCCCCCCCCCCCCCCCCCCCCCCCCCCCCCCCCCCCCCCCCCCCCCCCCCCAACACCCCCCCCCCCCCCCCCCCCCCCCCCCCCCCCCCCCCCCCCCCCGCGTCGAGTTCAGGCCATGGGCCGGACGGGGCTAGGAACCCGACTCGCCCGCGTGCGGGCTGAGCACGCCCATGCCGATGAGCACGAACAGCGCGATGCCGAGCACGATGCGGTAGATCACGAAGGGCATGAAGCTCTTGGTGGAGATGAACTTCATGAACCACGCGATGACCGCGTAGCCGACGAAGAAGGCGAGCACCGTGGCGAAGACCGTCGGCCCCCAGGAGATGTGTCCGGGGTTCTCGACCACGTCCTTGATCTCGAACGCGCCGGAGGCCAGCACCGCGGGGATGGCCAGGAGGAAGGAGTAGCGGGCCGCCGCCTCGCGGGTGAAGCCGAGCAGCAGGCCGCCGGAGATCGTCGCACCGGACCGGGAGACACCCGGGATCAGCGCCATCGCCTGGCACAGACCGAAGACCAGGCCGTCCTTGACGCCCAGTTCCCGGAGCGTCTTGCGCTGCTTGACCACGCGGTGCCGGCCGCCCTCCTCGTCGCGCGAGGCCAGCCAGTCGGCGAAGCCGAGGACCAGGCCCATCACGATGAGGGTGGTGGCCGTCAGCCGCAGGTCACGGGCCGGGCCGGTGATCTGGTCCTTGAACAGGACGCCGAGGACACCGATCGGGATCGAGCCGACGATGACCAGCCAGCCCATCTTGGCGTCCTGCTCTGAGCGCAGCGCCTTGGTGAACAAGGAGCGGAACCAGGTGGAGATGATCCGCCCGATGTCCTTGCGGAAGTAGATCAGCACGGCGGCCTCGGTGCCGATCTGGGTGATGGCCGTGAAGGCCGCACCCGGATCGTGCCAGCCCGCGAAAGCCGCGGTCAGCCGCAGGTGGGCGCTGGAGGAGATCGGGAGGAACTCCGTAAGCCCCTGGACGAGACCGAGGATTAGGGATTCGAACCAGCTCATGTCGGGGTGCGCTCGTCCTTGTGATCGTCGGGCAGTTCGGGTCCGATGCTAGGGCCCGTGGGGAGCCGCCGTGACCACTGGGGGGTGCCCGGGGGCGGACTCGGCCGCGGCGGCGGGTGCCAGCCGGTGCCGCTTGCGCCAGGCGACCGCCGCCGCGACCGCCCCGGAGACGGCGATGAAGCCGAACGAGACCAGGAACGCGGGCGATCCGGGGGAGGAGGCGCTGGCCCCGGCGATCACGTACGCGGCGGTGTTGGGCACCGTCCCGAGCGCCGTCGCGAGGAGGAAGGGGAGCCAGCCGCAGCGGGAGACGGCGGCGAGGTAGTTGGCCGCGGCGAAGGGCACGCCGGGGAAGATCCGGACCGCCAGCATCGAGCGGAAGCCGTGCCGGCTCAGCTGGCTGTCGGCAGCCTCCAGCCAGCGCCCGCGCAGATACGGACGCAACGCCTCCTGCCCCATGGCCCGGCCCAGCCCGAAGGCGAGTCCCGCCCCGACCACGGTGCCGCCGACGGCCGCCACCAGCCCGAACTGGGATCCGAAGACCGCCCCGGCGGCGAGGTTGAGCAGCGGCCGGGGTACGAACGCGGCCGTGCACACGCCGTACGCACCCGCGAACAGCAGCACCCCCGTACCCACCGGCAGTCCCGGCGGCCAGCCCTGCGACAGCAGCCGCTGGGGCTCGTAGAGCAGTACGCAGACCCCGGCCGCGACCAGCAGCACGACGAGCAGCGACAGCCGGGCCATCGGCGCGAGGAGGAGGGACATCCGGGGAGACTAACCGACACATATGGCGCCCCGCCGTAATCCAGACCTCATCCGGGCACCGTCCCGGCCACGTCCGGGGTCCGTCCCGGCCACGTCCGGGCTCCCTCCCGGCCACGTCCGGGCTCCCTCCCGGCCACGCCCCCGCCCGCCCCGGACGCCGTTCCGGCCCGCGGGGACATTAATTCGTTCGACGCGGCCCGGTCCCTCCGGCAGGATCCGGTGCATGTCCCGGTACGCCTTCCCCGCAGCGCCGTCCGCAGTCGCGGACGCGCCGAAGGCTGCCGCTCTCCTCTCCGCCGCAACCGAGGCACCCACCGCCTCCGAGGCGTTCGAGGCATTCGCCTTCGCCGCGTTCGACGGCGCACGAAGCTGACCCTTCCCGGATCGTCCGGCGGACCCCGCAGGGGGAGGGTCGGCTGAATCCAGGGGTCCCGGTCCAGCTTCGAGCCCACGGGAAGAGATCATGGCCAAGACGGCCTTCACCCGCACCAAGCCGCACCTCAACATCGGCACCATGGGTCACGTCGACCACGGCAAGACCACCCTCACCGCCGCCATCACCAAGGTCCTCGCCGAGCGCGGCGGCGCCTCCTTCGTGCCGTTCGACCGCATCGACCGGGCCCCCGAGGAGGCCCGCCGCGGCATCACCATCAACCTCACGCACGTCGAGTACGAGACCGACACCAGGCACTACGCCCACGTCGACATGCCCGGCCACGCCGACTACATCAAGAACATGGTCACGGGCGCGGCCCAGCTCGACGGGGCGATCCTCGTCGTGTCCGCCCTCGACGGGGTCATGCCCCAGACCGCCGAGCACGTCCTGCTCGCCCGGCAGGTCGGGGTGGACCACATCGTGGTGGCCCTCAACAAGGCCGACGCCGGCGACCCCGAGCTGACCGACCTGGTCGAGCTGGAGGTCCGCGACCTGCTCTCCGCGCACGGCTACGGCGGGGACTCCGCTCCGGTCGTACGGGTCTCCGGGCTCGGTGCGCTGGAGGGCGACCCGCAGTGGACCGGGGCGATCGAGGCGCTGCTCGACGCGGTGGACACGTACGTGCCGATGCCGGTGCGGTACACGGACGCGCCGTTCCTGATGCCGGTCGAGAACGTCCTGACCATCACGGGCCGGGGCACCGTCGTGACCGGCGCCGTCGAGCGCGGCACCATCCGGTTCGGCGACCGGGTGAGCGTGCTCGGAGGCGAGGACGAGCCGTTGGAGCACGTGGTCGTCACCGGGCTGGAGACCTTCGGCAAGCCGATGGAGTCCGCCGAGGCCGGGGACAACGTCGCCCTGCTGCTGCGCGGGGTGCACCGGGAAATGGTGCGCCGCGGGGACGTGGTGGCCGCCCCCGGGAGCGTGCGGCCGAGCCGGCGGTTCACCGCGCGGGTGTACGTGCTGTCCGCGCGGGAGGGCGGGCGCAGGACCGCCTTCTCCTCCGGGTACCGGCCGCAGTTCTACATCCGCACCGCCGACGTGGTCGGGGACGTGGACCTGGGCGAGGCCGGCGTGGCGCGGCCCGGGGAGACGGTCACCATGACCGTCGAGCTGGGCCGCGACGTCCCCCTGGAGGCGGGGCTCGGCTTCGCCGTCCGCGAGGGCGGCCGCACGGTCGGCGCGGGCACGGTGACCGCCGTGCTCGGCTGAGCCCCGGGCGGTACCCCGCCGTGGTGACGGCGGTCCGGTTGCGCCAGACTGCCGTCACCACCACCACCGGCGTGCGCGGACGCGAGGGAAGAGGGGGCCGACATGGGCGGCGAAACGGCACTGGTGCTCGGCGGCGGAGGCCTGACCGGCGTCGGCTGGGAGTCCGGGATCCTGTACGGGCTCTCCCGGGCGGGGGTCGACCTCGCCACCGCCGACCTGGTCGTCGGCACCTCGGCCGGCTCCGTGGTCGGCGCCCAGCTCACCTCGGGCCTCACCGCCCGCGAGCTGTACGAGCGCCAGCTCGGCGACGCGACCGGGGAGCGCGCGGCCCGGCTCGGCGCCGGGGTCTTCGCCCGCTACGCCCTCGCGATGGTGCGATCCCGGGACGCCGCCGCGTACCGCCGCCGCGTCGGCGCCTTCGCCCTGGCCGCGGAGACCGGCGCGGAAGCGGCGCGGCGCGAGGTGCTGGCGGCGCGGCTCGTGTCGCACGAGTGGCCCGATCGCCGGCTCGTCGTCACCGCCGTCGACGCGCTCAGCGGGGCCCCGGCCGACTTCGACCGGGCGAGCGGGGCCGGGCTCGTCGACGCCGTCGCCGCGAGCTGCGCCGTTCCGGGCGTCTGGCCGCCGGTGACGGTCGGCGGGCGCCGCTTCATCGACGGCGGGGTCCGCTCGGCGACCAACGCCGACCTCGCGGCCGGATACGCGCGCGTGGTGATCCTCGCGCCGATCGCGCTCGGATCAGCCCTGGTCCCCTCACCCGCCTCCCAGGCGGCCCGGCTGCGGGCGGCCGGCGCCCGGGTGCTGCTGATCACCCCGTCCCCGCAGGCGCGCAAGGCCTTCGGGCGCAACGTCCTGGACCCCGCGCGGCGCGACCCCGCCGCCCGGGCCGGGCTCGCGCAGGCCGCGGAGCACGCGGCCGACGCGGCGGCCGTCTGGGCGGCCTGACAATGGTGGGGTGAGCGACGAACAGATCCCGGTGATCCGGGAAGTGGGCCAGGGCACCGCCAAGCTGATGCCGGACGTGGACCGGGAGCGGGCCTGGCTGCTCACCGTGGACGGGGCGCCCCAGTCCTACGTGGACCTCGACGAGCCCGGGCACCTGGAGTTCGAGTACGTACGCCGCCTCGCGCACGTACTGGACTGCGCGGCGGAGCCGGGGTCCGCCCTGGACCTGCTGCACCTGGGCGGCGGCGCGCTCACCCTGCCCCGCTACGCCGCGGCCGTCCGCCCGGGGTCCCGGCAGGACGTGGTCGAGTTCGACGCGGCCCTCGTGGAGCTGGTGGAGCGGCACCTGCCGCTGGCCGCCGGGGCCCGGGTGACGGTGCACGCCGCCGACGCGCGGGCCTGGCTGGAGGCCGCCCCGGCGGCGAGCGCGGACGTGCTGGTCGCCGACGTGTTCGGGGGCTCGCGCGTGCCGGCCCAGCTGACCTCGGTGGAGTACGCGCGGCATGCGGCGCGGGTGCTGAGGCCCGGCGGGCTGTACGCGGCGAACCTGGCCGACGGGGCGCCGTTCGGCTTCCTCAAGGCCCAGCTGGCCAACTTCGCGGCCGCGTTCGCGGAGCTCGCGCTCATCGCCGAGCCGGGGGTGCTGCGCGGACGGCGCTTCGGCAACGCGGTGCTGCTGGCCTCGGACGCCCCGCTGCCGCTGGCCGCGCTGGCCCGGCGGTGCGCCGCCGACGCCTTCCCCGCCCGGGTGGAGTCGGGGGAGGGGCTCGCCCGGTTCATGCGCGGGGCGCGTCCGGTCGCCGACGCGGACGCGGTCTCCTCGCCGGCCCCGCCGGAGGGGGCCTTCAGCCTGGGGTGAGCCCGGCGGCCCCGGCGGCCTCCACCGGGGCGGGGGCGGAGCCCTTCAGGGGCGGGGGCTTCCGGGTGATCCGGCGTACCTCCGGGACGAACAGGACCAGGGCGGTGGCGGCGACCACCAGCCCCGCGCAGCCCCACAGGGCCTGGGTGCGGCCGAAGGCGGTCTCGGCCGGGCCGGCGAGGGCGGTGGCGAGCGGGAGCATGGACACCGAGCCGAACCAGTCGTAGGCGGAGACCCGGGAGAACTTCTCCTCGGGGATCTCCTGGTGCATCGTCGTCATCCAGTTCACGCCGAACACCTCGATCGCGGCGCCGCTGAAGAACATCACGGCGCACAGCCCCCAGACGGGGAGCGGCACCGCCAGCCCCGCCGACGGCAGTGCCAGCGGGAACACGCACAGGGTGCCGACCAGGAGCAGCCGGCGCGGCTTCCACACCATCATCAGGACCGCTCCGGCGATGGTGCCCGCGCCGAAGAAGGCCAGGGCCACGCCCCACGGCGCCGGACCGCCCAGCTGATCGCGGGCGACGAGCGGCCCGTACACCGCCTCCGCCGCCCCCACGACGGCGACGACCACGGAGAACTGGAGCACGATGCTCCACAGCCAGGGCCGGGTCCGGAACTCCACCCAGCCCTCGCGCAGGTCGGCCAGCAGGCCCCCGCCGGGGGCCCGCTCGGCGGTGGGGCCGACGTCGAGGAAGGCGCGCAGGGCGCCCGCGACCGCGAAGGCCGCCGCGTCCACGGCCAGCACCCAGCCGGGGCCGATCGCGGCGATCAGCGCGCCGCCGAGGGCCGCGCCGCCGATGCCGGCGCCGTTCATGGCCATGCGGAAGAGCGCGAAGGCCCGGTTGGCGTGCTCGCCGGAGACGCTGGACAGGAGCATGCCCTCGGCGGCCGGGTTGAAGAAGGCGGTGCCGGTGCCGCAGAGCGCGGTCAGCAGCATCATCTGCCACAGCTTCGGGTCGCCGGCCAGTACGAGCACGGCGAAGGCCGCCTGCGAGACGCAGTTGAGGGCGTTGGCCGCGACCATCACGCGGTGCCGCGGCAGCCGGTCGGCGAGCGCCCCGCCGACGAGCAGGAAGAGGACGAGGGGCAGGGTGCGGGCGGCGGCTACGAGGCCGACGTCGGCGCCGCTGCCGCCCGCTTCGAGCACGGCGAAGGAGGCGGCGATGAGCGCCCCGTGGCTGCCCAGGTTGGTGACGACCGCGGCGCCCGTCAGGAGGCTGTAGTTGCGTCCGGCCCAGGCGGGCCGGCGGCGGGGGGTCCGGAGGACGGTGCGGGGGCTCACCCCGGGACTATCCCTGCCCCGGGCCGAGAATCCAAACGAAATAACGGAAAACGGATGGTCGGCCCGGGGATCGTGCGGGGTCGGCGGCCCCGGAGGGCCGGGATCAGCCGCCGCTGAGGCGGACCGAGCTGAGGATCTTCTCGTAGGTGGCCTGGTCGACCTCGCCGGGGACGCCGGCGGCGCCGTAGAGGACCCAGCTGGCGAAGTCACCCTTGGAGTTCTTGAAGCTGAAGGCGATGCTCTTGCCGTCCGAGGAGCACTTGTTCTCCTTCGGGACGCCGCTCACGGTCGCCGTCGCCACGTGCCCCTTGAGGCCGGAAAGGGTGGTGTACTCCTTGGTCTCGGTGAACTTGACCATCTCCTTGGGCAGCTTCTGCGAGTACGCGGCGAACACCCACGTGCCCGCCTCGCTGTGCGCCGCCTGGGCGGTGTCCTTGGCGCCCTGGCCGCCCTTGGTGCCGGTGCCGGCCAGGGAGGTGCTCTCCTCGCGTCCGTCCTTGTTGGAGTCCACCTTGCACCAGTCCTCCTTGAGGTAGGCGGGTGCGGAGAACGTGACGAGCGGGGAACCGTCCTTCTTCTCCGCGTCCTCGAAGCCGGCGATCATGCCGGAGCCCAGGACGTTCCACTCCGGCGGGACGTCGAAGGCGGTGCCGTGCTTCGGGTTGATGACCACCTTCCAGCCCGGGATCACCGGCTTGACGTCGCCGCCCGCGCGCGGGTTGGCACCGCTCGGGGCCGCGGGCGCGACCGGGGCGACGGGTGCGGAGGCGGCGGTGGAGGCGGCCGGCTTGTTGTCGGCCTCGTTGGAGCCCTTGTCGTCCCGGGTCAGCACGAAGGCGGCGGTGGCGGCCGCCGTCACCACGACCGCGGAGGCCGCGACGATGGCCACGGTCCGCGTGGAGAAGGGGCTCCCGCCGGACGGCTGCGCCGGGGGCTGCTGCTGGGCGGCGTTGCCCCACGGCTGGACCGGGGGCGGGGTCTGGTAGCCCGCCTGCGGGTATCCGTAGCCGGGCTGCTGCTCACCGAATCCCGGCTGGGGCTGCTGCTGGTACGGGTTCGGCTGTCCCGGCTGCTGCTGGTACGGGTTCTGATGCGCGTCCTGGGGGTTCTGCTCGCCCCCGGGCGGCTGCTGCTGTCCTGGCCACATGGCCGGTAACCATAGTGGGAGCGGCCGACAGGAGCCACGCCCGCCCCCCGTTCGACTCTGGCCAACAGCATCTACTCGTGGGTAACATCGCCTGCCATGAGCGCAGAACAGATGAACGTGGGCGAACTGCTCGCCCAGACGGTGCCGATGGCCCGCACCCTGAACCTGGAGTTCCTGGAGACCACCCCCGAGCGCGCCGTCGTCCGGCTGCCGGACCAGCCCGACTTCCACAACCACGTCGGCGGCCCGCACGCCGGCGCCATGTTCACCCTGGCCGAGTCCGCGAGCGGCGCCATCGTCCTGGCCGCCTTCGGTGACCAGCTCTCGCGCGCCGTGCCGCTGGCCGTCAAGGCCGAGATCGGCTACAAGAAGCTCGCCAAGGGCGTCGTCACCGCCACCGCCACCCTCGGCCGCCCGGCCGCCGACGTCGTGGCCGAACTCGACGCGGGCGGCCGCCCCGAGTTCCCCGTCACCATCGCCATCCAGCGCGAGGACGAGGCCGTCACCGGCGAGATGACCGTGGTCTGGACGCTGCGACCGAACGCGTAGGACACCTCGCGCGGCGCGTCACGCCGCGAACGGGCCGCGGGAGCGGCACAGTAGGGGCGGGAGCGGTCCGGCGCGGGCCGCTCCCGCCGTGCTGCCCGGGGCGGGTACCGGGGCGTCGCCGGAACCTGAGGTGTTCGCCGGTCGTTCGTCCCGGCAGCGCCCGCAGTGGACGAAGGGCGTGGCGGGGAGCGGATAGGCTGCCCGTTCGGCGTGTCTCGGGGGCGCGCCGGAGGCGACGAGGGAGGACATACCGGTGCACATCCAGGAATGGCTGGAGGAAATCCCGGCGATCAGTGTCTACCTCCTGGTGGGACTGGTCATCGGACTGGAGAGCCTGGGCATCCCGCTCCCGGGCGAGATCATCCTCGTCAGCTCGGCCCTGCTGGCCTCGCAGCACGGGCAGATCGACCCGGTGGTCCTCGGCCTGTGCGCGATCGCGGGCGCCATCATCGGCGACTCCATCGGGTACGCCATCGGCCGCCGCGGCGGCAAGCCGCTGCTGGAGAAACTCGGCAGGCGCTTCCCCAAGCACTTCGGGCCCGACCAGGTGGCCATGGCCGAGCGCTCCTTCGACCGCTGGGGCATGTGGGCCGTCTTCTTCGGGCGCTTCGTCGCCCTGCTGCGCATCTTCGCCGGCCCGCTGGCCGGCGTACTGCAGATGCCGTACTGGCGCTTCCTCGTCGCCAACGTCCTCGGCGGCATCCTCTGGGCCGGCGGCACCACCGCCGTCATCTACTCCGTCGGCATCGTCGCCGAGCCCTGGCTGAAGCGGTTCTCCTGGCTGGCCCTGGTCGTGGCCGTACTGATCGGGCTCACCGTGACCCTGGTCCTGCGCAGCCGGATGAAGAAGGCGGCCGCCGAGGCCCGTGCGGCGGCGCCGTCGCCGGAGCCGGCCACCGCCCCGGCGGGGGCCACGGACTGACGCCGAGGCCCCCGGCCGGCCGGGCGGTCAGGCGTCGGGGGCCACCGAGGCGCGGTGCTGCTCCGCCAGCTCCGTGTACATCGCGGCGTTCACCCTGATCCCCTCGCGCTCCTCCTCGGTGAGCTCCCGCCGCACCTTCGCCGGGACGCCCGCGACCAGGGAGCCGGGCGGGACCACCATGCCCTGCGGCACCAGGGCCTGCGCGGCCACCAGCGAACCCGCGCCGATCACGGCGCCGTTCAGCACGGTCGCGCCCATCCCGATCAGGCAGTCGTCCTCCACCGTGCAGCCGTGCACGACCGCGTTGTGCCCGATGGAGACGCGCTCGCCGATGGACACGGGGAAGCCGGGGTCCACGTGGACCGTGCAGTTGTCCTGCACGTTGCTGTCCGCGCCCAGCGTGATCGGACCGCAGTCGCCGCGCAGCACCGCCGAGTACCAGATGCTCGCGCCGGCGCCGAGCGTGACGTCGCCGACGACGACGGAGGTCGGGGCGGTGAAGGCCGTCGGGTCCACCGACGGCTTCCGGTCGCCGACGCCCGCGATGAGAGCCCCCCGGTGCGCCTGGTTCGGCTGATACGTCATGGTCACTTCCTCTGCTTCCGGATGCCGCGCCAACTGCACCGTAGGGCACGCAACGCCGCCGCCCCGCGATGGGGTGAAGATCACAGGAGCCGGGTCCCGACCTCCGGCGCGGGGCGCACTACCGTGGCCGGGTGCCGAAGAACCAGAACACGTTCTCATCCTTGGCGGCCCTGCGCCGCCGGATCGCCAGCCGCGCGGTGCACGCCGGCTGGCGCTGGATGCAGCAGGCCGGGGCGGTCACCGCGGAGCACCCGGGCCGGCTGCGCTTCGGCGCGATCGGCGAGGGCACCCGGCTCGCCTTCCCCCAGGGCACCGTCTTCGGCGAGCGCTGGATCCGGCTCGGCGGGCACTGCATCATCGCCGAGCAGGTCACGCTGACGGCCGGGATGATGCCGGACCTCGACCTCGGCGCGGACCCGGTGCTGGTGCTGGGCAACGGGGTGGTCCTCGGCCGCGGCAGCCACGTCATCGCCGACGCCCGGATCACCATCGGCAACGACACCTTCTGCGGGCCGGGTGTGTACATCACCTCCACCAACCACAGCTACGACGACCCGCACGAGCCCGTCGGATGGCAGTGGCCCCGCAGTGCCCCGGTGGAGATCGGGCCGGGCTGCTGGCTGGGCACGGGGGCGGTGGTCCTGCCCGGCGCGAAGCTGGGGCGCAACGTCGTCGTGGCCGCGGGGGCCGTCGTACGGGGTGAGGTGCCCGACCACGCCGTGGTGGCCGGGGCCCCGGCCAGGATCGTGCGGCGCTGGGAGCCGGAGACCGGCTGGCAGCCGCCGCTGCGCACTCCCGCGCCGGTGCCGATCCCCGACGGGATGACGCCCGAGCAGCTGCGCGGGCTGGCCCTGCTGGCGGAGGCCGAGCAGTCCTGAGCCAGGGAGGTCTCGGCCCGCGGCGGTCTCAGCCGGCGGCGAGCAGGACCGTGCCCGCCAGGGCCAGGCCCGCGCCGGCCGCCTGGACGCTGCGCAGCCGCTCCTTGAGCACGACGAAGGCGGCGAACGCGGTCACCACCGGGTAGAGCGAGGAGATCACGGCGGCCACGGTGACGGGCCCGTTCTGGGCGGCGAGGGAGTAGGTGCCGTTGGCCGCGACGTCGGCGAGGCCCACGAACGCCAGGGCGGGCAGCATGTTCCACAGCACGCGCGGGCCGGTGCCCTCCGGCAGCGCGGGGACGCCGCGCCGGGTCTGCGCGAGCAGGGCGACGCCGCCGACGGCGACGTTCGTGACCCGCTGGACGAACAGGGCGAGGAACAGCCCGGTCAGGGTGGTGGAGGCCTCGGAGATCAGGGCCATGACCGCGCCGAAGCCGAAGGCCGCGACGAGGGTCAGCACCACCGCCCGCCGCTGTACGGGTGCGCCGCGCAGCTCGGGGCCGCCGGCCAGGATGATGCCGACGACGGCCACCGCGATGCCCGCGAACTGGCCCGGGCCCGGCCGCTCGCCCACGGCCAGCCCCACCCCGACCGGCACGACCACGCCGAGGGAGCCGAGCGGGGAGACCACGCCCATCGGCCCCAGGGCCAGGGCCTTGTAGAAGGCGAGCATCGCGGCCGGTCCGACCAGGCCCGCGGCCACCGCGAACCACAGCTGTGGGCCCGCCTCGCTCCAGGCCCCGGTGCCGAGCACGACCGCGCCGAGCACGACGACCGCGGTGAGCTGCGAGACCACCAGCACCGTGAGCGCCGGTATCCGCCGGGTCAGCAGCCCCCCGCCGAAGTCTGCGAGGCCCCACAGGACGGCTGTGGCCAGGGCGAAGAAGGCGGTCATGGCGGGGGGCCTCGCAGTACAGTGCGGTGAACGGTGGAGTGCAGCATCGAATACACCGCAGATTAGTTCAGTCTGTTGGACTGTGTCATCCAAAATATTGGACGGAATGGTGTCGGACCTCGAACAGCTCACCCAGGCGCTCGCCCGCAACCTCAAGCGGTGGCGCGGCGAACGCGGCTTCACGCTGGACGTGCTGGCCGCCCGCGCGGGGGTCAGCCGCGGCATGATCATCCAGATCGAGCAGGCCCGTACGAATCCCAGCGTGGGCACCACGGTCAAACTGGCCGACGCCCTCGGGGTCAGCATCACCACCCTCCTGGACCACGACCGGGGGCCGCAGGCCCGCGTGGTGCTGCCGGGGCAGGGGGTGCGGATGTGGTCGAGCGGGGAGGGCAGCGAGGCCCGCATGCTGCTCGGCGACGACCGGCGCGGGCCCGTGGAGATGTGGACCTACCGCCTGGAGGCCGGAGACGGCACGGCCTCCGACCCGCACCCGGCCGGGACCTTCGAGATGCTGCACGTGACGGAAGGGGAACTGACCCTCGACCTCGCCGACGACCGGTACGTGGTCCCGGCCGGCGGCGCCGTCTCCTTCGAGGCGAACCTCCCGCACGCCTACCGCAACGAGGGCACCGTCCCGATGGTGATGACCATGGCGGTCTCGATCCCCCCGGTCCAGGGCACCGGCGCCGGCACCCGCCAGGCCTAGGGGGCCTACAGGGCGGGGATCTCGATGGCCGGGCAGCGGTCCATCACCATCTCCACCCCCGCCTCACGGGTCCGGGTGAAGGCGGCCTCGTCGACCACGTCGAGCTGGAACCAGACGGCCTCCGCGCCGGCGGCCACCGCCTCGTCGGCGACCTGGCCGGCCAGCGCGCTGTTCACGAAGACGTCCACCACGTCGACCTTGAACGGGATCGCCTCCAGCGACGGGTACCCCGGCTCGCCGTGCACCGTCTCGGCCTTCGGATGCACCGGCACCACGCGCTTGCCGTACCGCTGGAGCACCTTCGCCACCCCGTAGGCGGCCCGGTCCTCGTTGCCGGACAGGCCCACCACGGCCCAGGTGTCACCGAGCTCGGTGAGGATCTTGCGGATGGTCGCCTGGTCGCCGTACACGTGCGCCGCCTCCTGCCGGGGTCGTCCGACGGGATCGTTCCGCCGGATCGTTCGGCAGGATCAACGGCGCGGACACCCGTCCGATTCCCCGTAGGGTGGAGCGGTGAAGGCAGACCAGTACGTGACCGTGGCCCGTGAGGGGATGCACGAGGCGGAGATCAACCGCTCGCGGTTCCTGTGTTCGATCGCGCCCGCCGCGACCGAACGGGAGGCGCAGGAGTTCATCGCGCGCATCCGCAAGGAGCACCCCACCGCCACGCACAACTGCTACGCCTACGTGATCGGCGCCGACGCCTCCGTCCAGAAGGCCAGCGACGACGGCGAGCCCGGCGGGACCGCCGGAGTGCCCATGCTGCAGATGCTGACCCGGCGCGACATCCGGTACGCGGTCGCCGTCGTCACCCGGTACTACGGCGGCGTGAAGCTCGGGGCCGGCGGGCTGATCCGGGCCTACGGCGGCGTCGTCGGCGAGGCGCTCGACGCCCTCGGGACCGTCACCCGCCACCGGTACCGGCTGGCCACCGTCACCGTCGACCACCAGCGGGCCGGCAAGACCCAGAACGACCTGCGCTCCACCGGCCGCGCCGTGCTGGACGTGCGCTACGGGGAGGCCGTCTCCATCGAGATCGGCCTCCCCGAGTCGGACGTCGAGGCCTTCCGGGCCTGGCTCGCCGACGTCACCGCAGGGACCGCCGGCTTCGAACTCGGCGGCGAGGCCTACGGCGACGGCTGAGCCCCGTGCCCGCCGAGCAGCCGGTCGGCGTTGCGCAGGGTGTGGCGGGCGACCGCCTCGCCGAGCCGCACGCCCGCCTCGTCGGCGGTACGGGTGTGGATTCCGGACCAGACCCGGGCGTCCACGTTGTCCCGGGTGAGCCCGCTCCACGCGGTGTACGTGCGGCGCACCCCCGGCGCCGTCGGGCTGGTGATCTCGAAGGGCGCCGTCACCGGCCCCACGAGCGCGTCCAGCACGGTCTGCGCCGCGCCGGCGTACGTGGCGTGGCCGCTGGGGTAGTCCGGGTGGGCCGGGGTCTGGTGCAGGGGCCGCCAGGCCGGGTCCGGGTCGATCTCCCCGGTCCGGACCGCCGTCACCGGCCGCCAGCGGACGTACGTGTACTTGCCGTCGGAGGTCGCGATCTGCGTGTCGACCGAAGCCGCGTGGAAGAGCGCCACCAGCGAGGCCCGCTCGGCGGCCGAGCCGTGCGAGCGGACCACGGCCACCCGCAGCGGCTCGGTGAACAGGGTCAGCGAGCCCCCGTACCAGAAGGTGGCCGTCTCGGTCTGCCGCGGCGTGCGCACCGTGCTGTCGGCCGCGCCGTACGCCCGGACCTCCGCGAGGTCGGACCGGTAGCGGCGGGAGTCCAGCGCGGGCGGCGGCCCCGGCCGGAACCGGTCGGCGCGCTCCAGCAGGAAGGGCCGGGCGAGGCGGTTGCCGTACTGCGCGGCCGGCGCGTAGCCGTCCGGGGTGGGCTGCCACACGCCGGGAGCGGCGCCCGGCACGCTGAAGGGGGCGTTGGACGAGGCCGGGTCGAGGCCGTCCCCGGCGCGGGCGGCGAGCACCGCCGCGGCCTGCCGGGAGCCGGCGGCCACGCCGCGGTCCTCGGCGGGCCCGTCCGGGATCCCGCCGAGGGTGGCGGCGAGGGCCGCGTCGAGGTCGGCCCTGCGGGACGGGGCGAGCGCGACCAGCGCGTCGTGCACGGCGGAGGCGACGGCCGCGTCCTGGAACCGGCTCCGGCCGGGCCCGCCCGGGGCCTCGCGGGCGGCGCGGGCGGCGGCGATCCAGCCGATCGCCCAGGTGCGGCTGTTGGTGATCTGGGTCGGGGCGGCCGCTGCGGCGACGGTCCGCGCGGTGGCGTCGTACCAGTCGAGCACCACCGACCCGGCGCCGGGCGGCGCGGCGGACGGCGAAGGAGCGGCCGGCGAAGCGGCCGAGGGCACGGCGGCGGTGAGCGCGAGCAGCGCGGCGGAGCCGGCGGCGAGCAGCGCGGGACGGATGCGCGGGGGTCCGGAGAGCGGCATGCCGCGAAGCCAACCAGCGGGCCGCAGGCGCTACAAGTGCCCGAAGCCGCCACCGGAGTTCGGCCACGGAGGTTTCGCACCGCCGCCACGGTCCCGCAACACACGGCCCGGTCCGCGCCGGGGAGCGGGCGGAAATCCCGGTCCGGCCGGGGCGCGCCCGGGTACGGGTTAGCCTGGATGGTCGGTGCGGAACCAGAGGAGAACAAGCGTGCGGGTCGGAGCGGTCGAGTGAAGTTCCTGCACACCTCCGACTGGCACCTGGGCCGGTCCTTCCACCGCGTGAACATGCTCGGAGCCCAGGCCGCCTTCGTCGACCACCTCGTCGAAGCCGTCCGGGAGCACCAGGTCGACGCCGTGCTCGTCGCCGGGGACGTCTACGACCGGGCCGTGCCCCCGCTGCCCGCCGTCGAGCTCTACGACCGGGCCCTGCACCGGCTCGCCGACCTCGGCGTCCCGACGGTGATGATCTCCGGGAACCACGACTCGGCCCGCCGCCTCGGTGTCGGCGCCGGGCTGATCGGCCGGGCCGGGATCCACCTCAGGACCGACCCCGCCGGCTGCGCCGACCCCGTGGTGCTGGCCGACGTACACGGTGACGTGGCCTTCTACGGGCTGCCGTACCTGGAACCGGCACTGGTCAAGGACACCTTCGCCGCCGAGAAGGTCAGCCACGAGGCGGTGCTGGGCGCGGCCATGGACCGGATCCGGACCGACCTGGCCGGCCGGGCCCCCGGCACCCGCTCCGTGGTCCTCGCCCACGCCTTCGTCACCGGAGGGCAGGCCAGCGACAGCGAACGCGACATCGCCGTCGGAGGGGTCGAGGCCGTACCCGCCTCCGTCTTCGACGGGATCGACTACGCCGCCCTCGGCCATCTCCACGGCTGCCAGACGATCAACGAACGGGTCCGCTACTCCGGTTCCCCGCTCGCCTACTCCTTCTCCGAGGCCGCCCACCGCAAGACGATGTGGCTGGTCGACCTCGGCCCGGCCGGGGAGATCACCGCCGAGCGGATCGACACCCCCGTGCCCCGCCCCCTCGCCCGGCTGCGCGGACGGCTGGAGGACCTCCTCGACGACCCCGCGCACACCGCGTGCGAGGACTCCTGGATCGAGGCCACCCTCACCGACCCGGCCCGCCCCGAGGACCCGATGGCCCGCCTCGCGGCCCGCTTCCCGCACACCCTCAGCCTCGCCTTCGACCCCGAGGGCCGCGAGGAGGACGGCGCGGCCTCCTACGCCCAGCGCCTCAAGGGCCGCAGCGACCAGGAGATCGCCGAGGACTTCGTCGCCCACGTGCGCGGCGGCGGCAGCGCCGACGAGGCCGAGCGGGCCGTGCTGCGCGGCGCCTTCGAGGCCGTACGGGCCGAGGACGGCCGTCAGGAGGCCGGCCGATGAGGCTGCACCGGCTCCAGGTCACCGCCTTCGGACCCTTCGCCGAACCCCAGACCATCGACTTCGACGCCCTCTCCGGCGCCGGGATCTTCCTGCTGCACGGCCCCACCGGCGCCGGCAAGACCTCCGTCCTCGACGCCGTCTGCTACGCCCTCTACGGATCCGTCCCCGGCTCCCGCCAGGCCCCCGGCACCACCCTGCGCAGCGACCACGCCGCCCCGGACACCCCCACCGAGGTCACCCTCGAACTCACCGCCGGCGGGCGCCGGCTGGAGATCACCCGGCGCCCCGAACAGGACCGCCCCAAGAAGCGCGGCACCGGCACCACCAGGGACAAGGCCCAGTCCTGGCTCCGCGAGCACACCGGTGACGGCTGGACCGCGCTCAGCCGCTCCCACCAGGAGATCGGCGAGGAGGTCGAGCAGCTCCTCGGCATGAGCCGGGAGCAGTTCTGCCAGGTCGTCCTGCTGCCCCAGGGGGAGTTCGCCCAGTTCCTGCGCGCCGGCGCCGAAGCCCGCGGCCGGCTCCTCGGCCGGCTCTTCGACACCCGCCGCTTCGCCGCCGTCGAGACCCTGCTCGCCGAGCGCCGCCGCGCCGCCGAGGCGAAGGTGCGGGCCGGCGACGAGAAGGTGCTCGCCGCCGCCCAGCGCCTCGCGCAGGCCGCCGGGCACAGCCCCGACCTGCGGGCCTGGCCGCTGCCCGGCCACCAGCCCGGCGACCCCGGCCTCGCCGAGGCCGTCCGGGCCTGGGCCGCCGTCGCCCGCTGCTCCGCCCGGGAGCGGCTCACCGTCGCCGAGTACGCGCTCGCCGCCGTCGAGGGACGCCACGCCGCCGCCCGGCGCGACGCCGAGGAGGCGCGGGAACTCGACCGGCTCCAGCACCGCCACGCCGAGACCGCCCGCCGGGCGGACCTGCTGGCGCAGGCCGCGCCGGAGCGCGAGCGGGTACGGGCCCTGCTGGACCGGGCCCGCCGGGGCGCCCTCGTGGCCCCCGCCCTGGAACTGCGCGGGGCCGCGGCCGCCGCCCACCTCACCGCCGCGCACGCCGAGACCCTGGCCCGGGCGGAGCTGCCCCCCGCCCTCGCCGGAGCCGGCACCGAGCAGCTCGCCGCCGTCGAGCAGCGTCTGCGCGAGGACCTCGGCGCGGCCGGCGCCGCCCAGCGCGCGGAACAGCGCAGCGCCGAGATCGGCCGGGAGCGCGCCACGCTGGAGCGGGAGTCCCGGGACGCCGACGAGCGGTACCAGGAGTCCGCCGAGTGGCTCGCCCGCTGGGAGGCCACCCGGGCCGCCCTCCAGGAGAAGGTCGACTCCGCGCAGCAGGCCCTCACCCTCGCCGAGCAGCTGGCGGGGCGGCTGGAGCCGGCCCGGATGCAGCTGACCGCCGCCCGGCGCCGCGACTCCCTCGCCGCCGACGCCGAAGCCGCCGCGGGCGAACTGCTGCGGGCGCGCGAGGCGTCGTCCGCCGCCCGGGAGACCTGGCTGGAGCTGAAGGAGGCCCGGCTGCGCGGCATCGCCGCCGAGCTGGCCGCGGCCCTGACCGCCGGGGAGCCCTGCACGGTGTGCGGGTCCGCCGAGCACCCCGACCCGGCCCGCCCCGCCCCCGGCCACGTCGACCGCGCCGCCGAGGACGACGCCCACGCCCGCTTCGAGCAGGCCGAGGAGCGCAGGGCCGCCGTCGAGCGGCGGCTCGCCGCCGTCCGGGAGGCCGAGGCCGAGGCCGCCTCCGCCGCCGGGGACGCCACCACCGCCGAACTCCTCGACCTCACCGCCGACCTGAGCGCCCGCCACGCCGCCGCCCACGCGGACGCCGCCGCGCTGCACACCGCCCGCGAGCGGCTCGCCCGCGCCGAGCGGGAGCACGGGGCGCGCAGCTCCGACCGGCTCGAAGCCGAGCGCCGGGCCGCCGCCCGGGCCTCCCGGCGCGAGGCCCTCGACGAGGAGCAGGCCTCTCTCGAAGCCGAACTGGTCCTCGTCCGCGCCGACTCGCCCAGCGTCGCCGCCCGCGCCCGCACCCTTGAGGACCGGATCCGGATGGTGACCACGGCCGCCGCCGCGCTGCGCCGCGCCGAGACCACCGCCGCCCGGCTCAAGGAGGCCGACGGCCAGCTCGCCGACGCCGCCTTCAAGGCCGGGTTCGACACCACCGAGCAGGCCGCCGACGCCGTGCTCCCCGAGTACGAACGCACCGCCCTCCAGCACCGCCTCGACGCCTGGCAGGCCGAGGAGGCGATGCTGGCCGACCGGCACGCCGAGCGGGACACCGCCGCGGCGGCCGCCCTGCCCCCCGCCGAGCCGGCCGCCGCCGCGGCCGCCGAGGAGCGGGCTGCCGCACGGCTGCGCTCGGCCGCCTCGGCCGTGGACGCCGCCCGGGTGCGGTGCGCCGAGCTGGACCGGCTCTCGCGCCAGGCGGAGCAGGAGCTGCGCGCCCTGGGCCCGCTGCGCGAGGCGTACGAGCGGGTGGCCCGGCTGGCCGGGCTCACCGCGGGCACCTCCGCCGACAACGAGCGGAAGATGCGGCTGGAGGCGTACGTGCTGGCCGCGCGGCTGGAGCAGGTGGCCGCCGCCGCGACCGTACGGCTGCTGCGCATGTCCGGCGGCCGCTACACCCTCGTCCACTCCGACGCCCGGGCCGGCGGACGCGGGCGCTCCGGCCTCGGGCTGCACGTGCTGGACGCCTGGACGGGCAGTGAGCGGGACACCGCGACCCTCTCGGGCGGCGAGACCTTCTTCGCCTCCCTCGCCCTCGCCCTGGGACTGGCCGACGTGGTCACCGACGAGGCCGGCGGCATGCGCCTGGACACCCTCTTCATCGACGAGGGCTTCGGCAGCCTCGACGACCAGGCGCTGGACGAGGTGCTCGACGTACTGGACTCGCTGCGCGAGCGGGACCGCAGCGTCGGCATCGTCAGCCACGTCGGCGACCTGCGCACCCGGGTCCAGGCGCAGCTGGAGATCGTCAAGCAGCGCGGCGGCTCCGTGGTGCGCCACCGCACGGCGGGCGTCACGGACTGATCGGGCGCCGGGCGAGCGGGGACGAGTACACGACGCTGGTGGTCACCGGGCCCAGCCCGGAGATCCGGCCCGTGACCTCCTCCAGGTGCGCCATCGAGCGGGCGGCCACCTTGAGGACGAAGCAGTCGTCCCCGGTCACGTGGTGGGCCTCCAGGATCTCGGAGGTCGCTTCCAGGAAGTCGTGGAACGGCTTGTAGTTGCCGTGCGGATAGCGCAGCCGCACCAGTGCCAGGATGGTCTTGCCCAGCTTCTCGTGGTCGACCACCGCCGTGTAGCCGGTGATGATCCCGGCCTCCTCCAGCCGGCGGACCCGCTCGGTGACGGCGCTCGCGGACATCGACACGGTGCGGGCGAGCTCGGTGAAGCTGGCGCGGCCGTCCTGCTGGAGCGCCGCGAGGATCCGCCAGTCGGTGGCGTCGGGGGAATGACCGGTCATGGTCGAGGTCTAGCAGGGGAATCCCCGGGGGAACAAGAGAAAGGCCGGGGAAACTCACTTCTCGCCTTGATCGTCGGCTCGTAGATTTTGAGCCATGACGACGACGCAGAACCAGAACAGCACCCCCGCCACCGCCAACCCCGTGCTCCGGGTCCCCCCGGCCGGCCCGGCTGCCGCAGCCGCCTACTTCGCCGCGAGCCTGGCCTTCCACGCGGACGTGTCGGACGTCGCCGCCGCCTTCAAGGCCCACCGAGAGCAGGGCGCCGACCTCGGCTTCCAGCTGATCGACTCCCGCTCCACGCCCTCCTGGGACCAGGCCCACGTGCCCGGCGCGATCCACCTGCCCACCGCGCTGATCCCCGAGCAGGCCGAGAAGCTCCTCGACAAGAACGTCCCCGTGGTGACCTACTGCTGGGGCCCGGGCTGCAACGGGGGCACCCGCTCCGCCCTCGCCCTGGCCGAACTGGGCTTCCAGGTCAAGGAGATGCTCGGCGGCATCGAGTACTGGATCCGCGAGGGCTTCGAGGTCGAGACCTGGCAGGGCACCCAGCAGCGCGCCGAGGCCGACCCGCTGACCGCTCCCACCGACTCGGACGACTGCGGCTGCTGAACCCGGAGCGCCCGCGGGACGACGAAGGGCCGCCCGCCCCACCGGGGAGCGGGCGGCCCTTCGGGCACTGGGTCAGAGCCGCGACAGCTCGTCCAGCAGGTCGTCCAGGCCCAGCGAACCCTGGGACAGCGCCGCCATGTGCCACTTCTTCAGGTCGAAGGAATCACCGTGCGCCGCACGGGCGTTGTCACGCCCCAGCAGCCAGGCCCGCTCGCCCAGCTTGTAGCCGACGGCCTGCCCGGGCATCGACAGGTAGCGGGTCAGCTCGCTCTCGACGAAGTCCGCCGGCCGGCCGCTGTGCAGGCCGAAGAACTCCTGCGCCAGGTCCACCGTCCAGCGCTCGCCCGGGTGGAACGGCGAGTCCGCCGGGATCTCCAGCCCCAGGTGCATGCCGATGTCCACGATCACGCGCGTGGCGCGCATCATCTGGCAGTCCAGGTAGCCCAGCCTCTGCTCGGCGTCCTTGAGGTAGCCGAGCTCGTCCATCAGCCGCTCCGCGTACAGCGCCCAGCCCTCGGCGTTGGCGCTGACGAGCCCCACGGTCGCCTGGTAGCGCGAGAGCCGGTCCGCGACGTGCGTCCACTGCGCGAGCTGGAGGTGGTGGCCCGGAACGCCTTCGTGGTACCAGGTGGAGACCAGGTCGTACACCGGGAAGCGGGTCTGGCCCATGGTCGGCAGCCAGGTGCGGCCCGGGCGGGAGAAGTCCTCGGAGGGGTTGGTGTAGTACGGGGCCGCGGCGCCGCCCGACGGGGCGATCATCGACTCGACCCGCTTGACCCGCTCGGCGAGTTCGAAGTGGGTGCCGTCGAGGTTCTCGATGGCCTCGTCCATCAGCCCCTGCAGCCAGTCGCGGACCTCGTCGACGCCCTCGATGTGGGTGCCGTGCTCGTCCAGGTGGCGCAGGGCGTCCCACGGGTTCGGCTCGCCCGGCAGGATCTTGGCCGCCTCGGACTTCATCTCGGCGAGCAGCCGGTGGTACTCGGACCAGCCGTAGGCGTACGCCTCGTCCAGGTCCAGGTCCGTGCCGTTGAAGTAGCGGGCCCAGCGGGCGTAGCGCTCGCGGCCGACCGGGTCCGGCGCGTCCGCGACGGCCGGCGCGTACACGTCGCGCATCCAGTCGCGCAGTTCGGCCACGGCGGCCGTCGCCCCGGCCGCCGCCTCGTCCAGCTCCGCGCGCAGGGACTCGGGTCCGGCGGAGGCGAACTCGCCGAAGAAGTCCCGGGCGCCGTCGCCGTCCTGGCCGGCCCAGGTGGTGAGCTGCTCGACGAAGGTGGCGGCGGGACGCGGGCTGCCGTGCAGCCCGCGGTCCAGGCCGAGCGCGAGGCTCTCGCGGTATCCGGCGAAGCAGGCCGGTACGGCGCGCAGCCGTTCGGCGATCGCGGCCCACTCCTCCTCGGTGTCGGCCGGGGTGAGGGTGAAGACCTCGCGGACGGCGTGCGCGGGGGAGTGGATGTTGCTGACGGCCCGCAGGTCCTCGTCGGCCTCGTGCACCGCGAGTTCGGCGTTCAGCCGCTCGCGCAGCAGCCGGGCGCAGCGGCGCTCGGCGTCCGTGCCGGCGCCGGGCAGCCGCTCGGCGGCGTCCAGCCGGGCGAGGGTGGTGCGCAGCAGTTCGCCGAGCGCGGCGCGGCCGGCGGGGGAGTAGTCGGGCAGCCGGCCGGAGCTGGCGGCGACGCCGAGGTAGGTGCCCTGGATCGGGTCGAGTGCGATGAGCTCGTCGACGTAGGCGTCGGCGACCTGGCGGGGCAGACGCGCTGCGCTGTCGGTCTGGAGGGTGTCTGACATGCGGACATCTTCGTATGCGGGAGGCCCCCGCGTCATCACCATGGCCGCTCAGCCTCCTGACGGACGGGCTGGGCGGCCATGGACCCAGGAGACCTCCGGAGTCCGGGCCCCGGTCAGCGCCCGGGGTGGTGCCGGGTTCCGTACGGGGCCTGCGCGCGCGGGACTTCGTAGGGCAGGCGCGAGACGACCGGGGTCGCGTCGAGGCGGGCGGTGATCACCAGGGTGCCCTCCTCGATCTGGTAGTCGAGGGGGAGGCCGAGGCCGCGCATGGCCGCGACCATCCCGGTGTTGGAGGCCTGCGTGACGGCGTACACGCTGTCGCACCCGGCCTCGACGGCCATCGCGATGAGGCGGCGCAGCAGCTGCGAACCGATGCCGCGGCGCTGCCAGTCGTCCTCGATGAGCAGGGCCACCTCGGTCTCGTCGCCGTCCCACAGCAGGTGGCCGAGGGCGACGAGCTTGCCGGAGGCGGTGGTGGCGGCGAGGGTGCGGCCGAAGCGGGGGCTCAGGAGGTGGCCGAGGTAGCGGTCGGCGTCGGCGACCGGGCCGTGGTACCGCAGGCCGAGGGTGCGCTCGCTGCACCGCTCGTGCATGGAGCGGGCGGCCGCCAGGTCGGAGCCGTCGGCGCGGCGAACGGTGATCTCGTTGCCCTCGGGCAGGGTCAGCACGTCCTGGCTCCGGGGCATCCGGTGCCCGAGGCGCGCGTCGAGCTCGACGAGGGCGCGGGCGCGGGCGAACTCGGTCGGGGTGAACGGCAGGTAGGGCCGCTCCACGGTGATCGCGCCGCCCGAGGGGTCGCGCAGCCGCATCACCGTGGACTCCAGGACGCCTTCGACCGGGGCGTCGGCGCCCGCGTTGGGGCGGCCCGAGAGGGTGGTGGCGGGGATCGACTGGATGGTGCAGCGGCCGAGCAGCTGGCGCAGCGCGAGCGGGAGTTCGGCGGCGTCCAGGGCGGTGCGGGTGGCCAGGCCCAGCACCCGGGTGGGGGCGTCCACCAGGTCGTGGGCGTCGGCGCGCTCGATCCAGGTGCTGCGGCCGCCGGCCTGGGCGACGGCGCGGGTCAGGCCGGCGGCCGCCAGCTCGCGCGGGGTGCGCAGCAGGAACTCGTCGACCGTGCCGCCCTCCGGGAGGGGGTGCGTCTGCAGGGTCAGGATGTCGACGCCCTCGCGGGCGAGCGCGGTGCACAGCGCGGCGAGGCTGCCGGGCTCGTCGCGCACGGTCGTCCGCATCCGCCAGAGCGCGGGGTTGGCGGGCTCCGCCGCCGCCCCCGTGGTGGCGGCGGCCGGATCGGAGGGGGCCTTGGCCGCCGGGGGCGGCGCATGGCTGTGCCGGCGCGCCCACCAGGTGTGGAAGGCCGCGGTGACCAGGAGCGCGACGGCCGAGGCGACCAGCAGGACCGGGCCGTCCGGGCCGTGCGCGACGAGGTTGGCGATGCCGTCGGCGACCGCGACGGCGCAGAAGAGGGCGGCGAGTTCGACGAGGTCCCGGCGCCAGTGGTGGCGGTGGGGACGCTGGGCGGTGGAGAGAGGGTTACGGTCAGTCATGCACACCACTCTGGCTCAGGGGTGTTGCGTGATCACGAACGATCTGTGACCGACTGGTTAAGTGTCGATCTGGCCGGTTTCGCCTGGTTTTCCGGCGGATTTCCACTGGTGACCAGGCGGCCGCCGGCCGGTCGCCGGGCGGTCGGCGGCTGGTCACCGGGCGGGGGTCACGACTGCCCGACGCGGCCCGGCTGGAGGACCCTGGTGAAGAGTACGCCGCCTCCCTGGCGGCGCAACCGGACGGTGAGGTCTCCGCTGCCGCCGTCGATCTCCACCTCGCCGTAGTACGGGGGGTTCTCGGCCGGGGACATGTTGGCGACCGGCGCCGACTGGACGAACTCCGTCTTCGGGCCGAAGGTCGCGTCGAGCCGGCCCGCCGGGAAGCCGCCCGCACCGATCGGCCCGGACACGAACTCCCAGAACGGCGCGAAGTCGGAGAAGGCCGCGCGCTCGGGCGCGTAGTGGTTGGCGGCGGTGTAGTGCACGTCGGCGGTGAGCCAGAGGGTGCCCGTGATGTGCTGGTGCTTGATGTGCCGCAGGAGATCGGCGATCTGGAGCTCGCGCCCCAGCGGTGCCCCCGGGTCGCCTTGGGCCACCGCCTCGAAGTCCACCGCCCCGTCGGGGACGACGATGCCCAGCGGCATGTCCGCGGCGATCACCTTCCAGGTGGCGCGGGAGCGCGAGAGCTCCCGCTTCAGCCAGGCCAGCTGCTCGGCGCCGAGGATGCCGACCCGGTCCTCGGTCTGGCGGCCGGGGGAGTTGGCGTCGCGGTGGGTGCGCATGTCCAGCACGAACACGTCGAGCAGCGGGCCGTGCCGCAGCACCCGGTACATCCGCCCCTCGGCGCGCCCGCCCCGCAGGTCCGTGACCGGGAAGTACTCGCCGAAGGCCTGGCGGGCGCGGGCGGCGAGGGTGTCGACGTCCTTGACGACGTAGCGCGGGTCGTCGAGCAGCTGGCCGGGGTACCAGTTGTTGCGCACCTCGTGGTCGTCCCACTGGGCGACCACGGGGACCTGGGCGTAGAAGTCGCGAAGGTTGCGGTCCAGCAGGTTGTAGCGGAAGTTCCCGCGGAACTCGTCCAGGGTCTCCGCGACCTTGGACTTCTCCTCGGTGGTGACGTTGTGCCAGACGCGGCCGTCGGGCAGCGGAACGGCGGCCTTGATCGGCCCGTCCGCGTAGATAGTGTCCCCGCTGAAGAGGAAGAAGTCGGGGTCGCGCAGTCGCATTTCGTCGAAGACGCGGTACCCGCCCAGTTCGGGGTTGATGCCCCAGCCCTGGCCCGCCAGGTCCCCGGACCACAGGAAGCGCACGTCATGGCGGCGGGAGGCGGGGGTGGTGCGGAAGCTGCCGCGCACCGGCTCGCCGGAGCGGCGGGGGTCGTCGGGGTCGGTGAGCACGACCCGGTAGTGGATGCGCTGGCCGGGCGGCAGGTCGCGCAGGGTGGCGGTGCCGGTGTGGTCGGTGGCGGGGCCGAGGAAGGGGCCGCCGTGGCGGCGGACGCCGTAGCGGAACGACTCGCTCGGGGAGGTTTCCACGTACATCCGGGCGGGACGGTCGGAGCGGGTCCAGATGGCGGCCGAGTGGGAGGTGACCTCTCCCGACTGGGTCCCCCAGAGCGCGGCCGGGCGGCCGGAGCGGACGAAGGCGGGGGCCCGTCGGGGGGAGGCCAGTGCGGGCGAGGCCAGCGCGGTGGACAAGGCCAGGCCCAGCGGGACGGCCAGGGAACCGCCGAGCAGGGTGCGGCGGGTGTGCGGCATCGGTGCCATGGGTGCGTCTCCAGGGGCCGGCGGGGGCGGGCCGGACCAGTGTGCCTTCGCACACGGGACCGACCGCGTCGCCCACGCGAACCGTGGATGAACAGCCGTCAGCCGGTCATGTACGGCGTGCCGTTGCCTCTGCCTCTGCCTCTGCCTCTGCCTCTGCCGTTGCCCCTGCCGTTGCCTTCGCCGGGTCCGTCGGGCCGGTCGCCTTCGCCGCCCCCGCCGCCGTGTCCAGGATGACGCGGGCCACCAGCGCGGGGTCGTCGTTCATCGGCACGTGGCCGCAGCCCGGCAGCCGGACCAGCCGTGCCCCGGGGACGGTGTGCTTGGCCCGCACGCCCTGGCGGCGCAGCAGCAGCCGGTCGCGGGTGCCCCAGGCGATCGTGACGGGGATCCCGGGCACGTCGTCGGTGAAGCGTACGGAGCCGCCCGCCGCCAGGGTCTCCTCGAAGCCGGTGGCCTCCCGCAGGGCGAGGGTCTCGGCCACCACCGCCCCCGGGGCGCGGTGCGCGGGGCGGGCGTAGATGGTGCCGGTGAGGGCGGCGCGGCCGGGGCCGCTGCGCGAGAGCCGGTCCAGGGCCGGCAGCGGCAGCGCCCGGGCCCCGGCACGCATGGCCCGCAGCGTGGTGAAGGCGTAGCGCCGCTCGGGCTCAGACCAGAATCCGGCGGGGGAGAGGGCGGTGACCGAGCGGGCGAGACCGCTGCGCCCCATGTCCAGTGCGAGCAGTCCGCCCAGGGAGTTGCCCGCGACGTGCGGGCGCTCGACGCCGAGCGCCGCGCAGAGCGCGCCGAGGGCCGGGGTGATGGTGGCGAGGTCGTACGGGACACCCGCGGGCAGCGGCTCGGAGGCGCCGAATCCGGGCAGGTCGATCGCGATCACGTCGTGATCGGCGGCCAGGACGTCGGTCACCGGATGCCAGGCCTGGAGGTGGTGGCCGATGCCGTGCAGCAGGAGAAGCGGTTCGCCGACGCCCTTGCGTTCGTAGGCGACGGTGGCGGTGCGGGGGCCCAGCGGCGAATCGATCGTGAAGGAGACCGTGGCGGTCATGCTGCTCCTCGTCGGGTGGACGCGTATGAGACAGGCCGTCAGTAATGACTGTGTCCATGATTACCGTCGAGTAGCGTCCGGCTACAAGCCTTTGCGAAGTCCGCGCGACGCGGAGGTGCCGAGCGAGAACATCCTGTGAACGGGTTGCTACATATGCCCGATCTGCCCGGCAAAGCGGCCAGGATTGGTCTTGACCAAGGGGGTGCACCGTCCTATCGTCGCGGATAGTGCAGGAACCTTTAATAAACAAGGGCGCGGAACTGCGGCGCGGAAACGCCGCTGGAACACGGCGATGCCGGACACGGTGACAGCGGCGATTGCAGGAGGAGTCAGGGTGGGGACGACGCAGCTCGAATCGGTGCCGGAGCCGAAGTACTGGCACCTGAAGACCGTGCTCAGCGACGCGCTGGACCAGGACTTCGCGGTCGGCGAGGTCCTGCCGAACGAGCGTGAGCTCGCCGCGCGCTTCGGAGTCGCGCGCGCCACCCTGCGACAGGCCCTGGAACAGCTCGAACTCGAAGGCCGCCTCCAGCGCCGCCGCGGCGTCGGCACCACCGTGGCCCCGCCGCGCGTGGGCGTCGCCGTCGGCAGCGCGCAGCAGGGCTGGCCCGGTGAGGGGGCCGACGGCTGGGAGGCCGTCGACGCCGTCGAGGCCGTCCCCGCCGCCGCCGTCCTGGGGCTCCTCGGAACCGCCGCCGGCGAAGCCGTGCACACCGTGCGCCGGACCCGCGTCACGCAGGGCCAGGCCGTCGCCGCCGAGCTGCTGTACGTGCCGGCCGCCTCGGTGCCCGGGCTCTCCGCCATCGACGCCCCCACCGGCCCCGCCCGGGCCCGCGCCGTCATGCGGGAACTCCAGCGGCTCTCCCTGGAGGGGCAGGACCGCTCGGTCGAGCTGGGCTCCGCCCGGGCCGACGACGCCAAGGAGCTGGACCGGCTGCCCGGCGCGCCCGTGCTCCTGGTGACCACCCGCTACTTCACCGCCGCGGGCACCGCCGCCGTCTCGGTGGCCACGTACCGCGCCGACACCTGCCGCCTCACCTTCGGCGACTCGGGCGTGGAGATCACGGAGACCCGCGCGGCCTCCTGACCGCGCCGGACACGGACCCCGGGAGCCCCCACGGGCCCCGGGGTTTTCCGTACCCCGGGGTTTCCTGTGCTCCGGACGCCGCCCCCGGCGTCAGCGGCGGGCGGTGACCGTCCGTTCCACCGCGAAGAGCTCTTCCTCCACGTGGTCCAGGGCCAGGCGCAGGGCGCCGGTCGCCACGGCGGCTTCGCCGAGCATGGACAGCGCCACCCGCGGCGGGCGCAGGCAGTACCGCTCCAGCTCCCGGCGCAGGGGGTCCAGCACCCCGTCCAGTCCGGCCGCCCAGCCGCCCACGACCACGAGCTCGGGGTCCATCGCCAGCACCAGCGCCGCCACGTCGTGCACGAGCCGCTGGAGGAACCGGTCGACCGCGGCCACCGCGCGCTCGTCGCCCCGCCTGGCCATCGCGAACACCTCGGCGACCGCCGGCTCGTCCAAGGGGTGGAGGGGTTCGCCCGTCGTGGACAGCAGCCGCTCCGGGGTGGCTTCCCGGCCCAGCAGGTGCAGCGCGCCGATCTCGCCCGCCGCCCCGCCGAAGCCCCGGTGCAGCCTGCCGCCGATCAGCGAGCCGGCGCCGGGGCTGAGCCCGGCCATCACGAACACCATGTCGTCGGTGTCGCGCGCCGCACCCTTCCAGTGCTCGGCGAGCGCCGCCGCGTTGGCGTCGTTCTCCACCTGGACCGGACAGCGGAACGAGCGCCGCAGCCGCTCGCCGAGCGGCAGCCCCGTCCAGCCGGGCAGGGCCGTTCCGAGGCGGACCGTCCCGTCGGCCTCGACGATGCCGGGGCTGCCGACACCGACCGCGCGCAGCGAGTCGCGGGGGATCCCGGCCCGGCGCAGCAGATCGGCGACCGCCGTCCTGACGCGTTCCAGGCGCTCATCGGCCGAAGCCGTCTCCGACACGTCCTTGGTGCCGGCTCCGATGACCCGGCCGTCGAGCCCGGACAGCAGGACCGCGATCCGGT
This sequence comes from Streptomyces sp. NPDC037421, assembly GCF_055602105.1. NCBI lineage: Bacteria > Bacillati > Actinomycetota > Actinomycetes > Kitasatosporales > Streptomycetaceae > Streptomyces > Streptomyces sp. NPDC037421. Next base: position 47,175 of record NZ_JBVJWV010000026.1, read on the forward strand.
GCGACCCGATCTCGACGCCCAGCAGGTGCCCCGCCTCGGCGCGGAAGCGGAACCTCCTCGCCGGCCGGCCCTGCCGGCGTGCGCCTTCCTCGGCGACCGCCTCGACCACCAGGCCGGCGCCGATCAGCCCCTCCACGACCCCCTCGACGGTCGGCCGGGAGAGCCCGGTCACCCGGGTGAGGTCGGTGAGGGTAGGCGATCCGGCCGCCCGCAGTGCGCGAAGCACCACGGCCGAATTGATGCGCCGGAGCAGAGAGGGATCCCCGCCGGTCAGCTGCCCCAACGTGTGTCCTCCCAGCTAACGACCCTGTCAGGCGGATCGTACTGCGCGCCCGCCGCCGCGGCGAGAAGCGGCCCCCCGCCGGCAGGAACCGGCCCTCGCCTCAGGCCGGCGAGACGAAGCCGGACTCGTACGCCGTGATCACCGCCTGGGTCCGGTCGCGCGCCCCCAGCTTGCCCAGGATCGCGCTGACATGAGACTTCACGGTCTCCGTGCCGACGATCAGCTCGCGGGCGATCTCCACGTTGGTCAGACCCCGGGCCACGAGCCGCAGCACCGCCTCCTCGCGCTCCGTCAGCGCGGCCCGCTCCAGGACCGTGCGGGCCTCCCGGTTCCCGTACTCGGCGGCGAGGGCCCGTACGGCCGCCGGGAAGAGCAGGGTCTCGCCCTCGGCCACGAGCCGCACCGCGTGCACGATCTCCGAGGGGCGGGCCCGCTTCAGCAGGAAGCCGTCGGCTCCGGCGCGCAGCGCCTGGTAGACGTACTCGTCGTTCTCGAAGGTCGTGACCACGAGGATCTTCGGCGGGGAGTCCACCGACCGCAGGACCGCCCTGGTCGCCTCGATCCCGTCGAGCAGCGGCATCCGTACGTCCATCGCCACCACGTCCGGCCGCAACTGCCGCACGAGGGGGATGACCGCCGCCCCGTCCGCGGCCTCACCCACCACCTCGATGTCGGGCTGGGCCTCCAGGACGGCACGCAGACCCGCGCGCACCAGGGGCTCGTCGTCGACGAGCAGTACGGTAACCGGCATCCGGTCAGGATATTCGCTCCAGCGGAAGCCGCGCGCGCACCCGCCAACCACCCTCGTGGAGGCCGGTTTCGGCCTGACCGCCGAGCAGCGCGGCACGCTCCCTCATGCCCCGCAACCCGCTCCCGCCGCCCCTCGTGACGGCAGGACGCTCCGGCAACGGGTTCGTCACCTCCAGTTCCAGCCGGCCCGGGGCCATGTCCACCCGCACACGTACGGGAACGGGCCCGCAGTGGCGCAGCACATTGGTGAGTGCCTCCTGCAGGATCCGGTACCCCTCACGCGTGACCGGTCCGGGCAACTTCTCCAGCGGGCCCGTCAGTTGCGCGTCGACCGCCGCCCCCGAGGCGCGGGCCGACTCCAGCAGCCGGTCCGCCTCCATCAGGGTCGGCCGCTGCGACGGCGGCTGCGCGGACTCCCGCAGCACCAGCAGGACCCGTTCCAGATCCTCCAGCGCGGCCCGGCCGGTCTCCTCGATCGCGCTCAGCGCGCGGTCGGTGAACTCGGGGTCTCCCGCGGCCCGCGCCGCACCCGCCTGGACCACCGCCACCGTCAGCGCGTGCCCGATGGAGTCGTGCAGCTCGCGCGCGATCCGGGTCCGCTCCAGCAACTGCTCCGTACGCGCCTCCAGTGCGGTCAGCCGCTCGGCGGCGGACGGCCCCAGCAGCCGCCGGGCGATGGCGGTGATCAGCTCGCCGAGCAGGACCACCACGGCGATCAGCAGCACCAGGGGCACGGGAGCGAGGAGGGCCGCGGCCCAGCGCGCGGGGACGAACGGCACTGCCGGGTCGTCGGTCAGGGGATGCCCGGCCGCGACCGCGACCAGTTCCACGGCCATCACGGGAAGCGACACGGAGGCGAACATGGCGGCCCCGGACACGACCAGGCGTATCTCCAGCCACAGCAGCGTCCGCCACCGGTCCCCCCACCGGGCCGACGGGGCGGCGCTGATGCCGCTCTCGTCGCTGTCCCGGTGCTGCGGAGTGAGCAGGAACCGGGCCTGGAGCCCCTCGGCCAGCCGCACCCACGGCACGAACCCGAACGGTATGACGATCAGCAGCGGCATCCACGGCCAGCGCGGGTTGACGAACATCCAGATGGCGAGCAGCAGCAGCGGAACGCACAAGTGAAGCCAGCGCGAGTACGTCACCGGCCGGAACGGGGCACGGAGAAGTCGGATCATGCCCCCATCGTGGCAGGGCGCGGGGAGGGGCCGTCTCCCCCACGTGGGGGAGACGGCACCCTCGCGTGGGGGAGGGAAGGGCCCGGGCCGGACGGCGAATCTTGAGCCATGAACCGCATCGAGATCCGCGATCTGACCAAGGACCACGGAACCCACCGGGCTGTGGACCACCTCACCTTCGACGTCCTGCCGGGCAGGGTCACCGGATTCCTGGGCCCCAACGGAGCCGGAAAGTCCACCACCATGCGCCTGATCCTGGGCCTGGACCGGCCGACCGCGGGCGCCGCCACGATCGCCGGCAGCCGCTTCACCGACCTGCGGAGCCCGCTGCGCGAGGTGGGCGCCCTGCTCGACCCCCAGGCGGCCCACCCCGGACGGAGGGCACGTGACCACCTCCTCGCCCTCGCCGTGAGCAACGGCATCCCGGCCGCCCGGGTCGACGCGGTCCTGGAGCAGGCCGGCATAGCGGCGGTCGCCCGCCGACGGATCGGCACCTTCTCGCTCGGCATGCGCCAGCGCCTGGGCATAGCCGCCGCCCTGCTGGGGGACCCAGGGGTCCTGCTGCTGGACGAGCCGACCAACGGCCTCGACCCCGAGGGGATCATCTGGATCCGTGAGCTGATGCGCGGCCTCGCCGCCGAGGGGCGCACGGTCTTCGTCTCCAGCCACCTGATGGCCGAGTCCGCCTCGTTCGTCGACCACCTCGTCGTACTCGGACAGGGCCGGCTGCTCGCCGACACCCCGCTACGGGAGTTCATCGACGCCCGCAGCACGCCCAGGGTGCGGCTGCGGACCTCGGAGCCGGACCGGCTGGAGGCCGCCCTGGCCCGCGAGGGCCTGCGCATGGCGGCCTCCGGGGAAGGGCGCTGGACCGTCGACGACACACAGGCCGAGCGGATCGGGGCCCTCGCCGCCCGGGAGGGCATCGCCGTACTGGAACTCTCCGACGAGCGGGCCTCACTGGAGCAGGCCTACCTCGACCTCACCGCCGACCGCACCCCCTTCTCCGCCACCGCCGCCTGAAACCGATGGGAGCCACCGCCGTGACCGCCGCCGCCCTGCCCACCGTCCCCGTCCTGTACTCGGAATGGATCAAGATACGGTCCGCCCGCGCCGTCCTCGGATCGCTGATCGCCCTCTTCGCGGCCACCGCCGGCATCACGGCGCTCACCGCCGCCGCGATAGGCACGTCGGAGCCCGGCGCCCTGGGGGAGGACCGCCTGCTCGGGGCCTTCTTCGGAATCAACTTCGGTCAGATAGCGGCCATAGCCTTCGGCGCGACCGCCTTCGCCGGTGAGTTCCGGGCCGGCGCCCTGCGGGTCTCGCTCACCGCCGTGCCCAACAGGACCCGGCTGTACCTGTCCAAGGCCGCCGCCGTGGCCGGACTCGCCTTCCTGGTCGGTCAGATCACCGGCCTCGTCACCTTCCTGGCGGGGCAGGCGTTCATGGGGGAGTACGCCCTCTCCCTCGGCGACCCCGGGACGCTGCGCGCCGTCTTCGGCAGCGGGGTCTACCTGACCCTGATCGCCCTGCTGTCGGCCGGCCTGACCGCCCTGGTGCGCAGCGGCACCCTCGTGATGAGTCTGCTCATACCCTTCCTGCTGATCGTGCCCTTCGTGGTGGGTCAGGTCGCCGGCGGGGCCATGCGGTTCATGCCGGACCGGGCGGGCCAGATGGTGATGCGGACGCACGCGGAGGGGTCGCTCGGGCCCTGGAGCGGGCTCGCGGTGGCCGGGCTGTGGGCCCTCGCGGCCCTGGCCGCGGGCTGGTTGGCCGTACGGCGCCGCGACGCGTGACGCCCGGCCAGTTGTCAGTGGCCCCCGGGATACTGACGGCATGACCACGGCAGAGCATCTCGACACGATCGACCGGCTCAGGGCGGAGGGCTTCCCGTCCGAGCCGGCCGTGTCCGGCGAACGGAGCACGGGCCCGGGTCACCACCTGGTCCAGCTCAGCCGGACCCGGGATTTCTGGGACGACGACGGCTCCGGCCGGCAGGAGGCCGAGGAGCAGATCAGCGCCGAGTACGCAGCGCTCACCCAGGCCGTCACCGACCGGTGGGGGCCGCCGCAGGTCTTCGCCCTGGCATCGCTGATGGACCGGGGGTTCGACGGGGAGGAGATACCGGCACCGTGGAACGAGCTGTGCAACACCACTGACCATGTGCACCTGTGGCGGGTCGGGGACCGGTGGCTGGTGGTCTGCGTGACCCAATGGGACAAGGAGTTCCCCTTCATGCTGACGGCAGGGGTCACCGTGGTCGACCCGCCGTAGCCGGCGGCGGGCCTCAGGGGCCGTCGGAGCTCGCGGCCAGGCGCAGGCGGGCGTACTCCTCGGCCATGGACTCGGCGGTCCAGTGGGCGTTCAGTCCGCTGGGGTTGGGCAGGGCCCAGATCCGGGTGGCGCCGATGGTGCGGTCCTGGGGGCCGATCACGGCCTTCCTCTCACCGAACCATGACCGAATCGGCACTGACGGTGATGCACCCTCCAGCGTCCGCAGGCGCGGGTCAGCTCGGGGTACGGGACAGGGCGCGGGGCGGGGCTTTCGGGGCATGAGGGATCACCTCTCTTCCGGAGGCGTGGATACGATCAGTAAGCAGTCCCGGACCAGTCACTAGGGCTGAGTACGGCGGCAGTTCCGCCAACGGGGCGGCCTTAGGGCGACCCCCTCGTAACCGGCGCGGGCCAATGATCGTTGCTACGACATGGCCAACGCCCGACGTACTCTCACAGTTCTCGCCCTGGCGGCGATGGCGATCACCCTCCCCGCCACAGCACACGCGGCCGACGGTGACCAGGCCCTGATCACCTCCCACGATGTGACGCCCATCCCTGACCAGGGCGGGTCCTGCTCCACCGCCGAGGTGAACAACCTCAAAGACAAGGCCCTGATCACCTTCCACAATTTGGATGGCAATGTCATCGACCTTAGGAGGTCAGACAATCCGCTCTAAGGGCTGTCCCGTAATCCCCGGCGGGCGCACGACGCCGGCTACGGCACCTCGCTGCGTTGTCGGAACGCCCGAATACGCCCAGTATGGGGGCGCCCCTCCGCCTTGCGATGCACCGCATCCGACGCCGTGCGCTGATCCACCGGGGATTACGGGACAGCCCTTAGGCGACACATACCTGGGTTGACCCTGCGGATGTATAGGGGCATTCAGCCGCATGCGCGAGTGCGTCAGAACGGCGTGGTGAAGTGTCCGAAGTCGGTCCGGGTCTTCGCCTTGTGGTACAGATGGCAGAGCGGTTGAACGTTCCCGTCCGTGTCCGTCCCGCCGAGGGCGAGCGGCTGTGGGCAAGATGGCCGGCGTGATGCCCTCACCTTCCAGGTGGGGGCATTTTGTTGCTGCGGTCCTGGTCAGGCGGCTAGGCCGACGGCATGCGTCACATGCGACTTGCTACGGCTTGCGAACCGTGACTGAGTCGGCGCTGACCGTGATTCCTGCCCTTCCGCGAGCACCGCCAGGTTGGCCGCCACCCACAGCCGGCGCTGGAGGTGGTTGGGGTGGTAGTAGGCGAGCATCCCGCCCACCTCGTTGAGCTGGCCCACGACGGCCTTGCGCTGGAGTCCCCCGCCTCTGGAGGCGTTCCAGGCACGGAACACCTCGACCGAGCGTTCAAGTGCCTCGATCTCCTGCGAGCCGATCGGGGCGGCCTCGTAGCGGTCGAAGCCCGCCGGGTCGGCCTGGAAGGCGTCCCCGAAGTGCTGCGCCTCCTTGGCGAGGGCGGGGTCGGTGTGGAGCCAGTCATACATGGAATTGCTGAGGGCGGAGCCGGCGGTGAGCGCGGCACCCGCGCCCATCAGACCGCGACGGTTGAGCATGAGGTCCATTCCCGTGAATTCGGTGAGGGGCCGCGGCTGTGCGTTCGGGCGCCCACGGCATTCCGTCGGGGTTCTGCCGATCCCCGTCCGGCTGCCGTCGTGTGGTGCGCCGCTGCCGTACAAGCCCGAGGTCCTCGTTGGTCACGACACGACCGAGCCGCTCGGTGAATACTGCTGCCAGTAGGCCGAACAGGTCCTTCAAAAGCTGGCGTTTGGGCCTTTCCCCACGTCAAGCCCCCAGGTTCTCGGCTGAGTTGACAGTCCCCCCCGCCAGATGTCCAGCGACTATTCGCCAGGCTTCGCCAGGGCACGCACGATGGTTCGTCACGAGCGGTGTGCGCGAGGTTTGAGGCAGCTGACCTCAGGAGGAATCGTGACTAGTCGCCGCTTGCCGACTGCATCGCCGCAGATCGAAGTTCGCTTCGGCGGGCTGCATCTGACCATTGAGCGCATTCCCTCATGGGTGGTCACTCTGGTAACCACAGCGTTGGGGACGGGAACCGCTTGGTGGACTACCCGATAGCAGGGCCCGTTCGTACGAGGCGGTGTCAGCACGGATCACCAGCCCCGAAATCGTCACGCGTCTTGAGTCGGTGGCGCGGACGGCAGAGCGGTTGAACGTTCCCGTCCGTGTCCGTCCCGCTGAGCGCCAGCGGCCGGCGCGATGCCTCACCATCCTGGTAGGGGCTTTCCGGTGTATCCGGCCAGGTCAGGCGGCTAGGCAGACTGCCCGCATCACCTGATAGTCACTACGGCTTGCGAAAGCGGTGCGGTAGGCGGTGACGCCGACCACGGCCAGCCACTGGGGGCGCAGCCGTTCCACCTTCGCCGTCAGGATCCGGCCGCCCTCACGGAACTCCTCGGCGCTCAGCTCGTCGGCGCGGGCGGTGGCCCGGGCGACGACGTTGGTGATGCCCAGGCGGTAGGACAGCAGCTCCTCCTGCTCGTCGGGGGCGAGCCTGCGGGGGGTGAAGCCCGACAGGTGCAGGACCGGCCAGAAGCGATTGCCGGGACGGGCGAAGGGGTGGCCCGTCGCGGCGGAGAGGAGACCCGGATTGATTCCGCAGAAGAGCACACGCAGACCGCCCGCGACCACGTCCGGGAGGACGCGGCCGCGGGCGGCTTCGAGCTCGTCGGGGGTCAGAGGATCGACCCCGGAGCGTAACCGGCGGCCTCCGGGTGCTCCTTGGCGATGGCCTCGATCCGCGAGACCACGGCGGCGACCTGGTCACCCGCGGCGCCCGTGAAGGAGAGCTTGTCGGCCATGAGGGCGTCCAGCTGCGCACGGTCCAGCGGCATCCGCTCGTCGGCCGCCAGCTTGTCCAGCAGCTCGTTGCGCTCGGCGCCCTGCTCGCGCATGGCCAGGGCGGAGGCCACGGCGTGCTCCTTGATGACCTCGTGCGCGGCCTCGCGGCCCACACCGGCCCGCACCGCGCCCATCAGCACCTTGGTGGTGGCGAGGAAGGGCAGGTAGCGGTCCAGCTCGCGGGCCACGACGGCCGGGAAGGCGCCGAACTCGTCGAGGACCGTCAGGAAGGTCTCCAGCAGGCCGTCGAAGGCGAAGAACGCGTCGGGCAGGGCCACCCGGCGGACGACGGAGCAGGAGACGTCGCCCTCGTTCCACTGGTCGCCGGCCAGCTCGGCCGTCATCGAGGCGTAGCCGCGCAGGATGACCATGAGGCCGTTCACGCGCTCGCAGGAGCGGGTGTTCATCTTGTGCGGCATCGCGGAGGAGCCGACCTGGCCGGGCTTGAAGCCCTCGGTGACCAGCTCGTGGCCGGCCATCAGGCGGATCGTCTTCGCGATCGAGGAGGGGGCCGCGGCCAGCTGGACGAGGGCCGAGACCACGTCGTAGTCCAGGGAGCGCGGGTAGACCTGGCCGACCGAGGTGAACGCCTGGGCGAAGCCGAGGTGGGCGGCGATCCGCTGCTCGAGGTCGGCCAGCTTGGCGGCGTCGCCGCCCAGCAGGTCGAGCATGTCCTGGGCGGTGCCGACCGGGCCCTTGATCCCGCGCAGCGGGTAGCGCTGGAGGAGGTTCTCCAGGCGGTCGTAGGCGACGAGCAGCTCGTCGGCGGCGGTCGCGAAGCGCTTGCCCAGCGTGGTGGCCTGCGCGGCCACGTTGTGGGAGCGGCCGGCCATGACCAGCTCGGCGTGCTCGCCGGCGAGCTTGCCGAGGCGGGCCAGGACGGCGACCGTGCGGTCGCGCACGAGCTCCAGCGAGAGCCGGATCTGGAGCTGCTCGACGTTCTCGGTGAGGTCGCGGGAGGTCATGCCCTTGTGGACGTGCTCGTGGCCGGCGAGGGCGTTGAACTCCTCGATCCGGGCCTTCACGTCGTGCCGGGTGACCTTCTCGCGCTCGGCGATGGAGGGGAGGTCGACGGTCTCCAGGACGCGCTCGTAGTCGGCGAGGGCGGCGTCGGGGACCTCGATGCCGAGGTCCTTCTGGGCGCGCAGCACGGCGAGCCACAGCCGCCGCTCCAGCGTGACCTTGTACTCGGGGGACCACAGGACGGCGAGCTCCGCGGAGGCGTAGCGGCCGGCCAGGACATTGGGGATGCGGGGCTTGGCAGTCACGTGTAGGGATTCTACTTGGGCCGCGGCTGTGCGTTTACGCAGGTAGGGGCAGCCCTTGGGATTGTGGGTTGCTACGAGAGCGGCGGGTTCCCGTACGGCAGCAGCTCCGGACGCTTCGCGGGGCGGCCGTCCCCCGAGGAGCGGCCCGTCAGCCGCCGCCCGATCCAGGGGAGCAGGTGCCGCCGGGCGAAACGCAGGTCCTCGGTCCGGCGCACGGGCCAGCCCGGCACGGCCGCGGCCGGCAGCGGCGCCCGCCAGTCCTCCTCGGCGGGCAGCCCCAGAGTCTGCCAGACGGCCTCGGCCACCCTGCGGTGCCCCTCCGGGGTCAGGTGCAGCCGGTCGACGTCCCACAGCCGAGGGTCCCCGAGCACGGGCGCCCCGTACAGGTCCACCAGCAGCGCCCCGTGCCGCGCGGCGAGCTCTTCGAGGATGCCGAAGAGCTCCTCCATGCGCGGCCGGAAGCGTTCCATCACCGGGCCGTTGCGGCCGGGCGAGCGCATCAGCACCAGGTGCTTGCAGGACGGCGCGAGGAGTTCCGCCGCGCCTTCCAGGTGCGCCCGGACCCGCCCCATGTCCACCTTGGGGCGCAGCGCGTCGTTGAGCCCGCCGACCAGGGTGACCACGTCCGCGCCCATCGCGGCGGCGGCCGGTGCCTGTTCCTCGGCGATCTGGCCGATCAGCTTGCCGCGCACCGCCAGGTTCGCGTAGCGGAAGCCCGGCTCGCGCGCGGCGAGCCGGGTGGCCAGCAGGTCGGCCCAGCCCCGGTAGGAGCCGTCCGGCAGCAGGTCGGACATCCCCTCGGTGAAGGAGTCGCCGACCGCGACGAAACTGGTGTACGACGCATTCATCTCCATGGCGGAGCGATGCTACCGCGCGGTACGGCTTCCTTCCCAGGCGTCCTTCCCAGGCGTCCTTCCCAGGCGTCCTTCCCGGGCATCCGCCCCGGGCGCCGCTTCCGGGCCCCTCCTAGGCGGAGGCGGGCCGGCCGAACAGCTCGCGCAGCACGTCCTCCATGGTCACCAGTCCCGCCAGCGCCCCGTCCGCCCCGAGGACCGCCGCCAGGTGCGTGCGGCTGCGCCGCATGGCGGTCAGCACGTCGTCCAGCGGGGTCTCCGCACGCACCTGCGCGATCGGGCGCAGCGCGGACCGGGGGAAGGGCTCGTCCCGTTCCACCACGTCCAGGGCGTCCTTGACGTGCAGGTACCCCAGGATCCGCTGCCGGGCGTCGACCACCGGGAAGCGGGAGTACCCCGACTCGGCGGACAGGGCCTCCAGAGCGGCCGCGGTGATGCCCTGCCGGGCCGTGACGACCCGGTGCACGGGGAGCACCACATCGGCGACGGGGCGCCGGCCCAGTTCGAGGGCGTCGTGCAGCCGCTCGCTCGCCCGGTCGTCGATGAGCCCCGCGTCACTGGAGTCCTTGACGATCCGGGCCAGCTCGTCGTCCGAGAACGTCGCCGCGACCTCGCCCTTCACGTCCACCCGCAGCAGCCGCAGCAGGGCGTTGGCGAAGGCGTTCACCGCGAAGATCACCGGCTTCAGCCCCCGGGTCAGGGCGACCAGCGGCGGCCCCAGCGCCAGCGCGGTGCGCACCGGCTCGGCCAGTGCCACGTTCTTCGGCACCATCTCGCCGAACAGCATGTGCAGGTACGTGGCCAGCGCCAGCGCGACCACGAAGGAGATCGCGTGCGTCACTCCCGACGGCACCCCGACCGCGTCGAGCAGCGGGCTCAGCAGGTGTGCGATGGCCGGCTCGGCCACCACGCCGAGCACCAGGGTGCACAGGGTGATGCCGAGCTGCGCCGCCGCCATCAGGGCCGACACGTGCTCCAGGCCCCACAGGACCGCGCGGGCCCGGCGGTCGTCCTGCTCGGCGTACGGCTCGATCTGGCTGCGCCGGACCGAGATCAGCGCGAACTCCGCGCCGACGAAGAAGGCGTTGACGACCAGCGTCGCCAGGCCGATCAGCAGCTGGACCGCGGTCATCGGGTCTCCTCCGCGGTCTCGCCGCCGACGGGTCCGGCCGGCTCGTGCAGGAGCACGCGGGCGGCCCGGCGCCCGCTGGCGTCGACCACGTCCAGGCGCCAGCCGTCCAGCTCCAGCCGGTCGCCGACGGCCGGGATCCGGCCCAGCTCGGTCGCTATCAGCCCGGCCAGGGTCTCGTACGGGCCCTCGGGCACCCGCAGCCCGATCCGCCGGAGCTGATCGGTGCGCGCGGCGCCGTCGGCCGAGTACAGGGTGCGGCCCGCCTCGTCCGTGCCGGCCGGGGCCAGGTCGGAGGTCTCGTGCGGGTCGTGCTCGTCGCGCACCTCGCCGACGACCTCCTCGACGATGTCCTCCAGCGTGGCCACTCCGGCCGTGCCGCCGTACTCGTCGATCACCACGGCCATCGTCTGCTTGCCGGACAGCCGGTCCAGCAGCCGGTCCACGGTCAGCGACTCCGGTACGAGGAGCGGCTCGCGCAGCAGCCGCGACACCGGATGGCGGTGCCGCTCGGCGGCGGGCAGGGCCAGTACGTCCTTGATGTGGACGATGCCGACCACGGTGTCGAGGCTGCCCCGGTAGACGGGGAAGCGCGACAGCCCGGTGGCCATGGTCGCGTTGGCCACGTCCTCGGCGGTGGTGTGCACGTCGAGGGCCGTGACCTGGACGCGCGGGGTCATCACGTTCTCCGCGATCAGGTCGGCGAGGTTCAGGGTCCGCACGAACAGCTCGGCGGTGTCCTTCTCCAGCGCGCCGGCCTTGGCGGAGTGCCGGGCCAGGGCCACCAGCTCCTGCGGGCTGCGGGCGGAGGCCAGTTCCTCGGCGGGCTCCATGCCCAAGCGCCGGACCATGTGGTTGGCGGTGGTGTTCAGGTGGCTGATCAGCGGCTTGAACGCCCGCGAGAAGACCCGCTGCATGGTCGCCACGCGCTTGGCGATCGCCAGCGGCGAGGAGATCGCCCAGTTCTTGGGGACCAGTTCGCCGACGACCATCAGGACCACCGTCGAGAGGACGGTGCCGAGGACCAGGGCGGTGGAGGACGCGGCGCCGGCCGGCAGGCCCATGTCCTGGAACGGGCCCGTGAGCAGGGCCGCGATCGAGGGCTTGGAGATCATGCCGATGACCAGGCCGGTCACGGTGATGCCGAGCTGGGCGCCGGACAGCTGGAAGGTGAGGCTGCGGACCGCGGCCAGGGCGCTGTCCGCTCCGCGCTCGCCCCGCTCGACGGCCCGTTCGAGCTCGCTGCGCTCGACGGTCGTCAGCGAGAACTCGGCCGCGACGAACACTCCGCAGGCAAGACAGAGCAGCAGCGCCGCGAGGAGCAGGAGTACCTCGGTCATCGGTCGTTCACCTCCGTCCCATGATCGGTCAGGAGGCGGGGGGCCGCGCGATGTCGCGCACCGGGATGTCGGGGACTGGGAGGCTCGCCCATGGGCGGACGCTCACACCTTTCGTCGTGGATCGGGGAAACCGTTCACCACATGGTAAAGGAAAGGCAAAGGTGATGGCTCGCCCTTTTGGGAGAGCGGGCGCTGGTGGTGGGATCCCGGAATGAACGATCTTCACATCGCTCCCGCTTCGGCCCCGGACCTGCCCGCCGTACTGGACTTCTGGAAGGACGCCGCCAAGGGCGCGAGCATCAGCGACGACCTGGCCGGCGTCGAGCGGCTGCACGCACGCGACCCCGGGGCCCTGCTGCTCGCCCGGCGCGACGGCGAGCTCGTCGGCACCGTGATCGCGGGCTTCGACGGCTGGCGCTGTCATCTGTACCGGCTCGCCGTGCACCCGGACCAGCGCCGCCGGGGGATCGGCTCCGCGCTGCTGGCGGCCGCCGAGGAGCGGTTCGCGGCGCTGGGCGGCAGGCGCGCCGACGCGATGGTGCTCGACGGGAACGAGCGGGCGCACGGGGCGTGGCGGGCGGCCGGCTATGGGCCCGAGGAGATCTGGACCCGCTGGGTCAAGCCGCTCGCGGGCTGATCCGCAGCCGCCCGGACCGCTACGGGTCAACGCCCCGGCTCCGGTCGCGGGCGGGGACCCCGCTCCCGTCCTTCGAACGCACGGCCGGGGTCAATTCGAGCCGGAACCGGTGCCCCGGCTACGCCGAGTCGGCCCCGGGCCCATGGATCCGGACACGCGGCGGACCCGCCGGGGCCGCCCGCCGCCGCGCCGCGTCCGGGACCCCCGGCCTCAGTGGATCATGCAAAGCCGCACCCGGGACGGCCGCCCGGCCCCGGTGCGCGCCCCGCCCGGCCATGATCAAGTGCCTGGTCAGCGGCATCTGTCCGGTTGTCACCCGGTGGCGACTTCTGGGCGCTGCCGACCCTCCATCGGTTGCGTAGCGTAACCGATCAGCCACACCGGGAGGGGAAAAGGGTATGGGGCAAGGCAGCGTCAGGAACGACGTGGGCACGGCCTACATCAACGACGTGTTCATGCGGCACCCGCTGACCACGAAGAACCAGCAGGAGCTGGACATCGCCGCCAGGGCCGCCGGCATCCTGGAGCGCAATCTGCGCCGCGGCGCGTTCAGGCGGAACCGCCAGGGAGGGGGCGAGCCGCTCGACCCCATCGGGTTCTCCCTGAACAAGGAGCGCTACGGCACGTTCCCCGCGGACGAGCAGACGGCGCAGGAGCGCGGCTGGCGCGCCTTCATGAACGTCGGCGTACCCGTCATCGAGGAGCGTGCCGACATCCAGCAGCCGCCGCCCGACATGGTGTCCAAGCAGACGTACGTCAACGGCACCGACCCGATCGTGATCACCGTGACGGACACCGTCGAGTTCACGATCTCGAACACGATCAGCTGGTCGCTCCAGGGGGAGGTGAAGCTCACCTTCGGGGCGAAGTCCATCGCAGCGCTCCAGCAGCAGCTGGCGAAGAGCATGGAGATGAAGCAGTACCAGAAGACCACCCTGCTCAACAGCAAGGACAACCAGGGCGTCAACACGGAGACGCAGACGGAGGCGACGAGCAACACCACCGCCACCAGTTCCGTCACCGGCACCGGGGAACTGTGGGGCGAGCTCGCGCTCGGGATCACCGGCTCCGTGAGCGGTTCGCTGACCACCGAATGGAAGCACGTGTCGACGATGAGCTTCCAGATCAGCAGCCGGGCCGACGTCATGGCCACGACCCGGCGCGAGGTCCGCCAGTTCGACTACGAGTTCCCCGTCACCTTCGGCGGCTGGGTCGCCCTGCACTACCCCGAGCCGGTCGAGGTCAGGGAGACGGCCAAGCAGGGCGCCGAGCCGAGGTACTCCAAGGTCCTCGCGTGGAAGCTCGGCGAGGCCGCTCTCGATTCCAGCCGCTTCGACCTCGCCGACGAGGGAAAGCGGTTCATGCAGAAGGGGACGGCCGAAAGGGTCGCGGTCCGTGCCGGGGAACACCGGGTGTTCCAGCCGGAAGTACTCGACTACCAGACGCAGCCGCAGCCGCTCTAGGGGAGAGACCATGTCCTTCAAGAACATCTTCGACAACGGCGGGGACCAGGCCGGTTCCGCCGACCAGGCCGGCCGGAAGCTCGGCGAGGACGCCCCGGGAGCGGGGAGCGTCTCGGAAGAGGTGCGCCGGCTGGAGAGCGAGCGCGACCCGTGGCTCGTACGCCAGACCGCACACGGGGCGTTCGACGTCATGGGCTTCCTCGGGCCGCTCTTCGAGAGCACCCGGGCCGCGGCCGCCGCGCAGCGCCAGGTCACCGAAGACCCCGGATCGGCCTCCACGATGGCCTCGTCCACCACCAAGGCGTTCGGGCCGCCGAAGGTGAGCATCAGCGACGAGGACATGCCCAAGCTGGAGGACCTGTCGAAGCTCATCGCCAACAAGCGGAGCCACACCCTGGTCGCGACGGGGCTGGGCGTCTCCGAAGGCGTGGCGGCCGACCCGGCGAACGGCACGGTGTACGTCGCCGACCGGGGCGGCCTGAGGCTGTCGGAGGTGAAGCCCGGCACCGGCGCCCAGCGCGTGGTCGCGAGCGCCCTGGGCGACATCGGCGACGTGGAGCTCGACGGGCAGGGCACCGCCTACACCACGGACTGGGCCGGCGGGCGACTGCTCGCGGTGAACCTGTCCGACGGCACCTCCCGCAAGATCGCCGACGTGCGGGGAGCCTACGGCGTCGCGCTCGGCGCGGCGGCGAGCAGGGCCTACGTCACCAACTGGACCGACGGGCAGCTGATCGCCGTCGACCTGCCGGACGGGCGGAAGACCACGATCGCCACCGGCCTCGGGCAGGGCATCGCCGGAGTGGCCCTGGACGGCAGGGGCAAGGCGTACGTCGGCCAGAAGGACAACGGCGCCAAGCTGTACGAGATCGACCTGGCCGACGGCGCCCAGCGCGTCGTGGCCACCCTCCCCGCCGGGGCGCGGACCATCCGCGTGGAACTCGACGGCGCCGGCCGGGCGTACACCATCGACCACGCGAACGGCCTCCTCCACGAGATCACCCTCGCCGACGGCGCGCACCGGGTGGTGGCCTCGGGCCTGGGCACGTGCGAGGGACTCGCGCTGGAGGGCGGCTGGATCTACGTCACCAACCGCGAGGGCCAGCTGTGGCAGATCGACCGGCGCGCCGCGCAGGCCCCGGGAGGCATCGGCAAGGTCGCCCCGTAGCCGTCCGCAGGGCACCCCCTAGGGCTGGGCGGGCTGCTTCCAGAGGGTGAGGTTCCCGGCGTAGGCGGGCGGGTCCGCGCTGTGGCCCGTCGGCCTGACGTCGGTGATCTGGAGCATGGCCAGGTTGTTCTCGGAGGTCACCGAGCACAGCACGTCGCCCTTGACGATGGCCTCCTTCTCGATGAGGGAGGTGTTGGAGAGCTCGGCCGGCAGGGGGGTGGTGTCCACCGCCTGGCGGCAGACCTCGGGCGTGGTGCCCGGCGACTTCGCCATGGCGCGGCGGAAGGTCATGTTCTGGAGGATGTAGTAGAACTCGGCCTTCTTGTCGACGACATCGCCGTTCGGCACCACCTTCGGGGTGTCCAGGTCGACCGTGACGACCGAGCCCCCGGGCGACCCGAAGAGCAGGGGCTTGTCCTTGAACACCAGCTCGTACACGGGGGGCTGGGAAGGCTTCGGCTGGGACGGCTTCTGCTGGGACGGGACGCCCGAGGGCTGCTGACCGCCGGACGGCTGCTGCTCGGTTGCCGCCGACTGCCGGGGCCGGGCGCCGGTGCCGCCTCCGTCGCCCTCCTCCCCGCCGGAGCTGGCCCACGCGATACCCCCGCCGACCACCAGCACCGCCGCGACGGCCGCGCCGAGCAGCCGCGTCCGGTTCCCCTGCGGGGCGGACGCCACCGGGGCAGCGGCGGGCGGGACCGGCGGGACCGGCGGTACGGGCGGGGCCTGTGTCGGCGCGGCGTGCACCGACGGCCCGCCCGCCTGCGTGGGTACGTACGTCGGGGCGTACCCGGGCGCCGGACCCGCCGGGCCCGCCGCCGGGACGCGGTCGAGCTCCGCCCGCCGCACCGCGACGGCGCCGGCCCAGGGCTCGGGCAGCCAGTCCTCGACCTCGGCGGTGGCGCGTCCCGCCAGCCGCTCGCACAGCTCCACCAGCCGGCCCGGAGCGGGGCGTTCGGCCGGATCCGCGGCGAGCGCGCCCTCCAGCAGCGGCCGCAGCCAGTCCGGGTATCCGGAAAGGTCCGGCGGACGCACGGCCGTGTTGGCGATCTGCGTCGCCACGGTCAGCGCCCCGCCCTCGCCGTACGGGTGGCGTCCGGTCGCGGCCACGGCGGCGATCAGGCCCAGCGCGAACACGTCGCTCGCCGGCGTGACGTCCCCGCCCGTGCCCTGCTCGGGCGACATGAACTGGGGCGTCCCGACGAACCCGCCGGTGCTGGTGAGGCGGGTGGACTCGGCGGCCCGCGCGATCCCGAAGTCGATCACCCACGGCCCGTCCGCCGCCAGCATGATGTTCCCCGGCTTCAGGTCCCGGTGGACGATCCCCGCCGCGTGGACCGCCTCCAGGGCCCGCGCCACGCACGCCACCACCTGGAGGGCGGCGGTCAGCGGCAGCGGCCCGTAGGCGTCCAGGGCCTCGTCCAGCGGCAGGCCCGGCACGTAGGCGCTGGCCAGCCAGGGCCGGTCGCCCCGGGTGTCGTGGTCCACCACGGGTACGAGGTGGTATCCGCGCACCTGCTGCGCCGACCGCACCTCCTGCTCGAAGCGTCCGCGGAAGCCGGGGTCGTTGGCGTACTCGCGGCGGATCATCTTCAGCGCGACGGGCTGGTCGCCGCGGGTGCGGGAGAGGTAGACGGTGCCCATCCCGCCCTCGCCGACCCGCGCGAGGAGCCGGTACCCGGAGATCTCCCGCGGATCCCCCGGTGCCAGCGGCCGCAGCGTGCCCGTTCCGCTTCCGTCCACCGGTGCCCGGTCCGACCCAGTCATTGGCATGTCCCCCTCGATCCGCACGAGTTCAAGATCGTAACGGACCTGCCGGCCGCCGACGGCCGCCCCCGACCGGGGCGGTCACGTGCCGCATTGGGCCGTGAGGGCCTGCTCCTCCTCCGAGAGGACGGAGTCCTCCCCGTTCTGTCCGGCGTTCTTCGCACAGGCGGAGGCCTGGAGGGCGAGTTCGGCCGCGCGCGCCCGGGCGTCCTCCAGGCTGGTCGCCACGATCGTCGACTCGACCTGCCGGCGACGGTGCGACGGCAGGTACTGCAGCTCGATCTCGGGGTGATCGGTCTCCACCTCCGACAGGTCCATGGAGGCCAGCTTCTGGCTGATGCCCCGGTACACCGCGACGTGCCCGTCGTTGGCGCCCACGTAGTACTGGCTCTGCGTCCACCGGTGGCCGGCGAACACGGTGCCGACGACCACGAGGGCCGCGACGGCGGAGAGGGCCGCGCGGCGCGCGGTGTTGCGCGGCGGTGGCGCCGCCGCCCGCCGGGTCGGGCCGTCCGCGCGGCCGGGGGGCGCCGACCCGGCCCGCCGGCGTACGGGCTCCGCGGCGGCCCGACGGCCCATGAGGAACGAAAGCGCCGGCGCGGCGGGCTCCCCCGGCGACGCCCTGGGGGCGGGCGGCTCGGACGGGGCCGGCTCCGGAGACGGCGGCGCGAGCAGTTCCATCGCCCGCGCCGCCGTCAGGCGCGCGGCCGGGTCCTTCTCCAACAGCCCCGTGATCAGCGCCGCCAGGCGGCCCGCGTGCCGCGGGGGCGGGGCCGGGTCGTTCACGACCGCGTACTGCGAGCCGACCTGGTTCTCCCTGCGGAACGGCGACACGCCCTCGACGGCCTCGTACAGGGTCGTCCCCAGGGAGAACAGGTCACTCGGGGCACCGCCCTTCTCGCCCCGCGCGCGCTCGGGCGAAAGGTACGGCATCGAACCGATGACCACACCCGTTCTGGTCAGGCCGTCCTCGGCCTCGTTGAGGGCGATCCCGAAGTCGGCGAGGAGGATCCGGCCGTCGTCGGCCAGCATCACGTTGGCCGGTTTGATGTCGCGGTGGACGATGCCCTCCCCGTGAGCCGCTCCGAGGGCCTTCAGCAGCGCCGAGGCCACCTCCGCCACGTCCTCCACCGGCAGCCGGCCCCGCACCCGCAGCCGTTCCTGCAGCGTCGCGCCGCTGACGAGCTCCATGACGATCCACGGCACCCTGCCCACGAGGACGACGTCGTGGACCGTCACGACGTTCGGGTGGTGGCGCAGTCTGGCCGTGTTGCGGGCCTCCCGCAGGGCCCGCTGCACAACGTCCGACGCGTCCGCGCCCGACAGGCCGGAGGGCAGCACCAGCTCCTTCACCGCCACATCGGTGTCGAGCTGCACGTCGTGTGCCTTCCACACCCGGCCCATTCCCCCGGACCCGAGGATCCGGACCAGCCGGTAACGGTGGTTGACCAGCTGTCCCGGCTGCGCCTCGTGTGCCACGCTCCCCCTCCGCTCCACTCCTGACACGGTCCCGGGCCGCGCCGGACCGCGCGGCCCCGGCTCGATTGTGGTGCCTGCCGGGCACCTCTGACTGCCAGTCCGCCGGAAGGGGTACGGGAACGGACCCGGCGGTTCAGTCGTCCAGGCGGCGGGCCGAGCCGATGACGCAGTACGAGGTGGGCAGCGCCGGGCCGCGCTCGGGCAGACGGAAGGAGCGGTGCGAGGCGATCCGGAAGCCGGCCGCCTCGATCGCGGCGAGCGGGTCGCGCGCCGTGTGGCAGCCGCCGAACAGGCGGGGCCACACCGTCCGGTCGAGCGCCCGCTGGACGGCGGCCATCCCCGGGCCGGGGGCCAGCCCGTGTTCCAGGAACCGCAGCTCGGCGCCCGGGCGGAGCACCCGGTGCAGTTCGGCGAGGGCGCGCGGCAGGTTGCGTACGGTGCACAGCACCAGCGAGGCGACCGCGACGTCGAAGGCCTCGCTCTTGACCGGGAGCGCCTCGGCGACACCCGGTACGAGGTCCACCGGCACCTCGGCGCGCAGCGCGGCCGCCGCGGCGAGCCGGCGCAGGGTGCGCTCCGGCTCGATGGCGACGACCTCGGAGACGGCGGCGGGGTAGTACGCGAAGTTCAGACCGTTGCCCGCGCCGATCTCGACGACCCGTCCGGACACCCCCTCCAGGAGCTCCCGGCGCAGGGCGCCGATACCGGCGCGGGTCTCGGCGGCGGTGCTGGCACGGGCGTAGAACCGGGCGAAGTACGGGTGGTGGACCGGATCGGGGACGGGGCTGGGCATGGCGGGCCTCCGGGCGCGGACGGGCGGCGGACGGACGACACGGCTGCGCGTGCCCTTCGGGGCTGTTCCCCACCCGGGCCCGTCCCGAAACCGCCTCCGCCCGAGCGGCGGAGGCGATAATCGGCACTCCGGCCACCGCACTTGGGGCCGCGCACACGAGGAGAGCGCAACCTTGACATCCCGTACGGCCCCCGTCCGGGGCGCGGCCGCCGCGCTGCTCGCCGCCGCGGCGTTCCTGCTGTCCGGCTGCGACTCGGCCCCGGCGCCGGCGCCCCGTGCCGAGGCGCCCCCGGCCGATCCGAACGCCGCGTTCCTCGCGGAGGTCGCCGCCCGCTGCGCCACCGCCGCCGCCTCGCCCGCGCCGCCCGCCGCCGGGGGCATGCCGACGGATCCCGAGGCGCGCAAGTACGCCGAGAACCACGCGTACCGGCAGCAGACGGAGCTGAGCCCCGCCGCCCGCTGCCGCGGTGAGGCCCACGCGGCCCGGATCAGGGCGAAGCTGGCCGCGGCACCCGCGGCCGACCCCGCCGGACTGACCGCGCTGCTGCGCGGCCTGGGCTACCCCGTCGGCAGCGGTGACGTGTACGAGGGGAACGCCGCCCAGGGCCCCGGCTTCGCGCTGATGCTCCCCGGCACCGGCCCCTGCGTATCGGGGCGGGCCGCGGACCCCGCCCGGGTCGAGGCGCACGGGGTGTACCTGGAAGGCGGCTGCAAGGAGCCGGCGGGGGGCCACTGATCCCGCCGCCGGCTCCCCGCCGCCGCTTCACGTCAGGCGGGCCACTCGGCGAGGAAGGACTCCGCCGACCAGGTGCCGTCCAGCGGGGCCCCCAGCCACCCCGGCGCGGCCGCGCGGAAGGCGGCGGGCTCCAGCCCTCCGGCCCCCTCCGGCACGGCCCCCAGCAGCGGGAGCCCGGACTTCGGGAGGTCGGCGAGGTTGCACCGGGAGGCCAGGTCGGGAGCGGCGGGCCAGCTGCCGACCACCACCCCGAGCGCCCTGACGGACCGGGCAGCGAGCGCCTCCGCCGTCAGGTCGGTGGTGTTCAGCGTGCCCAGCCCCGCGGGGGCCACCACCAGCACCGGCGCCGCCATCAGCCGCGCCGCGTCCGCCAGGGTGTGGCCGTCCTCGTCGAAGCGCACGAGCAGCCCGCCCGCGCCCTCCACGAGCACCAGGTCGTGATCGGCGGCCAGCCGCGCGGCCGCCTCCGCGATCCCGGCCGGGGTCAGCGTCGCCAGCCCGGAGCGCCGCGCGGCGGTGTCCGGGGCCAGGGGCTCGGGGTAGCGGGCCAGTTCCAGCGCGGTCACGGCCGGGCCGGCGAGCCGCACGACCTCGGCGGCGTCCCCGGGCTCGTCCGGGCCGACCCCGGTCTGGGCGGGCTTGAGCACCGCCACCGAACGCCCGGCGGCCAGGGCGGCCGTCGCGATGGCCGCGGTGACCACCGTCTTGCCGATCTCCGTGCCGGTACCGGACACGACGACTACGGACATGTCAGCCTTCCTGCGCCGCTGCGACGGCCGCGCGGCAGATCCGGGCCACATCGGCGTCGCCGGTGACGAACGGGGGCATGGTGTAGATCAGGTCGCGGAACGGGCGCAGCCAGACGCCCTCCCGGACCGCCGCCCGGGTGGCCGCCCACACGTCGACCGGGTGGTCGAGCTGGACCACGCCGATGGCGCCCAGCACGCGCACGTCCTTGACCCCGGGTACGGCGCGGGCCTCGGCGAGGCCTTCGCGCAGGCCCGCCTCGATCCGCTTGACCTTACCCGCCCAGTCCTGGCCGAGCAG
The DNA here is from genome assembly GCF_055602105.1 of Streptomyces sp. NPDC037421. Lineage (NCBI taxonomy): Bacteria > Bacillati > Actinomycetota > Actinomycetes > Kitasatosporales > Streptomycetaceae > Streptomyces > Streptomyces sp. NPDC037421. Next base: position 68,202 of record NZ_JBVJWV010000026.1, read on the forward strand.
CAGGTCGACGGAGGCCAGGGCCACCGCCGTGGCGAGCGGGTTGCCCATGAAGGTCGGACCGTGCGCCAGCACGGGCACCTCGCCCTGCGAGATCCCGTCGGCGACCCGTTCGGTGCACAGGGTGGCCGCGAGCGTGAGGTAGCCGCCGGTCAGGGACTTGCCCAGGCACATGACGTCCGGGGTGATGCCCGCGTGGTCGGCGGCGAAGAGCGCGCCCGTGCGGCCGAAGCCCGTCGCGATCTCGTCCAGGATCAGCAGGACCCCGTACTCGTCGCACAGCTCGCGCAGCACCCGCAGGTAGCCCGGGTGGTGGAAGCGCATGCCGCCCGCGCCCTGCACCACCGGCTCCACGATCACCGCGGCCAGCTCGTCGGCGTGCGCGGCGACCAGCGAGCGCAGGTGGGCCGTGTACGCCGGGTCCACGGGGGTGTCGAAGTCCCCGGGCGGGGCGTCGGCGAAGACCTGCCGGGGCAGGTGGCCCTGCCACAGCTCGTGCATGCCGCCGTCGGGGTCGCACACGGCCATCGGCTGCCAGGTGTCGCCGTGGTAGCCGCCGCGCCAGGTCAGCAGCCGGGTCTTGCCCGTGCGGCCCAGCGAACGCCAGTACTGCAGGCACATCTTGACGGCGACCTCGACGGACACCGACCCGGAGTCGGAGAGGAAGACGTGCTCCAGACCGGCGGGGGTGATCTCCACCAGCCGGGCGGCCAGCCGGACGGCGGGCTCGTGGGTGAGCCCGCCGAACATCACGTGCGACATCCGGCCCAGCTGCGAGGTCGCGGCCTCGTTCAGCACCGGGTGGTTGTAGCCGTGGATCGCCGACCACCAGGAGGACATGCCGTCGACCAGCTCCTCCCGTCCCTGCGCGGGGGAGGCGAGCCGCAGCCGGACCCCCGAGGCGGAGGAGACCACCAGGGTCTCCTGCCGCCCGGGCATCGGTCCGTACGGGTGCCAGACGTGCTGCCGGTCCAGGGCGAGCAGGTCCGCCGTGTCAGACGAGGGGTCGAGCGGGTCGTGCAGCGGGAACTGGTCACGCATTGGGGGCGATGTCCGTCCCCGCGCCGCGGCGGCGTACCGCCACCAGGTCCGGACGCACCTCTCCGGCCTCCGCCTGGGCGGGCACCGGCGCTTCCGGGGCGTGTCCGGAGCAGCCGCCGCAGGCCGAGCCGCAGCCGGGGGTCTCCGCGTCGGCCGCCGGCCCGCAGCCGCCGGAGCCGGCCGAGGACCCGCACATGCCGGCCGCGGGGGCGGCGGCCGCGGCGTCGGCGCGGTGCGCGGGAAGGGTGGTCGTACCGGCGCCCTCCACCTCGAAACCGGCGTCCGCGATCATGTCGAGGTCGGTCTGGCCGGCCTGGCCCTCACTGGTGAGGTAGTCGCCGAGGAAGATGGAGTTGGCGATGTGCAGCGCGAGCGGCTGCATCGAGCGCAGGTGGACCTCGCGTCCGCCGGCGATCCGGACCTCCACGTCGGGGCAGACGAAGCGGACCATCGAGAGGATCCGCAGGCAGCGCTGCGGGGTGAGGTTCCACTCCTTGGCCAGCGGGGTGCCCTCGAAGGGGATCAGGAAGTTGACCGGGACGGAGTCCGAGTCCAGCTCGCGCAGCGAGTAGACGACGTCGACCAGGTCCTCGTCGCTCTCGCCCATGCCGGCGATCAGGCCGGAGCAGGCCGACAGGCCCGCCGCGTGCGCCTTCTGCACCGTGTCGACGCGGTCCGCGTAGGTGTGCGTCTTGGTGATCTGGCCGTACGTGGCCTCGGAGGTGTTCAGGTTGTGGTTGTAGGCGTCCGCACCCGCCTCGCGGAGCTTCTCGGCCTGGCCCTCGGCGAGCAGGCCCAGACAGGCGCAGACCTCGACGCCCTCGTTCTGCTCCTTGATGGCGGCGATCGTCTCGCCGACGCGGGCCACGTCGCGGTCGGTCGGACCGCGTCCGCTGGCCACGAGGCAGACCCGCTTGGCGCCGCCGGCGACGCCGGCCGCGGCGGCCTGGGAGGCCTCCTCGGGCTTCAGCCACGTGTACTTGAGGATCTCGGCCTTCGACCCCAGGCGCTGGGAGCAGTACGAGCAGTCCTCGGGGCAGAGCCCCGACTTCAGGTTGACCAGGTAGTTCAGCTTGACGCGGCGCCCGAACCACTGGCGGCGCACCTTGCCGGCCGCGGCCACCACGTCGAGCAGTTCGTCGTCGGAGGTCGCCAGTACGGCGAGCGCCTCTTCGCGGGTCGGCAGCTCGCGCCGCAGTCCCTTTTCCACCAGGGTGTTCAGCAGGTCCATGCGCCCGATCCTGTCCCACGCGACCACTCCCGGCCAAGGAGAGATCGGACAACATGGCCGGAAGGGAGTGTGTGGATCGCCACACCAGTCCCTCGGGTCACGGCGGATAGGGTCGAGCAGATCTGTCGACTGCCGACAAAACGCGAGACACATCGCGAGACGCGACGCGAGGACCGCCGATGACCCAGCACACCCCGCAACCCGAGGACGTCTTCGCCTGGATCGACGGCGCGGAGCGCGTCCGCGAGCAGGCGGGGCTGGTGCGGACCCTGCGTCCGAGGCCCGCCTCCTCGCCCCTGCTGGACCTGGCGAGCAACGACTACCTGGGCCTGTCCCGGCACCCGGAGACCGTGCGCGGTGCCTGCGAGGCGGCCGAGCGCTGGGGTGCCGGCGCCACCGGGTCGCGCCTGGTCACGGGCTCGACCGAACTCCACGCCGAACTGGAGCGGGAGCTCGCCGCGTTCGCGGGCTTCGAGGCCGCTCTGGTGCTTTCGTCCGGATATGCCGCGAACCTGGCCGCCGTGACCGCGCTCAGCGGCCGGGGCACGCTCGTGGTCTCCGACGCCGCGAACCACGCCTCGATCGTCGACGGCTGCCGGCTCTCACGGGCCGAGGTGGCGGTCACCCCGCACGGCGATCCGGAGACGGCCCGCAAGACCCTGGCCGGGCACGAGGGCCGCGCCCTGCTGGTGACCGACTCGGTGTTCTCCGTCGACGGGGACGCCGCTCCGCTCGCGGACCACCACGCCGCCTGCCGGGCCGAGGGCGCCGCGCTGGTCGTGGACGACGCGCACGGGCTGGGGGTGCTGGGCGAGGGCGGCCGCGGCGCGCTGCACGCCGCCGGGCTCGCGGGCGCGCCGGGGGTGGTCGCCACGATGACCCTCTCGAAGTCGCTGGGCAGCCAGGGCGGCGCGGTGCTGGGGCCGGCCAAGGTCATCCGGCACCTGGTCAACACGGCCCGTGCCTTCATCTTCGACACCGGGCTGGCCCCGGCCGCCGCCGGTGCGGCGCTGGCGAGCCTGCGCCTGCTGGGCCGGGAACCGGAGCGCGCGGCCCGGGTCCGGGAGGTCGCCGCAGAGCTGTACGGGCGGCTCACCGCGTCCGGCCTGACCGCGGCCCGGCCGGACGCGGCCGTGGTGTCGGTTCGGGCCCCGTCGGCTTCGGCGGCACTGCGCTGGGCCGCCGACTGCCGCGAGGCAGGTCTGTCCGTGGGGTGCTTCCGTCCGCCGTCGGTGCCGGACGGCATCTCCCGGCTGCGGCTGACGGCTCGGGCGGATCTCACGGGGGACGAGATCAGCCGGGCCGTCGGCACGGTCCTCGGGACCGCTCCGGCCGGAGCCACGGACCGCTAGGCGTCACGTCACGCGTGCACGTCCGCCCTTACGGAGGCGAGGAAGCCGTCCCAGGCCGGCCCGGTGAAGAGCACGGCCGGGCCGTCCGTCCGCTTGGAATCGCGGACGGCCAGCAGGCCGCCGGTCAGGGCGGCCGCTTCCACGCAGTTGTTCATTCCGGTGCTGCGGCTGCTCCGCCGCCACCGCGCGCTGTTCAGAAGTCCGCTGGTGGATAAGGGGGTTGCGGACACGGGGGTGCCTCCTTACGCGTCGTCAGCGATAGAGCTGATGAGATCCGACGAGTCACGGGGCGGGAGGGCGTGCGCCTGGATGGTGCGGAACGCGGCGCTGTAGGCCTCTAGGTCTTCCTTCCGCTCCAGATAGAGGCTACTCGTCAAATGGTCGAGCACCACCACATCCAGATCGGCGATGTTCGGAAATGAGAAAATTACGAACGGTCCGGTCAGGCCGAGATGGCCCCCCACGGTGAACGGCAGCACCTGGAGGCGCACTTGGGGCAGCCGCGCCACCTCCACCAGATGCCTCAGCTGCTCCTCCATCACCCCCGGCCCGCCGATCTGCCGGCGCAGCACCGCCTCGTCCAGCACGGCGCTCAGCTCCAGCGGCGGATCGGACCGCAGCACCGCCTGCCGGGCCAGCCGTACGTCCACCAGCGCGTCCACCTTCGGCTCCGGCAGCCCGCCCAGCGCGGCCCGGGTCACGGCCCGCGCGTAGTCCGGGGTCTGCAGCAGCCCCGGCACCACCGACAGCTCGACGGTCCGCGCCGCCCGGGCCCCGGCCTCCAGGCTGATGAAGTCCCGGTACTCCTGCGGGAGCAGGCCCCGGTAGTCGTGCCACCACTGCCGTCCGCGCGCCTCGTCCCCGCTCGCCGCCGGGCCGGCCGCCGAGGCCCCGAGCGCCTCCAGCAGGGCGCGCTGCTGGGCGCTCACCACGTCCCCGTAGGCGTCCAGCAGCAGCCGGATGTCCTCCGTCTTCACACCGCTGCGGCCCGTCTCGATCCGGCTGACCTTCGACTGGTGCCAGCCGACGATGCGGGCCACCTCGCCGCTGGTGAGACCGGAGCGGTCGCGCAGGGCGCGCAGCTCCTCACCGAGTTTGCGCCGACGTACCGCGGGACCGTGCTGCATACCCGCTCTCCTTCCACCGGCACACCTCGCACCAGTCTGCCGTCCAAATACGCTCTTCCGTAGCAGAGTTCACCGCATTGAGCGACAGATATATGCATATCTTGGGGGAACGGCGGAAACGGCGGCACGATGGGTGGCACTCTGGCGCTCAGCGTAGATCCGGGGCGGCTCCGTCCCGGTGGGAAAGGGACGTCGCCATGGCAGATCAGCTGGAAGCATCCGTCACTCTGCCGAGCGATCCGGTGTCGGTGGCCGCCGCCCGCCGCTACGTGGCGCAGGTACTGAGCGACTGGGGACTGCCCGAGGACGCGGGCACCGCGGACACCGTCCGGCTCATCGTCTCGGAGCTCGCGACCAACTCCGTGCAGCACACCTTCGGCCAGTCGCCCACCTTCACCGTCGACGTCCGCCTCGAACGCGAGGAATGGCTGCGCGTCGGAGTGACGGACAGTCACCCGCGCTGGCCCAAGCGGCTCCCCGCCGCCGTCCAGCAGGACAACGGCCGCGGGATGGTCATCATCCGCTGGCTCGCGGCCGAGGCCGGCGGCCGGCTCTCGGTCAGCCCCACCGAGGACGGCGGCAAGACCGTGTGGATCGCCCTGCCCTGGCCCGCCGGCGCCTCCGCGCGCACCCTCAGGGGCTGTTGAACCCCCCGGCCGAGGGCCGTATACGAACCGCCCCGCCGGGACCGGGGCGGAACTGAACCGAGTGCCTTCCCGAAACGTGGGTTAACTCGGCGGAAAAGTACGGGCCCTACGGTATGGTCCTCGCTCTTCCGCCAATGATCACCCACGCTCCGGTAAAGCGGCGGTGATCGGGACGGAAAGCCTCGTCCTGTGTTGGGCAAGAGACGCTTGGCACGGATAAGCGCAGGTCAACAAAGTGTTGACGGCCGGTACGGTCACATCCCGGCGCGACGACGACCATGTCCCGGAAGCTTGGTGATACAGGTGCAATTGACACCACATGAACAAGAGAGACTCCTGATCCATGTGGCCGCCGACGTGGCCGAGAAGCGCAGGGCGCGCGGAGTGCTCCTGAACCACCCCGAGTCCGTCGCCCTGATCACCTCGCACCTCCTCGAAGGGGCCCGGGACGGGCGGACCGTGGCCGAGCTGATGGCGTCCGGCCGCACCGTGCTCACCCGGGCGGAGGTCATGGAGGGCATCCCCGAGATGATCCACGACGTCCAGGTCGAGGCGACCTTCCCCGACGGCACCAAGCTCGTCACCGTCCACGACCCGATCGTCTGAGGGGGAGCCGCAGCATGATCCCCGGCGAGATCGTCCACGGGGAGGGTCCGGTGCGCCTCAACGAAGGCCGCCCGGTCACCCGCCTCACCGTCCTCAACGCGGCCGACCGGCCCGTACAGGTCGGGTCCCACTACCACTTCGCCGAGGCCAACCCCGGCCTCGACTTCGACCGGCGGGCCGCGCGCGGCCGGCGCCTGAACATCGCCGCCGGCACCGCCGTCCGCTTCGAGCCGGGCATCCCCGTCGCCGTGGAACTCGTACCGCTCGGCGGACTGCGCACCGTGCCCGGACTGCGCGGCGAGACCGGAGGGCCGCTCGATGGCTGAACTCTCCCGCCAGGCCTACACCGACCTCTTCGGGCCGACCGCCGGTGACCGGATCCGGCTCGCCGACACCGCCCTCTTCGTCGAGATCGAACGGGACCTCAGCGGCGGACCCGGCAACTCCGGCGACGAGGCCGTCTTCGGCGGAGGCAAGGTCATCCGCGAGTCCATGGGACAGGCCCGGACCACCCGTGCCGAGGGCGCCCCCGACACGGTGATCACCGGCGTGGTCATCCTCGACCACTGGGGCATCGTCAAGGCCGACATCGGCATCGCCGGCGGCCGCATCTGCGGCATAGGCAAGGCCGGCAACCCCGACACCATGGACGGCGTCGACCCCGCACTCGTCATCGGCCCCGAAACCGAGATCATCGCGGGCAACGGGAAGATCGTCACCGCCGGCGCCGTCGACGCCCACGTGCACTTCATCTCCCCGACCGTCGTCGACGAGGCCCTCGCCTCCGGCATCACCACCCTCGTCGGCGGCGGCACCGGCCCCGCCGAGGGCTCCAAGGCCACCACCGTCACCCCCGGACCCTGGCACCTCGCCCGGATGTTCGCCGCCCTGGAGGCCTACCCCGTCAACATCGGCCTGCTCGGCAAGGGCAACACCATGTCCCGCGAGGGCATGCTCTCCCAGCTGCGCGGCGGAGCCCTCGGATTCAAGATCCACGAGGACTGGGGCTCGACCCCCGCCGCCATCGACGCCTGCCTGAGCGTCGCCGACGAGACCGGCGCCCAGGTCGCCATCCACACCGACACCCTCAACGAGGCCGGGTTCGTCGCCGACACCCTCGCGGCCATCGCCGGGCGGACCATCCACTCGTACCACACCGAGGGCGCGGGCGGCGGGCACGCACCCGACATCATCACCGTGGTCTCCGAGCCCAACGTCCTGCCCAGCTCCACCAACCCCACCCGCCCGCACACCCTCAACACCGTCGAGGAACACCTCGACATGCTGATGGTCTGCCACCACCTCAACCCGGCCGTCCCCGAGGACCTCGCCTTCGCCGAGTCCCGGATCCGGCCCTCCACCATCGCCGCCGAGGACGTGCTCCACGACCTGGGGGCCATCTCCATCATCTCCTCCGACTCCCAGGCCATGGGCCGCGTCGGCGAGGTCGTGCTGCGCACCTGGCAGACCGCCCACGTGATGAAGCGGCGGCGCGGCTTCCTGCCCGGCGACGGCCCCGCCGACAACCACCGGGCCCGCCGCTACGTCGCCAAGTACACGATCAACCCCGCCGTGGCCCAGGGCCTCGCCAAGGAGATCGGCTCCGTCGAGGTGGGCAAGCTTGCCGACCTCGTGCTGTGGACCCCCGCCTTCTTCGGCGTCAAGCCGGAGCTCGTCGTCAAGGGCGGCCAGATCGCCTACGCGCAGATGGGCGACGCCAACGCTTCCATCCCCACCCCGCAGCCGGTCCTGCCCCGCCCGATGTTCGGCGGCATCGGCCGGGCCCCCGCCCTGAACTCGGTCAACTTCACCGCGCAGGCCGCCCTCGACGACGGTCTGCCCGAACGGCTCGGCCTCGGAAAGAGGTTCACGGCCATCGAGAACACCCGCAAGCTGGGCAAGTCCGACATGCGCAACAACGACGCCATGCCGAGGGTGGAGGTCGACCCCGACACCTTCACCGTCACCATCGACGGTGAGGCGGTGGAGCCGGCCCCTGCGGCCGAACTGCCCATGGCGCAGAGATACTTCCTCTTCTGATGGGCCCCCGCCGATGAGCCTCGCCGCGCTGCTCGTACTCGCGGACGGCCGCTTCCCCGCCGGAGGGCACGCCCACTCCGGCGGGGCGGAGGCCGCCTGCAAGGCCGGCCGCATCCACGACGCCGCCACCCTGGCCCAGTTCTGCCGGGGACGTCTGCACACCGCCGGGCTCACCGCCGCCGGGCTCGCCGCGGCCGCCGCCCTCGGGCTCGACCCGGCCGTACTCGATGCCGCCGCCGACGCCCGCACCCCCTCGCCCGCGCTGCGCGCCGCCGCGCGGCGGCTCGGCCGGCAGCTGCTGCGGGCCGCCCGCGCCACCTGGCCCGCCGCCGAACTGGACGCGCTGGCCGCCGCTTTCCCGCGCGGGGCGCACCAGCCGGTGGTGCTCGGCCTCGCCGCCCGGGCCGCCGGGCTCGGGGCCCTGGACGCCGCGCACGTGGCGGCGTACGAGAGCGTCAGCGGGCCGGCCACGGCGACGGTACGGCTGCTGGGCCTCGACCCCTTCGAGGCGAGCGCCGTACTCGCCCGCCTCGCCCCCGAGCTCGACGCCGTCGCCGCCCGGGCGGCCGAGGCGGCCCTGCTCGCCCGTACCGAGGGCGCGGACGCCCTGCCCGCGGCCTCCTCACCGCTGCTGGAGATCGCGGCGGAGGCACATGCCGACTGGGCGGTACGCCTCTTCGCCTCCTGAGCGCGAGCCTGCTGAGCGCCGACGCCGAGCCGACGCCGGCGCCCGACCACCTTCCCCAAGGAGACCTGCCGTGCACCTCGACCACGACGTGACCTACCCCCACCGCCACACCCACGGCGCCGTCCCCCTGCGCGCCGACGGCACCCGCCGCGCCCTGCGCGTGGGCCTCGGCGGACCCGTCGGCTCCGGCAAGACCGCCACCGTCGCCGCCCTCTGCCGGGCCCTGCGCGCCGAACTGTCCATGGCCGTCGTCACCAACGACATCTACACCCGCGAGGACGCCGAGTTCCTGCTCCGCGAGGCCGTCCTGCCCCCCGAGCGGATCAGCGCGGTGGAGACCGGGGCCTGCCCGCACACCGCCATCCGCGACGACATCTCCGCCAACCTGGAGGCCGTGGAGGAACTGGAGGAGGCCTTCCTGGCCAGCGCCCCCCTCGACCTGATCCTCGTCGAATCCGGCGGCGACAACCTGACCGCCACCTTCTCCCGGGGCCTGGTCGACGCCCAGATCTTCGTCATCGACGTGGCCGGCGGCGACGACATCCCCCGCAAGGGCGGCCCCGGCGTCACCACCTCCGACCTCCTCGTCGTCAACAAGACCGACCTCGCCCCCCACGTCGGCTCCGACCTGGAACGCATGGCCCGCGACGCCGCCGCCCAGCGCGGCGACCTGCCCGTCGCCTTCCAGTCCCTGCGCGGCACCGAAGGCGTCGCCCCGGTGGCCGACTGGGTGCGCGGCCGGATCGCCGCATGGGCCGTACGGTGACCAGCGCACCCCCCGCCGCCCCCCATCCGGCCTCCCTCCGCGCCACCGCCCGCATCCGCGCCGCCGCCGACGGGCGCGGCGGCACCGCCCTGCCCCTGCTGGCCGGGGAGGGGCCGCTCGCCCTGCGCCGCACCCGGGGCGAGGGCGCCGAGGCCGGAGTGATGCTGGTCGGCGCGATGAGCGCCCCCCTCGGCGGCGACCACCTCACGGTGGAGGCCGAGGCGGGACCCGGCGCCCGCCTCGCCCTGCGCTCGGCGGCCGCCACCCTGGCCCTGCCCGGCCGCACCGGGGAGCCCGCACGGTACGACGTACGGCTCGCGCTGGCCGACGGGGCGGCGGTGCGCTGGCTGCCGGAGCCGCTCGTCTCCGTGCGCGGCAGCGATCTGCGCGCCACCACCCGCGCCGAACTGGCCCCCACCGCCCGCCTCCTGCTGCGCGAGGAACAGGTGCTGGGACGCAGCGCCGAGGCCCCCGGCCTGCTGCGCAGCCGCCTCACGGTCACCCGGGACGGCCGGCCCCTGCTGGACCAGGAGCTGTCCTGCGGCCCCGGAGCACCGGGCGGCTGGGACGGCCCGGCCGTCACGGCGGGCCACCGCGCCCTCGGCCAGCTCCTGGTGGTCGACCCGCGCTTCGAGCAGGACCCGCCCCCGGCCGCCGTACTGGGCGAGTTCGCGGCGGCCACCCCGCTGGCCGGACCCGCCGTACTCGTCACGGCACTCGCCCCCGACGCGCTGCGGCTGCGCGAGCTGCTCGACGGGGCGCTGCGCAGGTACGGCTGGTGACGGGGGGACAGAACCGGGGCAATGGGACACCGCTCAGCGGTACACGCGTTTCCGGTTATCGGGTTGGCAAAGAACTCGACCGTGCTCTGTTGCCGGGTACCGGTCAGACGAAAGGATCCCCCTGACCCAAACCCGCCGCTCCGGGCGGCACATGACCAGGGGGATCAACCACGTGATACGCAACGCGACGCTGGGGAGCGCCGCCACCCTCATCACCGGCGCGCTGGCCGCGGGCCTGCTGCTCGCGCCGCCGGCCTCGGCCGCTCCGGCCGGCCGGGACAACGGCGGTGCCGAGGCGATCGGCGTCCAGATCGCCGCCGCCCGCGCCGCGCGCGCCGGCATCGACTGGAAGGACTGTCCTGCCGACTGGGGCTTCGAGAAGCCGATCCAGTGCGGCTGGGTCAAGGTCCCGCTCGACTACACCAAGCCCTTCGGCAAGACCATCGAGCTCGCCGTCGACCGCGCCGTCTCCACCGGCACCAAGGAGGAGCGCCAGGGCGCCCTCCTCTACAACCCGGGCGGCCCCGGCGGCTCCGGCATGCGCTTCCCGCGCCGGATCACCACCAAGAGCCCGCTGTGGGTCAACACCTCCAAGGCGTACGACTTCGTGGGCTTCGACCCCCGCGGCGTCGGCCACTCCGCGCCGATCTCCTGCATCGACCCGCAGGAGTTCGTGAAGGCCCCCAAGGCCGACCCGGTCCCCTCCAGCGAGGCCGACAAGCGCGCCCAGCGCAAGCTCGCCGCCGAGTACGCGGACGGCTGCAAGGAGCGCAGCGGCGAGATGCTGCCGCACATGACCACGCCGAACACCGCGCGCGACCTGGACGTCATCCGGGCCGCCCTCGGCGAGCAGAAGCTCAACTTCATCGGCGTCTCCTACGGCACCTACCTGGGCGGGGTCTACGCGACCCTCTTCCCGACCCACGTGCGCCGCATGATCGTCGACAGCGTCGTCAACCCGGCGCAGGAGAAGATCTGGTACCAGGCCAACCTGGACCAGGACGTCGCCTTCCAGATGCGCTGGAACGACTGGCAGGACTGGGTCGCCAAGAACGACGCGGTCTTCCACCTCGGCGACACCCGCACCAAGGTCGAGGCCAAGTACCAGGAGCTGCGCGCCAAGGCCAAGGCCAACCCGCTCGGCGGGGTCGTCGGCCCGGCCGAGCTGATCGGCTTCTTCCAGGGCGCCCCGTACTACGACTCCTCGTGGGTCCCGGTCGCGCAGGCGTTCAGCGCCTGGGCCGCCGGTGACGAGAAGCCGCTGATCGAGGCCATCGCCCCGGACATGTCCGACACCAAGGGCAACGCCGCTTCCGAGAACGGCAACGCCGTGTACACCGCGGTGGAGTGCGCCGACGCCAAGTGGCCCACCAGCTGGGCCAAGTGGGACCGGGACAACTCCGAGCTGCACAAGAAGTACCCGTTCCTGACCTGGTCGAACGCGTGGATGAACCTGCCCTGCGCGACCTGGAAGTCCAAGCAGAGCACCCCGATCGAGGTCGGCGCCAAGCGCGGCATCGCCCCGGTCCTGATCGTCCAGTCCGAGCGTGACGCGGCCACCCCGTACGAGGGCGCCGTCGAGCTGCACCGCCGCCTGGCGGGCTCGCGCCTGATCACCGAGCAGAACGCCGGTTCGCACGGCGTCACCAGCCTGGTGAACCCCTGCATCAACACCCGCGTGGACGCCTACCTGCTCACCGGCAAGGTCGACGCCCAGGACGTGAAGTGCGGCCCGCACGCCACCCCGGTGCCGCCGGCCCCGGCCGCGGCGAAGTCCCTCGCGGAGGCCCCGGCCGCCGCGCTGCCGCAGCACGAGGAGCTCCCGGCCGTCGTCCGCTAGGACCCGGCAAGGCACCAGCGGTGACAGAAGCACCCCGGTGATCCGGGCGGAGAAGGCTCAGCGCGTCAGGCGCCGGGCCTTCTTCCGCTTCTCCTCCTCCTCGGCCTTGACCTCGGCCGCGTACCGGTCCACGTACTCCTGGCCGGAGAGGCCCAGGATCGCGTACATGATCTCGTCCGTGACCGCGCGCAGCACGGCCCGCTCGCCCTCCATGCCCGCGTACCGGGAGAACTCCAGCGGCGCCCCGAAGCGGATGGTGACCCGCCGGATCTTCGGGAGCCTCTGCCCGGGCGGCTGGATCTCGAAGGTCCCGAGCATGGCGCAGGGCACCACCGGCACCCCCGCCCCCAGGGCCATGGCCGCCACCCCGACCTTGCCCTTGTACAGCCGCCCGTCGTGGGAGCGGGTGCCCTCGGGGTAGATCCCGAGCAGCTCGCCCTTGGCCAGCACCCCGAGCCCCTCGCGCAGGGCCGCCTGCCCGGCGTCCTTGCCGGAGCGGTCCACCGGGATCTGCCCGGCGCTGCGGAAGAAGGCGGCGGTCAGCCGGCCCTTGAGGCCGGGCCCGGTGAAGTACTCGGCCTTGGCGAGGAAGGTGATCCGGCGCGTGAGGATCGCGGGCATCAGGAAGTGGTCCGAGAAGGACAGGTGGTTGCCCGCGACGATCGCGGCGCCCTCCGGGGGGATGTTCTCCAGCCCCTCGATCCGCGGCCGGAAAAGCAGCCGCAGCAGCGGACCGAGCAGTACGTGCTTGAGCAAGTGGTAGAACACCAGGCCGCTCCCGTCGATGCCCCTATGTCACGGCCATCCTACGGACAGTCAACGCGGGGCCGGGAGGGTCAGGCGCTGCGCGAGGCAGCCAGCCCCATCGTCAGCAGCCCCAGCACCACCCAGCCGAACCACAGCCAGCCGTTGCTGCCGAGCGCCACCGAGTACGTGGAGACGGCCACCAGAGCGGCGAAGGTCGTGACGGCCATCGCCTTAACGGATCCGGTCATGCCCCATGGTGGCGCCTGATGCGGGCTCCGCGCTACTGGCCGCGCTGCTGGAGCGAGGCGAGATACGCGTTGTAGGCGGCCAGCTCCTTGTCACCGTCCCGGTCGGCGGCCCGGTCCGAGCGTCGCGCCACCCGCTGCTCCGAGTGGTACCACTGGTAGATCAGCGCGATCAGCACCAGCACGGAGGGGATCTCGCTGAAGGCCCAGGCGATGCCGCCGCCCCACTGCTGGTCGAGCAGCGGGTCGATGTCCAGGGAGGCCGACGGGTTCGCGTACGTCTTGATCATCGGCTCGCTCGCCATCATCAGCGCGATGCCGAAGAAGGCGTGGAAGGGCATGCCCGCGAACAGCTCCAGCATGCGCATCACGTAGCCGGGGCGGTGCGGGCCGGGGTCCACGCCCATGATCGGCCAGAAGAAGATCAGACCGACGGCGAGGAAGTGGACCATCATGCCGATGTGGCCGGCCTTGCTCTCCATCAGGAAGTCGAAGAGCGGGGTGAAGTACAGCGCGTAGAGGCTCGCGATGAACATCGGGATGGTGAAGGCGGGGTGGGTGATGATCCGCATGTACCGGCTGTGCAGCAGCATCAGGAGCAGCTCGCGCGGCCCCTTGTGGCCGCGCGCCGCCGGCGGCAGCGCCCGCAGGGCCAGTGTCACGGGGGCCCCGAGCAGCAGCAGGATCGGGGTGACCATGCTGATCACCATGTGCTGGACCATGTGCACGCTGAACATGACCATGCCGTAGTCGTTCAGCTTGGTGCACATCACCAGCATCACCGTCAGCACACCGGCGACGAAGGCGACGGTCCGGCCCACCGGCCAGGAGTCCCCGCGCCCGCGCAGCCGCAGCACGCCCCACCCGTACAGGGCGAGCCCCAGCAGCGAGCCCACGAGGAAGAAGCCGTCGGGGGAGATCTCCAGCCCGCGCCCGAGAGTGAACGGCGGCAGGTCCATGTTCATGCCCATGCCGTGACCGCTGTGATCCATACCTTCACTCCCTTGACTGTGGCGCCCCACCACAGTAGTGCCGCCCCCGGACGCGATCGCGTCCGGGGGCGGCCTCAGAAGGGGGGAAACATCACAGAACGGTCTGCGCCTCGTCGTAGCGGTCCGTCGGGACCGTCTTGAGAGTCGACGTGGCCTCCGAGAGGGGGACCATCACGATGTCCGTGCCGCGCAGGGCCGTCAGCATGCCGAACTCGCCCCGGTGCGCCGCCTCCACCGCGTGCCAGCCGAAGCGGGTGGCCAGCACCCGGTCGTACGCGGTGGGCGTGCCGCCGCGCTGGACGTGGCCCAGGATGACCGGACGGGCCTCCTTGCCCAGGCGCCGCTCCAGCTCGACGGCCAGGATGTTGCCGATGCCCGCGAAGCGCTCGTGGCCGTACTGGTCCTTGCCGCCCGCCTGGTACTCCATCGTGCCGGGAAGGGGCTTGGCGCCCTCGGCGACCACGACGATCGCGAACCGCTTGCCCGCCGAGAAGCGCTCGCCGACGATCGCCGTCAGCTCCTCGATGTCGAAGGGGCGCTCGGGGACGACGATGGCGTGCGCGCCGGCCGCCATGCCCGAGTGCAGGGCGATCCAGCCGGTGTGGCGGCCCATGACCTCCACGACCATCACGCGCTGGTGGGACTCGGCGGTGGTCTTCAGCCGGTCCAGCGCGTCGGTGGCGACCCCGACGGCGGTGTCGAAGCCGAAGGTGACGTCGGTGGAGGCGATGTCGTTGTCGATGGTCTTCGGTACGCCGACGATCGGCAGGCCGCCCTGGGCGAGCAGGTTGGCCGCCTTCAGGGTGCCCTCGCCGCCGATCGGGATGATGGCGTCCAGGCCGAGGTCCGCGACGTGCCCGCGGGCCCGCTCCACGCCGTCGCGCAGGTGCGCGGGCTGGACCCGGGAGGAGCCGAGGATGGTGCCGCCGCGGGCCAGGATGCCGGCGACGGAGTCCAGGTCGAGCTTGCGGTAGTCGCACTCCAGGAGGCCGCGCCAGCCGTCGTGGAAGCCGATGACCTCGTCGCCGTGGTCGACGACGGCGCGGTGCACGACGGAGCGGATGACGGCATTGAGGCCGGGGCAGTCGCCGCCGGAAGTGAGCACACCAATGCGCATGGCAGGAAGAACCTTTGCAACGTGGGCCGACGACCGGACCACGTCGTCCGGTTGGAACTACCCGTCACCCTACAAGCGGATTCCGGCTGGACTGAACCATCCTCCACAGGATGGTCGGAACAAACAGAAGATCGTACGAACGCACACCGGCCCGGACTCCCCGAGGGGAATCCGGGCCGGCGGCCGTGCGGCAGGGGCGGGAGCGCCCCCAGGGACCTACGCGGTCTGCGTGGCCGCCGCGATGCGCTCCGCGCGCAGCGCGTCGTACCAGCGGTCGTCTATGGCCGGCAGCGCGTTCACGTCGAGGGCCAGCTTCAGCAGGTGGTCCGCGATGAGCGGGTTGCGGGCCATCACGGGGCCGTGCATGTACGTGCCGAAGACGGTGTCGTTGTACGCGCCCTCGGTGCCGTCGCCGGTGCCGTTGCCGCGGCCCATCGTCACCCGGGCGAACGGCCGTGCCGTCGGGCCGAGGTGCGTGACGCCCTGGTGGTTCTCGAAGCCCGTCAGCTGCGGCAGGCCCAGGCGCGGGTCGATGTCGGCGATGACGTCGCCGACGCACCGCTCGCCCTCGCCGCGCACGGTCACCACGTCCAGCAGGCCCAGGCCCTGCTGGCGCTCGCCCATGTCGTTGACGAACTCGTTGCCGAGGATCTGGTACCCGGCGCAGACGGAGAAGACGATCGCCCCGTTCGAGACGGCGCGCTCCAGACCGCCGTCGCGCAGCAGCCGCTCGGCGGCCAGCCGCTGCGGCCGGTCCTCGCCGCCGCCGATCAGGTAGATGTCGCCCGAGGTCGGGATGGGCTGGTCGCTGCGCACGTCCACGCGCTGCACGTCCAGGCCGCGCTGGCGCGCCCGGCGCTCCACGACGAGGCAGTTGCCCTGGTCTCCGTACGTGCTGAGCAGGTCGGGGTAGACCCACACCAGACGCAGGCTGTTGTCGCTCATGCTCTTGTCCTTCGAAGGTCTGGGTACTAGTTGCCGACGCGGCGGCGCACGTCCTGGAAGGCCGTGTAGTTGGCGATCAGCTCGATCTGCCCGGGGGGCGCCAGCTGGACGGCCTCGTCGAGGGTCTCGCAGACCCGGAAGTCCAGGCCCGCGACCTCCAGGCGGACCGCGAGGTCGAGCTTGCGGTCGCCGATCACGAAGATCGGGTGCCCGGCGAGGCGCGGGTAGTCCACGTCCCACAGCCACGAGGTGTCGGTGCCGTCGGCCCCGCGGGCGTTGACCGCGAGGATCACCGGCGCCGGCGGCCCGTCGATCAGCGAAAACGTTTCGAGCCAGCCCGCCGGGTTCTTCGCGAGCAGCAGCCGCAGCTCACGGCCCATGAAGCTCACCACGTCATAGCGGCCGGCGACGGCCTGCACCTGGTACATGCGCTCCAGCGCGACCTGCGGCGGCACGCCGAACACGGCGGCCACGGCGGCCGAGGTGGCGGCGTTGGCCTTGTTCGCGCGGCCGGGCAGCTGGAGGTGGATCGGCCAGGCGCTGCCGTGCGGGTCGAGCACGTGGTCGCCGGAGAGCACCCAGCTCGGGGCCGGGCGGCGGAAGCCGCACTCACCGCAGAACCAGTCGTCGCCCGGGCGCTGCATGACGCCACCGCAGGAGGGGCACGACCAGGCGTCGTCCTTCCACTCCTGGCCGGCCGCGACCCAGACCACGTTCTGCGACGAGGACGCCGACCACACGATCAGGGGGTCGTCGCAGTTCGCGACCACGACGGCCTTGGAGCCCTGGAGCCCCTCGCGCCACTTCTCGGCGAGCATGCGGGTCTCGGCCGCGCGGTCCAGCTGGTCGCGGGAGAGGTTCAGCAGGGCGATCACCTTGGGGGTGACGTCCCGGGCCACCCCGGCCAGGTACTTCTCGTCCACCTCGATGACGCCGTACTTGGCGTCCGAGCCGCCGGCCAGCGCCGAGGTGATGCCGGCCGGCATGTTCGCGCCCAGCGCGTTGGAGACGACCGGACCGCTGGCCCGCAGGGCCTCCGCGATCAGGCGGGTCGTCGTGGTCTTGCCGTTCGTCGCGGAGACGAGGACGACATCGAGATGCTGCGCCAGCGCGCCGAGAAGATCGGGGTCCAGCCTGAGTGCGACCTTGCCTCCGATCACCGATCCGCTTCCGCGTCCCGCGGCCCGCGACACCGCCGCCGCGGCCTTGCCCGCCGTCACGGCCAGCTTGGCCCGCGGCGAAAGCGGCTCCGTGTTGCCTGCCATCGTCCCTTGTCCTCCTAGCGTCGGTCGCCCCAGCCTATCCAGTACCGGCCGCGGCCTTGACCGCGGCGCCCCAGGTCGCCGCGGATCCACTCATATATTCGCCCGTCGTACCCTTACCGCCATGCGACAGCGTCCCCTCCCCGGTACCACCGGTTCCGTACGCCCGATGACCCTGCTGGGCGACCCGGTGCTGCACTCTCCCTGCGCCGAGGTCACCGACTTCGGGCCCGAACTCGACCGGCTCATCGAGGACATGTTCGCCACGATGTACGCCGCCCAGGGCGTCGGGCTGGCCGCGAACCAGATCGGCACCGGGCGGCGGGTCTTCGTCTACGACTGCCCCGACGACGAGGACGTCCGCCATGTGGGACACGTCGTCAATCCCCGGCTGGTCGAGGCGGACGGGGACGAGTTCCGCGGCCCCGAGGGCTGTCTGTCGCTGCCCGGCCTGGAGGCGGGCACCGTCCGCTTCGACCGGGCGGTCGTCGAGGGGGTCGCCTCCGACGGGTCCCCGGTGCGCGTGGAGGGCACCGGGTTCTTCGCCCGGTGCCTCCAGCACGAGTGCGACCACCTCGACGGCACGGTCTACGCGGACCGGGTGACCGGCCTGCGCGCCCGCCGGCTGCGCCGGGCCATCAACAAGGCCCCGTGGGGCGGCGGTCGCGGGTAGGCGTTCCTGCGCGGATCAGAAGCCGGGGCCGTCCACACGGTTGCCGGCGGTGGCCAGGCGGCCCCAGAGCAGGTCGGTGAGGCCCGCCACCAGCGCGGCCCGCTCGCAGGGGCGCTCTCCGAGCCACCAGTCGCCGGCCGCGTGCATCATGCCGACGATGCCGTGGCCCCAGATCCGGGCGAGCTGGTCGCCGCCGGGGCCGAGGTCGACCCGTTCCCCGACCACCTTCGCCAGCTCCTCGCCGAGCCGGCGCAGCAGGGGGGCGGAGTGCAGGCCGACGTCGAAGCCGCGCTCACTGCTCTGCGAGTCCTCGGCGGGGTGCATCAGGAAGCGGTAGACCTGCGGGCGGGCCTCGATGGCGGCGAGGTAGGTGTCCAGCGTGGACTCCACCCGCTTGCGGCGTTCGGCCGGGGCGTCGAGCGCGGCCCGCAGGGAGTCGAGCAGGGCGTCGGTGTGGCGTACGGCGAGCGCCTGGTAGAGGCCCGCCTTGTCGCCGAAGTGCCGGTAGAGGATCGGCTTGGTGATGCCGGCCTCGGCCGCGATGGCGTTCATGGAGGCCTTGGGGCCGTCCCTGAGTACGACGCGGTCCGCCGCTTCGAGCAGCTCGCGCCGGCGGCGTTCTCCCGCTCCCGGCTCGCCCGGCTGCTGACTGGTCTCCATGACGTGTTTCTCTCCCCGCCCTTGCGATGTGCGTGACGCCCACGCAACGTAACACCCCGCGTACCCCCGTCACCGAATCGGCGGCGCTTGACAGTGCTTACCAGCCGGTAACAGACTGTGGCCACGGTGAGGGTTACCGGCAGTAACGGTAACCGTGTGAGACAGCTGGAGGGGACATGGCGGAGTTCACCATGGAGCTCAACGACGACCAGAAGCAGGTCCGGGACTGGATCCACGGCTTCGCCGCCGACGTGATCAGGCCCGCGGCCGCCGAATGGGACGAGCGGGAAGAGACTCCGTGGCCCGTCATCCAGGAGGCGGCCAAGGTCGGCATCTACTCGCTGGACTTCTACGCCCAGCAGTTCTTCGACCCGACCGGCCTCGGCATCCCCATGGCCATGGAGGAGCTCTTCTGGGGCGACGCCGGCATCGCCCTGTCCATCGTCGGCACCGGCCTCGCGGCCATCGGGGTCGTCGCCAACGGCACCGAGGAGCAGATCGGCACCTGGATCCCGCAGATGTACGGGACCCCGGACGACGTCAAGGTCGCCGCCTTCTGCTCCTCCGAGCCGGACGCAGGCTCCGACGTCGGCGCGATGCGCACCCGGGCGGTCTACGACCAGGCCAGGGACGAGTGGGTGCTGAACGGCACCAAGACCTGGGCCACCAACGGCGGCATCGCCAACGTCCACATCGTCGTCGCCGTGGTCGACCCGGAGCTCGGCACCAAGGGCCACGCCTCCTTCATCGTGCCGCCGAACACCCCCGGCCTGTCCCAGGGCCAGAAGTTCAAGAAGCACGGCATCCGCGCCTCGCACACCGCCGAGGTGGTCCTGGAGGACGTGAGGATCCCCGGCTCCTGCCTGCTCGGCGGCAAGGAGAAGCTCGACGAGCGGCTCGCGCGGGCCCGTGAGCGGGCGGCGGCGGGCGGCGGCGAGCGGGTGAAGAACGCCGCGATGGCCACCTTCGAGGCCTCCCGGCCCGCGGTGGGGGCCATGGCCGTAGGCACGGCGCGCGCGGCGTACGAGGTCGCCCTCGACTACGCGAAGACCCGCACCCAGTTCGGCCGCCCGATCATCGACAACCAGGGGGTGGCCTTCCAGCTCGCGGACATGCGCACGCAGATCGACGCGGCCCGGCTGCTGGTGTGGCGGGCGTCCTGGATGGCGGTCGCGGGCAAGCCGTTCACCTCGGCGGAGGGCTCGATGTCGAAGCTCTACGCGAGCGAGGTGGCGAAGAAGGTCACCGCCCAGGCGGTCCAGATCCTCGGCGGCAACGGCTTCACCCGGGAGTACCCGGTGGAGCGGATGCACCGCGACGCGGCCATCTACACGATCTTCGAGGGGACGAGCGAGATCCAGCGCCTGGTGATCGCCCGCACCCTGTCGGGCATGCCGATCCGCTAGCCGCGGTCCTTTCCGCCCCCCCCGGCGGTCCCCGGGGGGCGGGTGGCGTCGGCGCAGCGGGGTGCGGCAGTGCGGGGGTACGGGCCGTGGGGGCCGTTGCCGTACTGGGGTGGCGGTGTGCCAAGGGCCTCTCCCGGGCGCGTGGTGATCACGGCACCCCGGCCCGGCCCGTCACGGGCGCAGGAGGCGGATCAGGGCCCGGGTGAAGAGGCGGGGGGGGGGGGGGGGGGAGAAGGGGGGGGGGGGGGGGGGGGGGGGGGGGGGGGGGGGGGGGGGACGCCCCCCCCCGAAGAAGAAGGGAA
>NZ_JBVJWV010000026.1:88677-109676 GCF_055602105.1 Streptomyces sp. NPDC037421
AATAGGCGAGCCGGGTATCTAGTTTGGGCCTAGGGTGGGTGCGTCTTATGTTTGTCGTCGGGTGCTTGTCGTGTGTTTTTTTTTTTGGGGGGGGCCCCCCCCCCCCCCCCCCCCCCCCCCCCCTCCCCCCCCCCCCCCCCCCCCCCCCCCCCCCCCCCACCAGGGGGTCCAGGGCGCGGGGGAGGGGGCGCAGGCGCAGGTCCTCGCGCCAGTGGACCTCCGTGCCCCCGGCAGGGACCGGGCGGAGCTCGATCTCGGCCCAGCCCGTCACCGTCCTGCCGCGCTTCTCCAGCCGGACCATGTTCGGGGGCTCCCAGACGACGACCTCCATGGTGTCGTCCAACGTGATGCTTCCCACTCCGGTGCGCGCCGTGAAGCGCGTTCCGGCGCGCGTCGGCGGCTCCGTCTCGATGATCGTCCGGGTCAGCGGCACCTGCGCGCCGTGGCGTTCCCAGTCCGTCAGCCGCCTCCACACCTCGGCCGGCGGGAGGGACGTGCGGCGAATGATCCGGATAACGGGCATGAGCGCATGGTAAGCGGGCATACACACCGTGAACTGGACGTCGAATATGGCTTCCGTCGGAGGGTGGCGATCAGCAATACTCACCGCCACCGTGGATCGTGGGTCCGACCGGGTGACCACCGGCCCTCCCGCCCCACACTGCGAGGAGGTGCGCCATGTGCTCCCACCAGCCCCCCTGCCCGCCCGCCGACAGCGCCGACCACGAGGCCGCGCGCGTCGTGGCCTCCCATCCCGAACAGGGCTGGAGCCTGCTCTGCAACGGGGTGGTCATCTTCGACGACACCGGTGAACTGCTCCCCGAAGGCCGGACGGTGGAACCCCGTCGCCCGGCGCTGGTCTGAGCGAGGAGGCAGCATGCGCCAGCAGCTGATCCGCAAGCCCGTCCCCAAGCCCGCCCCCCGAGACCTGGACCTGCGCACACCGTCGGGCAGACCCCTCCCGTACTGACGGGAGCCCAGGCATTACGCGGCCCACCGGCTGCCACTCGGCCGTAAGACGAAGTCAGCCGGTGGGTGCCGCCGCACCGCCCCGGAACGCGGTCTCGTACGCCGCGTCGCCGATCGCCGCCCTGGCCTGCCGCTCGCCCTGGTCCCGCAGGGCCGTGAGCGAGGGCGAGCCCATCTGCGGCCGGCCCACCGTGCGCCACCAGGCGTGTCCGGTGCCGAGCAGGCGCGCCGCCAGCTCCCCGTCACCGAGGGCCGCCACCGCCGCCGCGAGCAGGTCCAGGCCCAGGGCGATGCCGAAGCGGTCGCCCAGCAGCCGCTTCCCGGACAGCATGGCCCGTACGTGCCGCGCGGCCTCGCCGTACTGGCCGAGCCCCAGCGCCGCCACGGCCAGCACGTAGTCCGCGTACGCCCGCAGCCAGCGCTCGCCCAGTTCCGCGCACGCCTCGCGCAGCCCGTGCGCCTCCTCGGCGGCCTCCTCGAAGCGCCCGAGGTCGCACAGTGCGTACGCCGTGACCAGCCGGCACAGCAGCCAGCCCGGCCCGTCGGCCCGGCCCCCGTGGGACGCCCGCGCCCGGGGCCCCGCCAGCGCGAGCGCCGCCACCGGGTCGCCCGGCATCAGGATCGACACCCCCCGCAGGTAGGCGGCGCGCAGCCGCCGCTCCGGGTCGGCGAGCAGGGACGCCGCCCGGACGCACTCGGCGCCCACCGCCTGGGCCGAGTCCATGTCGCCCTGGAGCAGCATCGTCAGCCCGAGCGCCCACTGTGCCTGGACCCGGGCGGCCCCCGGCTGCGGGACCGCGCGCAGCGCCCGCTCCAGGAAGGCCCGGCCCTCGTGGACGTGCCCGCACGAGAACCAGAAGAACCACAGGGCCCCGGCCATCTCCAGGGCCGCCGAGGGGTCCGTGCCGAGCAGGTGCTCCAGGGCGGTGCGCAGCTGCGCGTGCTCGGCGCTCATCCTGCGGTACCAGTCCAGCTGGCCGGGGCCCAGCCAGCCCCGGTCGGCGGCCCCGCAGAGCGCGGCGTACCAGTGGGCGTGCCGGTCCGCGACGGTCCGTACCTCGCCCAGTTCCGCGAGCCAGTCGTGGCCGAACTCCCGGATGGTGTCGAGCATCCGGTAGCGGGCCCCGGCCCCGCGCTCCCGGGAGCGCCGTACGACGGACTTCGCGACCAGTCCCTCCAGCACCCGCTCCACCCGCGCGGCCGACAGCGGCCCGCCGGCGCACACGGCGCGGGCGGCGGCGACGTCGAAGTCCCCGCTGAACACGGAGAGCCGTGCCCACAGGAGCCGCTCCACCGGCTCGCACAGCTCGTGGCTCCAGCCGATCGCGGTCCGCATGGTCTGGTGCCGGGGCGGGAGCACGGCGCGGCTGCCGGAGAGCACCTCGAAGCGCGCCCCGAGGCGCTGCGCCATCTGCTCCAGGCTCCACCGCCGCATCCGGGCCCCGGCCAGTTCCAGGGCGAGCGGGATGCCGTCCAGCCGGCGGCACACCTCGGCGGCGGTCCGGGACCGCGCGGGGTCGGCGAAGACGGCCGAGGCCCCCGGGCTCGCGGCGAGGGCGCGGGCCCGGAAGAGGGCCAGCGCCTCGCTGTCGGGGCCCTCGCAGGGGAGCGGGCGGACTTCGAGCACCGTTTCGCCGGGGGAGTCGAGCCGTTCCCGGGAGGTGGTCAGCACCGTCAGGCCGGGTGCGGACTGCAGCAGTTCGCCCACGAGGTGGCGGACTTCGCAGACCATGTGCTCGCAGGTGTCGAGGACGAGCAGCAGGGCCTTGTCGGCCATCCACGCGCACAGTTCCTCGTCGAGGGGGTGCACGGAGTGGTCGGCGAGGCCGATGGTGTGCGCGACGGTCGTGGTGAGCAGAGCGGGGTCGCGCAGCGGCGAGAGCTCCACCCACCAGATCCCGTCGGGCCAGGTGCGGCCGGGGCGGGGGCCGCCCGGCCGGGGGGCCCGGCTGCGGCGGGTGGCGGCGCGCAGGGCGAGCCGGGACTTGCCGACGCCGCCCACCCCGGTCAGGGTGACCAGTCTTCGTTCGCCCAACAGGTCTTCGAGGGTGCCCAGTTCGTCCTCGCGGCCGATGAAGCCGGCTGCTTCCGGGGGCAGGTTGCCCGGCAGGTGTCCGGGGACGGCGCCCGGGTCCGGCGCGGGGTCCCCGCACGCGGAGTCTGCCTGATTGTGGTTGACCGAGTACTCACCGAACACGGATGTATTGTGCGCGATCTTCTTTCGCGGGGTCTGCCGTTCGGGCCGGATCGGCCCCGGGCCGGGCCGGCCGGGGTCAGCCGGACAGCAGGATCCGCCGTTCCTCGGAGAAGGCGCCCCAGTTGCCGTCGGGCAGCCGGGCGCGCAGTTTCAGCGTCCAGACCGTCCCGGCCGGCTCGGTGGTGGTGAGCCGGTAGGAGGCCCGGCCCTCGGGCACGGCCCCGGCGCCGAACTGGATGACGGTGACGGGCCGGTCGTTGACGTAGAGCTGGTACTCGCCCGTCGCGCGGCCGGTGCCGGGGGCGGTCCAGGTCAGCTCCACCGCGCCGGGGGAGGCGGCCGCGGTGAACGATCCGGGGGCCGTGCGCGGGGCCCGGCCCGGGTCGGCGGGGGTGGTCACCGCCACCGGCGGGCCGTCGGGGGAGGAGTTGTCGGAGCCGTCGCGGGCGCGGACGGTGAACACGTAGGCGGTGCCCGGCTGGAGCCCGGTGACGGTGGTGGCCCCGTCCGTGCCCGGGGCGGTGTGGACGCGGACCCCGGCCTGGTAGACGTCGTACGCGGTCACGCCGGTGTCGTCGGTCGCCGCGCCCCAGCTCAGCCGGGCCTCGTGGGGTCCCTCGGCGCGGCCGGTGGCGGTGGGCGGGGCGGTGGGGGGCTGGTGGTCCTCGGCCTTGGCGGCAGGGGTGGTCACCTCGGCCGGGGTGCTGAGCGGGGAGCGGTTCCCGGCGGCGTCCTTGGCGCGGACGGTGAAGGCGTACGCGGTCCGCGGGGCGAGGCCGGTGATGTCGGTCATGGTCTTGTCGGCGGGGAGCTCCCGGACCAACTGGCCGCCCTGGAACACCTGGTAGCCGCTGACCCCGTCTGCGGTGTCGGGTGCCCGCCACATCACGTGGACCGAGGTGGCGCTGCCCGCCTGCGCGGTGAGCCCCGTGGGGGTCCGCGGGGGCCGGGTGTCGCCGTCCGCGCCGCACGCGGCCAGGGCGGCGGCCGTGCCGAGGGCGAGCGCCGCCGCCCCGGCGCGGAGCGGGGAGGTGGTGCCTCGCACGGGATGCCCCTTCCGCCGGTGGTCCGCTATTGGTCTAGACATATATGGCACGGGCGGGGCGGGCCCACAAGGCCCCGCGGCCGGCGGGGGCGGCCGGCGGCGCCGGTCTGGGCGGGTTCGTCTTCATCTGCTCTTGTCTGGCATTATTGCGATCTCTTTGCAATAACGGATGATTTTGAACAGGGATGTGCACAGCATGACGGCCCGGACAGTACGGGGAGCGGCCGGCGCGACGCTCGCCACCGCGCTCATCACGGGCCTGGCGGCCTGCTCGAACCCCTCGGGGGCCGCGTCGCCGGCGGACTCCGCGGTGGTCGGCATCGCGACCGAGCCGGAGAGCCTCAGCCCCCTGCTCGGCTACGGCAAGGACGGCAACTCCAAGATCTTCGACGGCCTGCTCACCCACGACGCGGACATGAAGCTGAAGCCCGCGCTGGCCGAGGCCCTGCCGGAGGTCTCCGCGGACGGCCGCACGTACACGTACAAGCTGCGCCGGGGCGTGAAGTTCAGCGACGGGGAGCCCTTCTCCGCCAAGGACGTCGAGTTCACCTACCGGACCATCCTCGACCCGAAGACCAACAACGCCTCCAAGACCGAGCTGGACGCCGTCGAGAGCGTCACGGCCCAGGGCGCCGACAAGGTCGTCTTCACCCTCAAGTACCCCTACGCCCCGTTCGCCGAGCGGACCGTACTGCCCATCGCCCCCGAGCACGTCGCGGGCCGGCAGGACGTCAACAGCGGCGAGTTCACCACGAAGCCCGTCGGTACCGGCCCGTACCTGCTGGCCGGCTGGTCCAAGGGCGAGAAGATCAGCTTCAGGGCCAACCCGGACTACTGGGGCGGCGAGCCCGCCGTGAAGAAGTTCACCATGGCCGTCGTCAAGGACGACGACGTCCGCGCGACCCGGCTGCGCGCCGGGGAGCTGGACGCCGCCATCCTGCCCCCGAACCTCGCCCGGGGCTTCGCGCAGGACAAGGCGCGCAAGACCTTCGCCGCCAAGACCTTCGACTACCGCAACGTGACCCTCCCGACGCACAACACCGTCACCGGTGACGTGGCCGTGCGCCGGGCGCTGGACATCGCCGTGGACCGTCAGGCCATGGTCGACAAGCTCCTCGAAGACGCGGGCAAGGCCGCCTACGGGCCCGTGCCCACCGACAGCCGCTGGTTCACCCCGGGTACGGAGCGCCCGTACGACCTCGAACGGGCCAGACAGATCCTCGACGAAGCCGGCTGGAAGGCCGGTGAGGACGGCATCCGCGCCAAGGACGGGGTCCGCGCCTCCTTCCCGCTCTGGTACACATCCGGCGACAAGATCCGCCAGGACCACGCGCTGGCCTTCGCCTCCGACGCGAAGAAGGCCGGCATCGAGGTCAAGGCCGAGGCCGGGACCTGGGAGGTCATCGAGCCCCGGATGAAGACCGACGCCGTCCTCGCCGGCGGCGGCTCCCCGGCCGACCCCGACTTCGACCAGTACCAGCTGCTGACCTCCTCCCTCGCGGGCGACGGCTTCAACAACATGGCCCAGTACGCCAACCCGGCCGTCGACCGGGCCGTGGCCGACGGCCGCACCAGCGGCGACCCGGCCGCCCGCAAGGCCGCGTACGACACCGTGCAGCGCGAACTCGTCCAGAACCCGGGCTATGTGTTCCTCACCCACATCGACCACCTCTACGTGGTGAACGACAAGTGGGAGGGCCCCTCCACCCAGGTCGAGCCGCACGACCACGGCCTTGGCTCCGGCCCCTGGTGGAACGTCGAGAACTGGAAGCCGAAGCAGAAGTGACGTTTCGCCGCCGTCCGGGCCGAGGCCCGGACCGCCGTCCGGGCGGCTCGCCCTGGGGGCCGATGGCGCGCATGGCGGGACGGCGGACCCTGTCCGCCGTCCCCGTCCTGCTCGTCGTCACCTTCGGGGTCTTCGCCGTCGCCGCGCTGTCCCCCTTCGACCCCGTGAAGGCCTACGCCGGCACCGCCGGACTCACCGCCTCCCAGGCCGAACTCGACCAGCTGCGCGCCAACCTCGGCGTGGACCGGCCCTTCCCCGCCCAGTGGTGGCACTGGCTCACCTCCGCGCTCACCGGCGACCTCGGCGACTCCGCCGTGATGCGCCAGCCCGTCGCCGACGTCATCGCCGAACGGGTGGGCTGGTCCGCGCTGCTCGCAGGCTGCGCCTTCGCCGTGGCCGTCCTGCTGGGCACGCTGCTCGGGGTCCTCGCCGCCCGCCGCCAGGGCGGGGCCCTGGACCGGGCCGCGTCCGGCCTCGCGTACACCCTGGAGGCGGCCCCCGCGTTCTGGCTCGGGCTGCTCGCCGTCTGGTTCTTCTCCGTACGGCTCGGCGTACTGCCCTCCGGCGGGCTCACCGACGCCGCCGACGACACCGTCACCGTCTCCGGGGTCGCCTCCCACCTGGTACTGCCCGCACTGGTCCTCGGAACCTCCCAGCTGCCCTGGTTCTTCCTCTACGTACGCCAGGGCGTGGCCGACGCCCTCGACGAGGACCCCGTACGCGGGGCCCGCGCGCGGGGCCTGTCCGAGCGGCGGGTCCTGCTGGGCCACGGGCTGCGCTCCGGAATGCTGCCCATGCTCACGCTCATCGGCTCCCGGGTCCCGGAGCTGATCACCGGCGCCCTGCTGGTCGAGACCGTCTTCAGCTGGCCCGGCATCGCCGCCGCCACCGTCACCGCCGCCACCTCGGTGGACTTCCCGCTGCTGGCCGCGCTCACCGTACTGGCCACCGCCGCCGTACTCGCCGGCAACCTGCTGTCCGACCTGCTGTACGGGCTGGCCGACCCGAGGGTGGGCTTCGATGGCTGACACCGCCTGGCGCCGGCACGGACCGGACCGCCGCTCCACCCGCGCCCTGCGCGTACGCGGCGCGGGCGCCGTCACCGCCCTCCTCGTCCTCGCCGTCCTGCTGGTGCCCCCGCTGGTCCAGCTCGACCAGCAGGCCGTGGACCTCTCCGCGAAGCTGCTGCCGCCCTCCTGGCAACACCCCTTCGGCACCGACGACGTGGGCCGCGACCTGCTGCTGCGCTGCGTCTACGGGCTGCGCGTCTCCCTGCTGGTCGGCGTGGTCGCGGCACTCGTCGCCACCGTCCTCGGCACCGCCGTGGGCGCGGCCGCCGGAGCGCTCGGCGGCCGCACCGACCGGGTCGTGATGCGGGCCGTCGACGCCCTTTCCGCCATCCCGCACCTGCTGCTCGGGATCTTCGTCGTGGCCCTGTTCCGGCCGGGCCTATGGCCGGTCGTGGTCTCGGTGGCGCTCACCCACTGGCTCTCCACCGCCCGCATCGTGCGCGCCGAGGTGCTCTCGCTGCGCGGCCGCCCCTACGTGGACGCGGCCGTCTCCGGCGGCGCCTCCCGATGGCGGGTCACCGTCCGCCACCTGGTCCCGGGGGTGCTGCCGCAGGCCGGACTGGCGGCGGTGCTGATGATCCCGCACGCCATGTGGCACGAGTCCGCCCTGTCCTTCCTCGGCCTCGGCCTGCCCGCCCACCAGGCCAGCCTCGGCACCCTCGTCCAGGCCGGCCGCGGCTCGCTGCTCGCCGGGGACTGGTGGCCCACCCTCTTCCCCGGCCTGCTGCTGATCGTCCCCACCCTGGCCATCGCCGGCCTCGCGGGCGCCTGGCGCGACCGCCTGAGCCCCCGCCGCCGCTCGGAGCTGACCCTGTGACCCCGCACTCCGCACCCCCGCCCTCCGCCGGGGAGGTCCTGCGCGTCGAGGGGCTCTCCGTCCGCTTCCGGATGCGCGGCGGACGGTACGTCGAGGCCGTCTCCGACGCCGCGTTCCGCCTCGGACCCGGCGAATGCCTCGCCCTCGTCGGCGAGAGCGGCTGCGGCAAGTCCGTCCTCGCCTCCGCCCTGCTCGGCCTGCTCCCCGGCAACGCCGAGACCGCCGGCTCGGCCCGCCTCGGCGACGGCCTCGACCTGCTCGCCGCCGACGAGAAGACCCTGGCCCGCACGGTCCGCGGCCGCCGCGTCGGCCTGGTCCCGCAGAGCCCCGCCGCGCACCTGACCCCCGTCCGCTCCGTCCGCTCCCACCTGGAGGAGACCGTCCGGGAGCTCACCGGATCCGGTGACCCGCGCGCGGCCGCCGAAGCCGCGGCCGCCCGGGCCGCCTTCCCCGCGGGCCACCTCGACCACCACCCCCACCAGCTCTCCGGCGGCCTCGCCCAGCGCGCCGCCACCGCCCTCGCGCTCATCGGGGACGCGCCCCTGCTCCTCGCCGACGAGCCGACCACCGGCCTCGACCGGGACCTCGTGGAGCGCACCGTCGACGAACTGCGCGCCCACACCCGGGACGCCGGCCGCGCCCTGCTGATGATCACCCACGACCTGGCGGCCGCCCAGCGCATCGCCGACACCGTCGCCGTCATGTACGCGGGCCGGATCGTGGAACTCGCCCCCGCCGACACCTTCTTCGGCGGAACCGGCCCCCGCCACCCCTACGCCCGGGGCCTGCTCGACGCCCTGCCCGAGCGGGCCTTCACCCCGGTCCCCGGCGCCCCGCCCGAGCTCGGCGACCTGCCGCCCGGCTGCGCCTTCGCCGCCCGCTGCGCCCTGGCCGACGCCGCCTGCCGGGCCGGGCGGCCCCCGCTGACCGAAGGGGTGGCCTGCCACCATGCTTGAGCTCAAGGGCATCACCGCCGGCTACGACCGCCGGGGCCCCGTCGTGCGGGACGCGCACCTCGCGCTGCACCCCGGCGAGGCCCTCGGGCTGCTCGGGCCCAGCGGCTGCGGCAAGTCCACCCTGGCCCGGGTCGCCGCCCTGCTGCACCGGCCCGACCGGGGGACGGTGACCGTCGACGGCCGCGCGGTGACGGGCTTCCGGCACCGGGCCCCGCGCTCCCTGCGCATCGGAGTCGGCGTCGTCTTCCAGCAGCCCCGTCTCTCCGCCGACCCCCGCCTCAGCCTGTACGACCTCGTCGCGGAACCGCTCCGCGCCACGGGCCGGCGCAAAGAAGCGGAATCCGCGGTCGCCGAGCTGGCAGACCGGGTCGGCCTCAGCACCGGCCTCCTCGCCCGGCGCCCCCACGAGGTCAGCGACGGCCAGCTCCAGCGCGCCTGCGTGGCCCGGGCGCTGGTGCTGCGGCCGCGCTGGCTGGTCTGCGACGAGATGACCGCGATGCTCGACGCCTCCACCACGGCGGCCCTGGTCGGGGTGGTCGAGGAGTACCGGAGGGAGACCGGAGCCGGGCTGCTGGCCGTCGGGCACGATCCGGTGCTGCTCCGCCGCTGGTGCGACCGCACGGCGCACTGGAGCGACATCGCGGACAGTCGATCAACTGTTGCGCCTTCGTGAATCATCCGGCTCGTCCATGGACTCCTCGGGCAGTGCGATCTAGCGTCTGGCGGCGGCGCGATGTCAGACGCACTGTCAACAACACTGAGGAGCAAGGAGGATGACCGGATGTTCCGAAGAGCGCTGAACTGCGCCGCGGTCCCAGCCATCGCCGCCCTGACGGTGATCGGCGGGACCGCCCCGGCCGCCCGGGCCGAGGAGATCCCCAAGGCCCCCGGCCACCGCCTGGTCAGCCACTACGACGGCGGCCCCGCGACCGCCGCACCGCTGCCGGGCGAGGCCCCGCCGCAGCACCCCTTCCTCGCGCCCAACGGCCGCAGCGGCATGCACTCGGACGCGGCGGGCAGCGCCACCTCGCCCTGGTCCGGCCCCCTGGGCAAGAACCCCCAGGTCACCAGTGAGAAGATCGCCGCCCTCGGCGGCGAGTGCGCCACCGCCACCTTCGACGCCGGCGGCCGCCTCGTCACCGTCTGCGGCACCTTCTCCGGCTTCAAGGTCAAGCTCCTGGAGCCCCGTACGCTCGCCACACTCGCGGAGTACCAGCTCCCGCAGCGCTCTTCCACGGTCGAGGCGATCACCTCGCTCGACTTCACGAAGATCTTCAAGGACACCTCGGGCGGCGCCTACTTCTACCTGGACGACCAGGACCGGGCCGTGCTCGCCGACTCCCGCCAGCACATCCTGCGCCTGGCCCACTCCCAGAACCCCGACGGGAGCTGGAAGTTCACGGTCGACAACGACTGGGACCTCACCGGCCAGGTACCGCACGACTGCGTCAGCTGGACCAACCTGTGGCCCAGCGGCACCTGCGACCCCGTCACCTCGGTCATGCCCGACTGGAACGGCCGCATCTGGTGGGTCACCCGCCAGGGCCGGGTGGGCACCGTCGACCCGGCCGGCGGGCAGATCCGGTCCGTCCGGCTGGAGGGCGAGGAGATCCAGAACTCCTTCTCCGTCGCCGAGGACGGGGTCTCCATCGTCACCGACCACGCCCTCTACAGCTTCCGCGCCCGCGCCGACGGCACCCCCGAGGCACAGTGGCGCCAGACGTACGACCGCGGGACCGGGACCAAGCCCGGCTCCGTGAACCAGGGTTCGGGCACCACCCCGGACCTCTTCGGCAACGGCTACGTCGCCATCACCGACAACGCCGACGACCGGATGAACGTCCTCGTCTACCGGCGGGGCGCCGACGTCCCCGCCGAACGGCGGCTGGTGTGCAAGGTGCCCGTCTTCGGATCCGGCGCCTCGACCACCGACAACTCCCTGATCACCTGGGGCAACAGCATCGTCGTCGAGAACAACTACGGGTACGAGAACCCCACCTCGCTGCTCCTGGGCAAGTCGGTCGTCGGCGGTGTCAGCCGCATCGACGTCCGCGCCGACGGCAGCGGCTGCGACACGGTGTGGGAGAGCGCGATCCGCGCTCCCTCCGTGGTCCCCAAGCTCTCCACCGCGAACGGGCTGCTCTACTTCTACGAGAAGGAGCCCAACTTCTGGGGCATCGACTCCTGGTACCTCACCGCGGTCGACTTCCGCACCGGTGAGCGCCGCTGGCGGCAGCTGACCGGCACCGGGCCGCTGTACGACAACAACTGGGCGCCGATCACCCTCGGCCCCGACGGCACGGCGTACGTCGGCGTGTTCAACGGCATCGTCGCGGTCCGCGACGGCGGCTGACCCCGCCGCGCCCCTCTCCGCCGGGTCCCGGCCCCCGCCCGTCCCCCGGGCGGGGGCTCACTCCTTCAGCGCGGCGCAGGCGTCGGAGCGGGAGCCCGGGGGGAGGAGGTCGCGTTCGCCCTTGGTCAGCGGGCGGGCGGCCAGGTCGCAGGCGCGCTTGCGCCAGATCTGCGGGTCCAGGGGCAGCACGTCCACGGAAGAGCCGTCCGCCCACGCGAGCTTCGTACCGTCCGCCGACCAGTCGCCGGTGGCGCCGTAGCCGGGGGTGAAGTGGTACTTCTCGGTGCCCTCGGCCACGTCCCAGAAGGTGAAGGAGTTGACCGTGCCGACCGTGCTCAGCGTGGACGCGTCGGGGAATCCGTTCAACCAGCGGATCCCCTGGTGGGCGAGGGTCCTCGTCGGCTCCTTCCCCTCCGGGTCCCGGATCTGCAGGCGGCCGTCCTTGGTGAGGACCGCCAGCCTTCGGCCGCTCGGGTCGAAGAACATCTGACTGACGCTGCCGTCGTCCTTCTTGAAGGGGACGGTGGTGCCCGAGCCCTTCTCGAAGTCCCACAGCTGGATCCGGTCGCCCGAGGTACGCACGGCCGCCTGCCGATGGCCCGGGCGGGCGGCGGCGAAGACGTACGAGGCGGCGTCCGAGACGTCGATCGGATCCTGGACCGGCGGCCGGTACGTCTCGCCCGCGGCCCTGCCGGTCCGCAGGTCCCAGCGGGACACGTAGGACACCGCCGAGATCACCGCGTGGTCGTCTCCGTCGAAGGAGGCGATGACCCAGGCCGGTGTGAGGCCCGTGCGCACGTCCGCGCGCGCGGGGTCGACGCCCGGGGGTGCCGGCAGGCCGAGGCGCCGCGCCTCGGTGAGCGGGGGCCCGTCCCCTGCCTTCAGTTCCCACACCAGGACCCCGAGGCCATCGGCCGTGACGGTCAGCAGCCGCTTGCCGTCGGGGCTGAACGCGGGGTAGAGCCGTGCGAGCGCGGCCGAGGGGCGAATCGCCGCGAGCTGGCGACGATTCGCGAGGTCCCACAGGCGCAGGGTCGCGCCGTCCGCGTCGACACTGGCGACGCGGCCGTGGTCCGCGTCCACGCTCCGGACCAGGCTGGTGAGCATGGCACTGTCGAAGCCGGTCGGCCTGGGGACTTCGGCGACGACGACCGTGCCCCCGGCACTGATCGCCACTTTCATCGCGTCGGCGGGTCCGGCGAGGCTGATGGACGGCAGCGTCGCGGAGCCCGCGACGAACTCGTCCTGCTGCGCGGCGGCGGGCAGGTCGAGCGTGGCGGGCAGCCCTTCCTGAAGGTCCAGCACCAGGCACCGGTACCGGCCCGGACTGCCCCCGAACCGCTGCGCGGGATTGAGCAGGAAGCGGCCGGTGCGGTCGAGCCGGGGCACGAACAGGGGGCAGACCAGGCCCAGCTGGCTCGTGGTGTACTGCCTTTTCACCTTGGGCTGACCGGTCAGGTCCCAGGCCTGGAGGACACCGTCCGGGGTGCAGCGGACGAGCGTGGAGCCGTCCGCGCTGACGGTGACCGGGCCGGCATCCTGACCGCCCCAGAGCTGTTCGTCGAGGTGCCCGTCGGAGAGCTGCCAGCGCACCAGTCTGCCGTTCGCCCCGGCGGCGGCCCCCTCCCGGACGATTCGGCCGATCACGGTGTCGCCGTCCGGCCCGAACCAGGCGTTGCCGACGGTCCAGCCCGGGGGCGGGACGAGCGTGGCCCCGACCCTCGTCCCCGCGGCTGCCTCCCACACGGAGACGCCCTCTTGCGGGACGGCGGCGAGCAGCCGCCGGGCCGAGGCGTCGAAGCGGAGGTCGACGGCTGCCCGGGCGTTGTCCCGGGCCTGGTCGGCACCACGCAGTTTCACCGTCCGCCAGCTGTCGTCGGGTTGGCGGACGCCCACCGTGATGATGCCGTGGGGGCTGGAGGCCGCGGCGGTGCGGCCGTCGCCCGACGCCGTGATCAGCCGGGTGATGCCCTCCCGGAGGCTGGAGAGGCGCGGCGGTCCCGCGCCGAGGTCGGCCCCCAGGGTGTCGCCGGAGGAGAGGCCGATGGTGACGCGTTTGCCGTCCTCGCTGAGGACCGCGTTCCGGACCTCGCCCCTGCCCTCCACCACGATCCGGTCGACCTGCCGCATGCGCAGGTACTGCTCGAACAGGGCCGTCTGCGCCTCGGGTTCGGGGGACGTGCGGTATGCGGCGGCGCTCATCAGGGCCGAGGTGCCGAGCGAGACGTCGTCCAGGCGGGCTGCAAGCTGGGCGAGCTGCGGGGACGCACCGCGCCGGAGGTCTTCGTCGAGCCTCCCGTTCGCCCCGTACAGCATCCAGGAGACGAGGAGGGCGACGGACAGTACGAGGCTCAGCGCCACGATGCCCGCCCGCTTGAGCCGCGCGGCCTTCCTGGCCTGCACCCCCTCCTCCGCGCGGCGGGCCAGCCCCGCTTCGAGGAACTCCCGCTCCCGCGCCGAGAGCTCGTCCCCGCGCAGCCCGGTCTGGGCGACGGCGGCGTCGAGGGGTGCGCCCGTCAGGAGCTGGTCCCGGGCCTGGTCCAGTTCCTCCCAGCGGTCCAGGTCGCGCCGGAAGCCGGCCCGCCAGGTGAGGAACTCCCGGTCCTGCGCGACCCGGCGGGCCAGGGTGGGCCAGGCTCCGATCAGCGCCTCGTGGGCCAGTTCGACGGTCTGGCCGCGCTCCGCGTCCCCGCCGACGACGAGGATCCGCCGCTCGGCGAGCAGCCCGGCGATCCGCCACCGCTCCTCCCCGGCGTCGGACCGGCCGAGCACCCCGCGCAGCGGGGCCTCGCCGCCCGGTGCCATCCTGACCAGTGCCGTCAGCAGCCGCAGGGCCTCCTCCTCGTCGGCCTCCGCGACGCAGGCCCGCCAGGCCGCCTCCGCGTGCCGGCCCAGGGCGCCGCGGACTCCGCCGATCTCCTCGTACGAGGCGAAGCGCAGGCGGCCCATGGCCTGTTCGTCCCACAGCCGCGCCAGTACGAAGCCCAGCAGCGGCAGCGCCCCGGGCTCGGCGCCGGCGTCGTCCAGCATCCGGGTGACGAGGCCGGGGTCGTACGACACGGCGGGGATCCGGGCCAGCGGCCGCAGGATGACCTCGGACATCTGGGCCCGGGTCATCGGCAGCAGCGGCCGGACCGCCGCCCGGTCGAGGGCGGGGCCGAGGACGGGGTGCGCGAGGGCAGCCTCCAGGAAGTCGGCCCGGAGCGTGAGCAGCACCCGCAGTCCGGCGGGGTGCGGCTCGGGGAAGAGCAGTGCGGCGGAGTCGTCGTCGCCGGTCCGGCCCTCCGCGAGCAGCGCCTCGGCCTGGTCGAGTACGACGAGCAGCCGGCCCGCCCGGTCGCCGAGGGCCAGCCGGGCGGCCGCGACGAGGCCGTGCCGGGCCAGGTCCTCCTCCAGCTCCCGCGGTCCCGCCGGCCCGCCGCCGAGGCGGGCCAGTTCCGAGGCGAGCGCCGTGCGGACCGGCAGCCCCTCGGCGGCCCGGACCACCAGCACCTCGTACCCCCGGGCGCGCAGCCGGGGCGCCACCCCGGCCAGGGCCAGCGAGGACTTCCCGCAGCCGGACGGACCGACGAGGGCCACGCGGGAGCGCGGGCCCGCGTCCAGCAGGCCGGCGACGTCCTCGGCCTCCGGCTCCCGGCCGAAGTACACCTCCGCGTCGGCCTCCTGGAAGGCGGCCAGGCCGCGGAAGGGGGAGGCGGGGCTCAGCACGGGGCCGAGCGCGGGGACCTCCGCGATCAGGGTCCGGGTGGGGATCACGAAGCTCTGCCGGTCTCCGGACAGCTGGGCGGCCACCACCATGCCGACCACGGCCCCGGCCTCCTCGTCCCAGACGGGGCTGCCGCTGAAGCCCTTGTCCACGGGGACGCCCTGCCGGTCGGCGCCCGACAGCTGCACCCAGTTCTCGGCGGTCCAGCCGCGCAGCCGGCCCGCGTGCCAGACGCCGCCCGGGAAGGCCGCGGGGAAGCCGGCCACCCGTACGGGGTGGTCCCAGACGCTCGTGGGCGAGGCCATGGCGAGCGCGCCCGCACCCGCGACGGGCGTCCGCAGCCGCAGGACCGCGATGTCCCCGGTGCCGTCCGCACGCAGCGGAACCCAGTGCTCCACCTCGGCCGGGACCTGCCGGGAGGCCCCGGACAGGGGGCGGTCCAGGGTCAGGGCGCCCGTCGGCGCGGGGACCTGCGTACG
This sequence comes from Streptomyces sp. NPDC037421, assembly GCF_055602105.1. Classification (NCBI taxonomy): domain Bacteria; kingdom Bacillati; phylum Actinomycetota; class Actinomycetes; order Kitasatosporales; family Streptomycetaceae; genus Streptomyces; species Streptomyces sp. NPDC037421. The sequence goes on from NZ_JBVJWV010000026.1 coordinate 104,056, forward strand.
GGGTGAGCCGAGCGCGTCGGCCACGACGTGCGCGCAGGTCAGCGCCAGGTCGGGGGCCACCAGGAAGCCGACCCCGACCGGTCCGGCCGGGCCCGCGACCCGGACGATGGCGGAGCCGAGCACGTCGTCCGCCCGCCCGGCCCCTTCCGCCGTGGCCATCAGGGCGTGTTCTGCGGGTCGTCCTGCGGGGCCCGGGAGTTCCATGTCAGGGTCACGCCGAAGTTGGCCTGGGTGGCCGTGCTGGCGATGACGATGTCCGCCTCGGCCGACAGGGAGACCCCGAACTCAAGGGTGATCTCGTCCGGCCGGTGGGCGAGTCCGCTCAGCCGCCCCACGAAGCTGTCGGCCAGCGGCCGGATGCCGTCCACCATCTCCCCGAAGGACCGCGACGCCCGTGCGACGGGGCCGCCGCCGCGCCCGACCCGCGCCAGCGACTCGTCCACCTCGCGGATCTGCACCCGCAGCACCCCGTCGGTGCCGTCCCCCAGGGGGACCTCGACCGTACGCACCTCGGAACTCATGACCGCCCACCCTCCCCGTTGCCCAGCGGCTCGGTGTCGTGGGCAACTCTCGCACGGGGTGGGGGAGTTGGGGCAAGGCCCGGGGAGGCGTGCGCCGCGGATGGCCGAAACCGGGCGCCCGGGCCCCGGCGGGGGCCCGGGCGCGGTCCGCTACCTGGCGGTTTCGAGCGGGCGGTCCGCCACGAGCTCCGGTTCCGGGGCGGGGGGCGGTACGGCCCTGGCCAGATCGAGGCTCGCCTCCAGGTCGTCCAGCGCCAGACGGGCCGCGGCGATCCGGTCCCGGACCTCGTCCGCCGGGTCCATGGCGTTCGCCGCGCGCTCCCGGGCCCGCGCGTCCGCCTCCTCCATCTCCCGGGCCTCGTCCAGGGAGTTGAGCACGACCCCGATCAGGACGTTGACCAGGACGAAGGAGGCGAGCAGCGCGTACGAGGCGTAGTAGACGATGCTGAACCGGGAGATCTCCAGCCCCGCCCGGACCGCGTCCGTCAGCCCGTCCAGGGTGGTCAGCAGGAACAGGGTGAGCGCGGCCCGCCCGATCGAGCCGTAGTGCTGCGGGTCGGAGGAGGCGAAGCAGACCCAGCCGACCATGGCGTACACGTACACCACCAGCGCGCCGATGAACAGGAAGCTGGCCGTGCCCGGCAGGCTGCGCCCGACCGCGAGCAGCAGGATCCGCAGGTGGGGCAGGAAGCGGGCGGTGCGCAGCACGCGGGCGAGGCGCAGCAGCCGCAGGACGGTGGTGTTCTCGCGCAGGAACGGCAGGAAGGCGGAGGCGACGATCAGCAGGTCGAAGATGTTCCAGGGGTCCCGGAAGAATGCTTTCGGCCGGTCGGCGTGGGCGCCCAGGCGCAGCAGCATCTCCAGCGTGAAGAGGGTCAGGCAGGAGTCCTCCGCGATCTGGAGCGCCTGGCGGTACTCGGCGGCCAGCCCGCTGTACGTCTCCAGGCCCATCAGCGCCGCGTTGAGCAGGATCACGGCGAACACGCCCATCCCGAACGGCGGGGCCTCGGTGATGCTGCGGCAGCGGGCGGCAAGTCTCCTTCGGCCGGATCCGGCCGGTGTGGGGTCGGTCATCTCGTCCCTCGTACTCGTGTGGCCCGTGTGGCCCGTGGTCGGCGGCGTCGCACGGACCGGCGCGGGGCGGGGGCGTGCGCGCCGGTCCGTACGTCCTTCTAACGCCTTACGGCCGAACGGGTTTCAGGTGGTCACACGGAGCGGACCCGCCCGGGGCGGAGGTACGCGGGGATCACCGGCCGGGAGCGGGGGGCCTCACCCTGGTCGGGCGGAGCGGGCCGGACACGGAGATCGCCAAGGAGCCGTACATCTGCGTGGCCACGGCCCGGGCGCACGCCGTCCGGGGCGCACGAGGAACGGCCGGGCCGGGACCCCGAAGGGTCCCGGCCCGGCCGTCAGCGTGCCGCGGGGGTGGGGCTCAGTCCTGCTTCCCTGCGCGCCGGGCCGCGTCCTGCGCCTGCTTCTCCTTGATCCGCACCGCTTCCTTGCGGACCTCGGCCTGGGTGGAGCGCTCCTTCTGCAGCCACTCCGGGTTCTCCTGCTTGATCGCCTCGATCTGCTCGGTGGTGAGCGCCTCGGTGACCCCGCCGCGCGCGAGACCGGCGATGGAGACGCCCAGCTTCGCGGCGACCACCGGACGCGGGTGCGGGCCGTTGCGCCGCAGCTCCACCAGCCAGGCCGGCGGCTCGGCCTGGAGTGCGTTCAGCTCGGTGCGCGAGACGACACCCTCCTGGAACTCTGCGGGGGTGGCCTCGAGGTACACACCCAGCTTCTTCGCCGCGGTCGCGGGCTTCATCGTCTGGGTGCTCTGGTGCGACGTCATGGAGTCAAGGGTATCGAGCATGTGCACTACCTCCGACCACGACGGGTAACCTGGCGGGGTGACAGGCTCGGATACATCCCCTTCGTTCCGGCTCGCCTATGTCCCGGGAGTGACGCCCACGAAGTGGGTGCGGATCTGGAACGAGCGGCTGCCCGACGTCCCGCTGACCCTCGTCGGCGTGCCCGCCGCCGAGGCGTTCGCCGCGCTGCGCACCAGCGACGCCGACGCCGGGTTCGTACGGATGCCCGTGGACGGGGCGGACCTCAGCGCGATCCCCCTCTACACCGAGACGACCGTCGTGGTCGTCCCGAAGGACCACGTCGTGGCCGCCGTCGAGGAGATCACCACCGAGGACCTGGCCGACGAGATCGTGCTGCACCCCCTGGACGACGTCCTCGTCTGGGAGACCCTGCCCGGACGCCCCGCCTTCGAGCGGCCCGCCACCACGGCGGACGCCGTCGAGCTGGTCGCGGCGGGCATCGGCGTCCTCGTCGTCCCGCAGTCCCTCGCCCGCCTGCACCACCGCAAGGACCTCACCTACAGGACGGTCTCCGACGCCCCCGCCTCGCGGATCGCGCTGTCGTGGCCGGAGGAGAAGACCACCGACCTGGTGGAGGAGTTCATCGGGATCGTCCGCGGACGGACCGTGAACAGCACCCGGGGCCGGCAGCCCACCCCGCCGCAGCCCAAGCAGCGCAAGGCCGCCGGGGGCGCCGGCGGCAAGACGGGCGCCAAGGCGGGCGGCGCGAAGAGCGGCGGCGCGAAGCCCGCCGCGCGGTCGGGCGGCAAGCCCGCGGCCAGGTCGGCCGGCAAGCCCGCCGCCAAGCGGGGCGGCAAGCCCCGCGGCCGCCGCTAGGCCCTGTCCGGGCGATCTTCGCGGGCCCGCGACGTCCGGCACGGCACCTCGCCGCGTTGTCGGAGCGCGCGAGTACGGCCGGGTACGAGCTGCGCTCCTCCGCCTTGCGATGCACCGCACCAGACCCCGCGGCCTGATCCACGAAGATCGCCCGGACAGGACCCAGGGGGTGCCCGGCCCTGAGCCGCCGGACACCCCCTAGGTCCGGCCGGTCCTCGCGTTGCGGGACCGGGTCCGGGCGGGCAGGGTCGGTGGGGCGGCTCCCTCGCAGGAAGGTCGGACCATGCCCATCGCAACCGTCAACCCCACGACGGGCCAGACGCTGCTCTCCTTCGACGACCTCGACGCCGCCGGCATCGAGCGCTGCCTGGCCCTGGCCGCGCGCACGGCCGCGTCGTACCGGCGCACCTCCTTCGCCGAGCGCTCCGCGCTGCTGAACCGCGCGGCGGACCTGCTGGAGGCGGAGGCCGAGGACGTCGCCCGCACCATGACCGTCGAGATGGGCAAGCCGCTCGCGGCGGCCCGCGCGGAAGCCGCCAAGTGCGTCAAGGCGATGCGCTGGTACGCGGCCCGTGCCGAGTCCCTCCTCGCGGACGAGCACCCCGCCGACGCCGACGTCCGCGACGCGGGCGCCTCGGCCGTACGGGTCCGCTACCGGCCCCTGGGCGTGGTGCTGGCCGTCATGCCGTGGAACTTCCCGCTCTGGCAGGTCGTGCGCTTCGCCGCGCCCGCGCTCATGGCCGGCAACGTGGGCCTGCTCAAGCACTCGTCGAACGTCCCCCAGACGGCCCTGTACCTCGGTGACCTCTTCCACCGGGCGGGCTTCCCGCAGGGCTGCTTCCAGACCCTGCTGATCGGCTCGGGCCCCGTCGAGGGCATCCTGCGCGACCCGCGGGTGGCGGCGGCCACCCTGACCGGCAGCGAGCCGGCCGGACGCGCCGTGGCCTCCGTGGCGGGGGACGAGGTGAAGAAGACCGTCCTGGAGCTCGGCGGCAGCGACCCGTACGTCGTGATGCCCTCGGCGGACGTCGCCCGGGCCGCGAAGACCGCGGTGACCGCGCGGGTGCAGAACAACGGGCAGTCCTGCATCGCCGCCAAGCGGTTCATCGTCCACACCGAGGTCTACGAGGAGTTCGCCCGCCTCTTCACGGAGGGCATGAGGGCGCTGACCGTCGGCGACCCCATGCAGGAGTCCACCGACGTCGGCCCGCTGGCCACCGAGAGCGGCCGGGCCGACGTGGAGGAGCTGGTCGACGACGCCGTACGCCACGGGGCCACGGTCCTGTGCGGCGGCCGCCGGCCGCCAGGCCGCCCGGACGGCTGGTTCTACGAGCCGACGGTGCTGGCCGACGTCACCCCGGCGATGCGCATCGACCTGGAGGAGACCTTCGGCCCCGTCGCCACCCTCTACCGGGTCGGCAGCCTGGACGAGGCCGTGGAACGGGCCAACCACACGCCCTTCGGACTCAGCTCCAACGTCTGGACCCGGGAGGACTCCGACCTGGAGCGCTTCGTCGGCGAGCTCGACGCCGGCGGCATCTTCGTCAACGGGATGACCGCCTCCCACCCGGCCCTGCCCTTCGGCGGGGTCAAGCGGTCCGGGTACGGGCGGGAGCTGTCCGGGCACGGCATCCGCGAGTTCTGCAACATCACCACCGTCTGGCAGGCCGCGGAGCAGGGCTGACCTGTCAGCCCTCCATCAGCCCCAGGACGTGCTCGGTGATCATGTCGAGGATCGCCGCGGCGGCCTTCTCGTCGCCGAGGACCAGCACGCTCAGGGTCAGCCCGTCGGTCATGGCCGCCAGGTACCGGGCCAGGACGGGGGCCGGGACCTTCGGGACGAGCCCCATGTCCCGGCACAGCTGCCCGATCAGCTCCTCGTACGTCTGGCAGTACAGCTCGTACTGGCGGCGGGCCAGGTGCTCGAACCCGGGCCGGCGCAGGGCGTACTGGGTGAGCTCGTAGGTGAGCATGTGCTCGCCGGGCTGGGCGCCCACGTGGTCCCAGTACGCCTGGAACCCGGCCCGGACGGTCTCGCGAAGGGTGGGTTTCGGCCGGATCGCCTCCTTCACCACGGTGATGTAGTGCGCGGTGATCGCGTCGAGGACGGATTCCAGCAGCTCCTGCTTGGAGTCGAAGCAGTAGTGGAAGACGCTCAGCGACACGCCCGCCTCGGCGGCGATCGAGCGGGTCGTGGTCCGGGCGACGCCGTCGCGGGTCATCGCGCGGATCGCCGCCTCGGTCAGCTGGGCGCGCCGCTCGGCCGACGGCATACGGGGCATGGAACTCCTCGGGGTGGGGCCTTCCGGTACGGCGGCGGGGGGGGGGGGGGGGGGGGGGGGGGGGGGGGGGGGGGGGGGGGGGGGGGGGGGGGGGGGGGGGGGGGGGGGGGGGGGGGGGGGGGGGG
>NZ_JBVJWV010000027.1:0-19021 GCF_055602105.1 Streptomyces sp. NPDC037421
CCTCCCCCTCCCCCCCCCCACCCCCTCGCCGGTCCCTTGCCGGGGGGGGGAAGTGTGTCCTTCGGGGGGAAAAGACCCCCCCCGGGGGGGGGGGGGGGGGGGGGGACCCCCTCTCTTCCCCCCCCCCCCCCCCCACGTCAACGCAGCAGGGGCCGGGGCCCTCTCAGACGAAGACCGCGAGGGACTTCGCCTTGCCGCCCTTGCTCTCCACGAGCCCGAGCAGCTTGCCCTCCGGCCCGTAGACGGCGACGGTCCGGCCGTCCTGGTACTCGTCCGGCATGTCGATCCGCACGCCGTTGGCGAGCAGCGAGGCCCGGCGGGCGTCCAGGTCCCAGCGCGCGAACGCGGCGGCGGCCGCCTCGCCGATCGGCATGACGGTCAGCTCCTCCTGGAGCTGGTCCAGCGTGCGCGCCTTGTCGAGCTTGTACGGGCCCACCCGGGTGCGCCGCAGCGCCGTGAGGTGGCCGCCGACGCCCAGGTCGGCGCCCAGGTCGCGGGCGAGGGCCCGGATGTACGTACCGCTGGAGCAGACGACGGAGACGACGAGGTCGACGACCTTGGTGCCGTCCTCGGCCTCGGCCTCGCGCATGTCGTACACCTGGAACGACGAGATGGTGACCGGCCGGGCCGGGATCTCGAAGTCCTCGCCGTCGCGGGCGCGCTTGTAGGAGCGCACGCCCTTGATCTTGATGGCGCTGACCTTGGACGGGACCTGCATGATCTCGCCGGTCAGCTTGGCGATGCCCGCGTCCACGCCCTCGCGGGTCACCCCGGAGGCGTCGGCGGACGAGGTGATCTCGCCCTCGGCGTCGTCCGTGAGGGTGTTCTGCCCGAGCCGGATGGTGCCGAGGTACTCCTTCTCCGTCAGCGCGAGGTGGCCGAGGAGCTTGGTGGCCTTCTCCACGCCGAGGACGAGGACGCCCGTCGCCATCGGGTCGAGGGTGCCGGCGTGGCCGACGCGACGGGTCTTGGCGATCCCGCGCATCTTGGCGACCACGTCGTGCGAAGTGAAGCCGGACGGCTTGTCGACGATGACAAGGCCGTCCGGAGTCTTCCCTGCGTTGGTGCTCATTCCGCGGCTGCGTCCTCGTCGTCCTCGTCGCCCGGCTTCTTGTACGGGTCGGCGTCGCCGGCGTACTTCGCGCCGGAGGACACCTCGCGCACCTGGGCGTCGGAGGCCCGCGCCTTGTCGAGGAGGTCCTCGATGGTCTTGGCGTTCTCCGGGAGGGCGTCCGCGACGAAGGTCAGGGTGGGCGTGAACTTGGTTCCCGCCGCCCGGCCGACCGCGGAGCGCAGTACGCCCTTGGCGCTCTCCAGGCCCGCTGCCGCGCTGGCCCGGTCCTCGTCGTCGCCGTAGACCGTGTAGAAGACCGTGGCCTCCCGCAGGTCGCCGGTGACCCGGGTGTCCGTGATGGTCACGTGCGTACCGAGGCGGGGGTCCTTGACTCCGCGCTGCAGCTTCTCGGCCACCACCTCCCGGATGAGGTCCGCCAGCTTCTTCGCCCGCGCATTGTCGGCCACTGGTCCGTCTCCTTCTTTGTTGCAGACAAGCAATCAGTCTTCATCACCGTGGTACTGCCGCCTCACGGACAGCAGTTCCACTTCCGGACGCGCCGCGACCAGCCGCTCACAGCGGTCGAGTACGTCCGACACGAACCCCGCGTCCCCGCTCACCAGGGCGACCCCTATACGGGCCCTGCGGTGCAGGTCCTGGTCTCCCACCTCGGCCGCGCTCACGGAGAACTTGCGCTGGAGCTCGGCGACGATGGGCCGGACGACGGAGCGTTTCTCCTTCAGCGAGTGGACGTCGCCGAGGAGCAGATCGAAGGACAGAGTCCCCACGTACATGCAGTTCCGGATATCCCGCCGGTGCGGGTTCGGTGGCCTGCCGGCCGACGCTCGGCAGGGTCACCAGAACCGTACACGCAACGGCCGGGGCCGATCGACGGATATTCCGCCGACCGGCCCCGGGGTTACGACACGGTGCGATGTGCCTCGCGCTTACGCGCGGGGCTTCTCGCGCATCTCGTACGTCGCGATGACGTCGTCGATCTTGATGTCGTTGAAGGAGCCGAGGTTGATACCGCCCTCGAAGCCTTCGCGGATCTCGGTGACGTCGTCCTTGAAGCGGCGCAGACCGGAGATGGTGAGGTTCTCCGCGATGACCTTGCCATCGCGCAGGAGCCGCGCCTTGGTGTTGCGCTTGACCTCGCCCGAGCGGACCAGGACACCGGCGATGTTGCCCAGCTTGGACGAGCGGAAGATCTCGCGGATCTCCGCCGTACCGAGCTCGACCTCTTCGTACTCCGGCTTGAGCAGACCCTTGAGGGCCGCCTCGATCTCCTCGATGGCCTGGTAGATCACCGAGTAGTACCGGACGTCGACGCCCTCGCGGTCCGCCATCTGCGCGGCACGGCCGACAGCGCGGACGTTGTAGCCGATGACGATGGCGTCGGAGCCCATCGCCAGCGAGATGTCGGACTCGGTGACCGCACCCACACCGCGGTGCAGGACGCGGATGTCGACCTCTTCGCCGACGTCGAGCTGGAGCAGCGAGGACTCGAGGGCCTCGACCGCACCGGACGAGTCGCCCTTGATGATGAGGTTGAGTTCCTGGACCAGACCGGCCTTGAGGACCGAGTCGAGGTCTTCCAGGGACACCCGGCGGACGCGCTTGGCGAAGTTGGCGTTGCGCTCACGCGCAGCACGCTTCTCGGCGATCTGACGGGCGGTGCGGTCCTCGTCGACGACGAGGAAGTTGTCGCCGGCGCCGGGGACGTTGGTGAGACCCAGGACCAGGACGGGGGTCGACGGACCCGCTTCCTCGATGTTGTTGCCCTTGTCGTCGAGCATGGCGCGCACTCGGCCGTAGGCGTCGCCCACGACCATCGTGTCGCCGACGCGGAGGGTACCGCGCTGGACGAGGACGGTGGCGACGGCACCGCGGCCGCGGTCGAGGTGGGACTCGATCGCAATACCCTGAGCGTCCTGCTCGGGGTTGGCGCGCAGGTCGAGCGAGGCGTCGGCGGTGAGGACGACGGCCTCCAGCAGGGAGTCGATGTGCAGACCCTGCTTGGCGGAGATGTCGACGAACATCGTGTCGCCGCCGTACTCCTCGGCGACCAGACCGAACTCGGTCAGCTGACCGCGGACCTTGGTCGGGTCGGCACCCTCGACGTCGATCTTGTTGACCGCGACGACGATCGGGACGCCGGCGGCCTTGGCGTGGTTGAGCGCCTCGATCGTCTGCGGCATGACGCCGTCGTTGGCCGCGACCACGAGGATCGCGATGTCGGTCGACTTCGCACCGCGGGCACGCATGGCGGTGAACGCCTCGTGACCCGGGGTGTCGATGAAGGTGATGCGACGCTGCTCGTCGTTGACCTCGGTGGAGACCTGGTAGGCACCGATGCCCTGGGTGATGCCGCCGGCCTCGCCCGCGACGACGTTCGTCTTGCGGATGGCGTCGAGCAGTCGGGTCTTACCGTGGTCGACGTGACCCATGACGGTCACGACCGGCGGACGCGGGAGCAGGAACTCCTCGCCGCCCTCGTCCTCGCCGAACTCGATGTCGAAGCCCTCGAGGAGCTCGCGGTCCTCTTCCTCCGGGCTGACGATCTGAACGGTGTAGTTCATCTCGCCGGCGAGGAGCTGGAGGGTCTCGTCGGAGACGGACTGCGTGGCAGTGACCATCTCGCCGAGGTTCATCATCACGGCGACGAGCGACGCCGGGTTGGCGTTGATCTTCTCCGCGAAGTCGGTGAGGGAGGCACCGCGCGACAGGCGCACGGTCTCGCCGCCACCGCGCGGCAGCATCACGCCGCCCACGGACGGGGCCTGCATGGCCTCGTACTCCTGGCGACGCTGGCGCTTGGACTTGCGACCTCGACGGGCCGGACCGCCGGGGCGGCCGAAGGCACCCTGCGTGCCACCACGGGCACCGGGACCGCCGGGACGGCCACCGAAGCCGGGACGACCGCCGCCACCGGCACCGGCCGGGCCGCCGCCGAAGCCGCCGCCACCCGGACGCGGGCCGCCGAAGCCGCCGCCGGCCGGACGCGAGCCCGGACCGGCCGGACGGCCGGCGAAGCCGCCGCCGGGACGACCGGCGCCACCGCCGGGACGCGGACCGCCGGCACCGGGACGGCCGGGGCCGCCGCCGGGACGCGGACCGGGACCACCGGCAGCGGGACGCTGCGGCATCATGCCCGGGTTCGGACGGTTGCCGCCCGGGGCCGGACGCGGAGCGCCGCCCTGCGGACGGGGCATGCCGCCCGGGGTGGGACGGGCGCCGCCGGGACCCTGCGGACGCGGGGCGCCGCCGGGACCGGCCTGCGGACGCGGGGCACCCTGGCCGCCGGCGCCGGGGGCACCGGGACGGGGAGCACCGGCCGGACGGGGCGCCTGCGGGCGCGCCATGCCGGTCGAGCCGCCGGAGGTGAAGGGGTTGTTGCCCGGACGGGGACCGGCCGGACGGGCGCCCTGCGGACGCGGGGCCTGGGAGCCGCCGGGACGCGGGGCCTGGGAGCCGGGGGTGGCACCGGCCGGGCGCGGGGCGCCGGGACGGGCACCCTGACCCGGGCCGGCCGGGCGCTGCTGCGCCGGACGCGGGCCGGGGGACGCGGCGGGACGCGCCGGAGCGGCCGGGGCCGCCGGAGGCGCGGAGAACTCGGTCGCCACGGGAGCCGCCGGAGCGGGCTTCGGGGCGGGAGCCTTGGGACCGGGACGCGGGCCGGGGGCGGCCGGAGTCACCGGGGCGCTGACCGCGGGGGCCTCGGCAGCGGCGGGCTTGGGAGCCACCGGTGCGCCGGGCTTGGGGGCAGCAGGACGTGCCGCGGCGGCCGGGGAGGGCGCCGCGGGCTTGGCGGGCGCGGCCTTGCGGGGCGCGCCGGGCTTCGCAGCGGACTTGCCGGCGTTGCCGCCGGGCCCCTGCAGTGCGTCAGTCAACTTGCGTACAACCGGCGCCTCGATCGTCGAGGACGCCGAACGGACGAATTCACCGAGTTCTTGGAGCTTGGCCATGACGACCTTGCTCTCTACCCCGAACTCCTTGGCGAGTTCGTATACCCGGACCTTAGCCACTTCGCTCCTTTTAGGTCCGGGTTACGCCGGACCGTCGCTACTTCATGGGCGTACTCATCGCGTACTCATCGAGTGCTCATCGCAATCTCGACCTACTTCCAACTCGCGAGGTACCTGACCGCACGGGGTGTCCGTGCCGTACTTCTTCTTACGGTGTCGCCTCGGCCGGTACGGCCAGGGCTTTGCGCAGCGCCTCCGTGTCGAGCGCTCCGGCGGACCTGAGGGCCCGGGGGAACGCCCGGCGGCGGACCGCCTGGTCGAGGCAGACCACGGCGGGGTGCACGTAGGCACCCCGGCCGGGCAGCGTACCGCGAGGATCAGGGACGCATTCGTCCCCGATCGCCACGACCCGCAGCAGATCGCTCTTGGCCGCTCGCTCCCGGCACCCCACACAGGTGCGTTCGGGGCATGCGCGGGCTTGCGTCCGGCCAGACACGCCTAAGTCTACCTCCCCGTACCGACCTCACCCCTTCAGGTGAAAAATCGAACGGATGTCGTTGTGGTTTCCGAGGTGCTCCGGCAGTGCCGGAGTACCTGTCTACCGGCCGGAAACCCCCGGCCGGTAGCGGTTTATTCCCGGTCAGGCACCGGCGTCCGCGTCGGCGGGCGCCTCCGTGTCGGGCCGGATGTCGATGCGCCAGCCGGTGAGGCGGGCGGCGAGGCGGGCGTTCTGCCCCTCCTTGCCGATGGCCAGCGACAGCTGGTAGTCGGGCACGGTCACCCGCGCGGAGCGGGTGTCCCAGTCGACGACCTCGACCTTGCTCACCCGGGCGGGTGACAGCGCGTTCGCCACCATCTCCGCCGGGTCGTCCGACCAGTCGACGATGTCGATCTTCTCGCCGTGCAGCTCGGCCATCACGTTGCGCACCCGGGCGCCCATCGGGCCGATGCAGGCGCCCTTCGGGTTGAGGCCGGAGCGGGTGGACCGGACGGCGATCTTGGTGCGGTGGCCGGCCTCGCGGGCGATCGCGGAGATCTCGACGCTGCCGTCGGCGATCTCCGGGACCTCCAGCGCGAAGAGCTTCTTCACCAGGTTCGGGTGGGTGCGCGACAGGGTCACGGACGGACCGCGGACACCCTTCGCCACCCGTACGACGTACGTCTTCAGACGGAGGCCGTGCGTGTACTCCTCGCCGGGAACCTGCTCCTGCACCGGCAGGATGGCCTCCAGCTTGCCGATGTCGACGAGGACGTTCTTGGGGTCCTTGCCCTGCTGGACGACGCCGGTGATGACGTCGCCCTCGCGGCCGGCGAACTCGCCGAAGGTCAGGTCGTCCTCGGCGTCGCGCAGACGCTGGAGGATCACCTGCTTGGCGGTCGTCGCGGCGATCCGCCCGAAGTCCGACGGGGTGTCGTCGAACTCCTTGGGCTCCTGTCCCTCTTCGAGGTCCCTCGGGTCCTCCGTCGCCCACACGACCACGTGACCGTTGGTACGGTCGAGCACGACACGGGCGCGCCGGAAGCTGCCCTCGGTGCGGTGGTACGCGATGAGGAGGGCCGACTCGATCGCCTCGACGAGCAGGTCGAAGGAGATCTCCTTCTCCCGGACCAGACCCCGCAGGGCACTCATGTCGATGTCCACGGCTACGCCTCCTCTTCCTTCTTGTCCTTGCGGCTGAACTCGATCTCGACTCGCGCCTTGGCGATGTCGGTGAAAGCGATACGACGGGCGGTCGCCTTGCGGCCCTTCACACCCGGGACTTCGAGGTCCATGCCCTCGTCGTCGACGCCGAGGATGCGGGCGATCAGTTCCCCGGCACCCTTTTCACCCCCGGCGGACAGCTGGAACTTCACGAGGCGGCCGGTCGCCCGAACGTAGTGACGGTGCGCACTGAGCGGGCGGTCCGCGCCCGGGGAGCTGACTTCGAGGTTGTACTCGTCCTCGCCCATCAGATCGGACTCGTCGAGCCGGTCGGAGATCTCACGGCTCAGCTCGGCGCATTCGTCCAGGTCGACACCCTCATCGGAATCCACGATGATGCGCAGCATCCGGCGCTTGCCCGCCTTGGAAAGCTCGATGTCCTCGAGGTCCAGGCCCTTGGCGGCGACGAGCGGCTCCAGCAGTCCGCGCAGCCTGTCGCTCTGGGTGGTGCTCATCCGGGTGACTCCTCGGCCGCGTGTGCTGTTGTGGTTTTCCGTCGTGTCAGGTCAAAGGGTATCCGGTCGCGGAGGGTGTTGCCGTCCGCGCTGCGGACGGGACCCCCGGGTACCGTGATCACACCCTGCCCCGCCATCACCCCCCGAGGAGGCCGCCGTGCCCTGGACCACGCCTTTGAGGCCCTCGCCCTCCCGAAGGAGCCTGCTCGCCGGAGCCGCCGGTACGGCCGGGGCCGTGCTGCTCACCGGATGCGCCGGGGGCGGTGACGCCTCGGGCGCCGAGAGCGGGATCTCACTCGATCGGCGGATGCGGGAGAGCGCCGTTCGTGACAGCGAGCGGCTGCTGGAACGTTACGACGCCACCTTGGCCGCCCATCCCGGGCTCGCCGAGCGCCTCGGGCCGCTCCGCGCGGCCGTCGCGGCGCACACGACGGCCCTGGCCTTCGCCGGCCCCGCGGCCGGGGACCCGTCCCCCCGCCCGGGACCGCCCTCCCCGTCCGCGTCCGGCGCCGGGGCGCCCGCTCCCGGCGCCCCGGCGGCGCGCAAGGAGCCGGTCCCGGCGCAGCCCGCCGAGGCCGTGAGCGCGCTCGCGGACGCCGAGCGGGACCTGTCGGAGGCCCGGACCATCGCCCTGGCCGGCGCCCCCGGGGAGCTGGCCAGGATGCTCGCCTCGGTGGCGGCCTGCGGGGCCGTCCACGCCTACCTGCTCACCTCGACCCCGGGAGCCGCCTCGTGAAGCCCTCGCCCTCCCCCGCCGGCGGCCCCCTCCGGGCCGCCCAGGCCGCGCTGGCCGCCGAGCACGCCGCCGCGTACGGGTACGGGGTGATCGGCGCTCGCGTCGCGCCCGCCCGGGCGACCGAGGCCCGGGAGGCCTACGGCAGCCACCTGGCCCGCCGCGACCGGCTGACCCGGACCGTGCGGGAGCTGGGCGGCGCGCCGCAGCCCGCCGAGGCCGCGTACGCCCTGCCCTTCGAGGTCCGCACCCCGGCCGACTCCGAGCGGCTGGCCGCCGTGATCGAGGACCGGGTGGCGGGCGCGTACTCCGACCTGGTGCGGTCGGCGGACGGCCAGTTGCGCCGCGAGGCGGCTGACGCGCTGAGTGCGGCGGCCGTGCGCGCGGCACGCTGGCGCGGTGTCGGCGTAGCCTTCCCTGGGCTCGCGGAACGCGCACAGGCGGCCCGTACCAGCTGAAAGGGACCAGGCACGCATGGCTTTCGAACCGCCGCAGCGGCTCGTACGGGCGCTCGGCGAGCTGCCGCCGACCGAGCGGGACACGGAGTGGCTGGGGCGTCTGCCCGAGCTCGCCGAGGAGGCGCTGAAGCGGCGGGACGTCACGGCCCAGCGGGTCCAGGCCCCGGGCGGGCGCAGCAGCGTGGTGCTGCTCGTCCACTACCCCGACGGCACCCCGGCCGCCCTGAAGCTGGCGCCGCCCGGTGCCGCTCCCGGCCGGGAGCTGGCCGCGCTCGCCCACTGGGGCGGCTTCGGGGCCGTACGGGTACTCGACTCGCGCCACCACGAGGAGGACGGGGCACTGCTGCTGGAGCGGCTGCACCCCGACGTGTCGCTGCGCTCGCTGCCGGAGGCCAAGGCCCTGCTGGAGGCCTGCGGCACGCTGCGCCGGCTGTGGGTGGGCCCGCCGCAGGACCACCCCTTCGAGACGGTGGCCGAGCGCACGGCCGCCCAGTCCGCGCTGCTGCGCTCGGCCCCGCCGGAGGCCCGGGCACTCGCGGAGACGGCCCTCGCCCTCCGCGACGAGCTGACCGCCGCACCCCCCGAAGCCCTCCTCCTGCACGGAAACTTCCGGCAGGGCAAGGTACTGGCGGCCGAACGCGCCCCCTGGCTGACGGTGGGCCCGGACCCGCTGGTCGGCGAGCGTGCCTACGACCTGGCCCGGCTGGTCCGGGACCGGCTGGAGGACCAGATGGCCGCCTCGGCGGGGGCCGCCGGGGCCCGGCGGCGGGTGAACAAGCTCGCCGACTCCCTGGAGGTGGACCGGGAGCGGCTGCGGGGCTGGACGGTGTTCCGGGCGGTGGAGTCCGGCGTCCGCTCGCTGGCCGCCGGGCGGCGACGGGACGCGGAGCTGCTGCTGGAGTTCGCGGCCTGGCTGTGAGGGCATAACACCACAGAAGGCATTTGTCCGGCAGGGGGCCGCCATGGTCGAGGAACTGCTGACAGCGGGAATCGCCGCCGCCACGGGCGTCGCGGTCTACCTGGGCGCGGCCGCCCGGGTGGTGAAGCAGTAC
Organism: Streptomyces sp. NPDC037421; assembly: GCF_055602105.1. NCBI lineage: Bacteria > Bacillati > Actinomycetota > Actinomycetes > Kitasatosporales > Streptomycetaceae > Streptomyces > Streptomyces sp. NPDC037421. Next base: position 9,423 of record NZ_JBVJWV010000027.1, read on the forward strand.
GAGCGCGGAGTGGTCCTCCGCTTCGGCCGCCTGCGGGAGGGCGTCCGCCCGCCCGGATTCACGATGATCCTCCCGGTGGCGGACCGTCTCCACAAGGTGAACCTCCAGATCGTCACCCTCCCGGTGCCGGCGCAGGAGGGCATCACCAGGGACAACGTCACGGTCCGCGTGGACGCGGTCGTCTACTTCAAGGTGGTCGATCCGGCGAGCGCGATCATCGCGGTGGAGGACTACCGCTTCGCCGTCTCCCAGATGGCGCAGACCTCGCTGCGCTCGATCATCGGCAAGAGCGACCTGGACGACCTGCTCTCGAACCGCGAGAAGCTCAACCAGGGCCTGGAACTCATGATCGACAGCCCGGCGATGGGCTGGGGCGTCCAGATCGACCGCGTGGAGATCAAGGACGTCTCGCTACCGGAGACGATGAAGCGGTCGATGGCCCGCCAGGCGGAGGCCGACCGGGAGCGGCGCGCCCGGGTGATCAACGCGGACGCGGAGCTCCAGGCCTCGCACAAGCTGGCCGAAGCCGCCGCCGTCATGTCCGACCAGCCCGCCGCCCTCCAGCTCCGCCTGCTGCAGACGGTGATCGCGGTGGCGGCGGAGAAGAACTCCACCCTGGTCCTCCCCTTCCCGGTGGAACTCCTGCGCTTCCTGGAACGCGCGGCCCCCGTCGCTCCCGCGCCTGCTGCTCCCGCCCCTGCCGCTCCCACTGCCCGGACGACCCCGCCGCCGGCAGAGCCCCCGACGGCGTGAGCGCCGCCGCGGGTCTGCCGCTGCGCGGAGCGGTCCCCTACCCGCACTCCGGCCGCCTAGCGGCACATCCGAGCCCAGCTCGGCCGGATCAAGCCCCGTCGGCCCAGGCAGGACGCCGCTCCCCCACACCCCGACCGCCGCCGCCTACCCCAGCCGGCCCAGCCGGGCCAGCGCCTCCGTCAGCGGGAGTTCCTCACGGGTGCCGGCGGCGCGGTCCTGCAGTTCGACGACGCCCTCGGCGGAGCGGCGTCCCGCCACCAGGATCCACGGCACGCCGATCAGCTCCGCGTCCGTCAGCTTGACGCCCGGCGACAGCCCGGGCCGGTCGTCCAGCAGGACCCGCCGCCCCGCCGCGGCCAGGGCGGCCGCCGCCTCCTCCGCCAGCGCGAGCGGCCCCGCCTTGCCCGCCGCCACCACGTGGACGTCGGCCGGCGCCACCGCCGCGGGCCAGCGCAGACCCCGCTCGTCGGCCGTCTGCTCGGCCAGCGCGGCCACCGCGCGGGAGACGCCGATGCCGTAGGAGCCCATGGTGACCCGGACCGGCTTGCCCTCCTTGCCGAGCACGTCCAGTCCGAACGCGTCGGCGTACTTCCGCCCCAGCTGGAAGATGTGCCCGATCTCGATGGCCCGGTCCAGCTTCAGTCCGGCACCACACGCCGGGCAGGGGTCGCCCGGCTCGACGACGACCACGTCCAGGTACCGGTCCACCTCGAAGTCCCGGCCACAGACCACGTTCCGGGCATGCGTGTCGGCCTTGTTGGCACCCGTCACCCACGCCGTCCCCGGCGCGACGCGCGGGTCGGCGAGGTAGCGGACCTTCTCCAGGCCCTGCGGACCCACGTAGCCGCGTACCAGGTCGGGCCGGTCCGCGAAGTCCTCCGCCGTCACCAGCTCCACCACCGCCGGGGCCAGGTGCTCCCCGAGCTTGCCGAGGTCCACCTCGCGGTCCCCCGGCACGCCGACGGCGGTGATCTCGCCGTCCACCTTGACCAGCAGGTTCTTCAGGGTCGCGGAGGCCGGCACGCCGAGGTGCGCGGCCAGGGTCTCGATGGTGGGGGTGTCGGGGGTCGGGATCTCCTCCAGCGGAGCGTGCTCAGCGCCCCCGGCCGGCTTCAGCGCGAAGGTGACCGCCTCCGTGTTCGCCGCGTAGTCGCAGGAGGGGCAGTCCACGAAGGTGTCCTCGCCCGCGCCGGCCGGCGCGAGGAACTCCTCCGACGCCGAGCCGCCCATCGCGCCCGACACCGCCGACACGATCCGGTGGTCCAGGCCGAGGCGCTCGAAGATGCGCACGTAGGCCTCGCGGTGGAGCCGGTAGGACTCGGCGAGCCCCTCGTCCGACACGTCGAAGGAGTACGAGTCCTTCATCTGGAACTCGCGGCCGCGCAGCACGCCGGACCGGGGCCGGGCCTCGTCCCGGTACTTGGTCTGGATCTGGTACAGCATGACCGGCAGGTCCTTGTAGGACGTGCACTGGTCCTTCACCACGAGGGTGAAGATCTCCTCGTGGGTGGGGCCGAGGAGGTAGTCGGCGCCCTTGCGGTCCTTCAGCCGGAACAGCAGGTCACCGTACTCCGACCAGCGGCCGCTGACCTCGTACGGCTCCTTCGGCAGCAGCGCCGGCAGCAGCACCTCCTGCGCGCCGATCCCGTCCATCTCCTCGCGGACGATGCGCGAGACGTTGTCCAGGACCTTCTTGCCGAGCGGCAGCCAGGTCCACACCCCGGCGGAGCTGCGCCGGACGTAGCCGGCCCGGACCAGGAGGCGGTGGCTGAGGGTCTCGGCGTCGGCCGGGTCCTCGCGGAGGGTCTTGGCCATGAGGCGGGACATGCGCTGCACGTGGTGAGTGGACATGCCGGGAGGCTACCGGGGGCCGAGGCGGGCCCGGAAACCCATTTCACGGGCCCGGAAACCCGTTTCAGTGCGCGTGCGGGGGCCTGAGCAGGGGCAGCGGGGCACCCATGACCGCGTACGGCAGGCTCGCGCTCGGGAAGTGGACCTTCCGGGCGAGGTCCCGGTAGCCGAGGGCGGTGTAGAGCCCGCGGGCCGGACTGTCGGTGTCGATGGCGGAGAGGATCGAGCGGGGCTCGGCGGCGCCGTCGGTGATCCGGGTGATGAGGGTGCGGCCGACGCCGCGGCCCTGGAAGCCGGGGTGGACGTGCAGCTCGGTGATGACGAAGGAGTGGTCGAGCCAGTGCTCGGCGCCGCCGGCCCGAAGGTAGGGCTCGACGATGGTGGACCACCAGTGGCCGCGGTCGTTGGGCATGCCGTAGACGAAGCCGGCCAGCGCCCCGTCGTCGGTGAAGGCGCCGAGCGCGCGGGCGCCGGGGCAGGTCATGTGGCGCTGGACGATGTAGCGCCGGATGCCGACCTCCTCCTCGCTGAGCCCGAAGGCGACGGCCTGGACGCGCAGGGCTTCGTCCACCCGGCCGGCCAGGTCGAGGTGCCCGATGCGGAGTCCGGCGGGCCGTACGGCGTCGTCGCCCGGGGAAGTAGGCAGCATGCGGCGACCTTACTTCGGGGTAGGGCCGCTCCGGTACGGCTTCCCGGACGAAACCGGCTGCTCCCCGCCGTAGGTCGGAACAGGACGCTGCCGTAGGTCAGAACAGCACGCTCATGAACGCGCCGACCTCGCGGAAGCCCACCCGGCGGTAGGCCGCGCGGGCGGCGGTGTTGAAGTCGTTGACGTAGAGGCTCACCACGGGGGCCACGTCGCGCAGCGCGTACTCGACCACGGCGGCCATGCCGGTCTCGGAGTGCCCGCGGCCGCGGAACTCGGGGGCCACCCACACGCCCTGGATCTGGCAGGCGGCCGCGGTGGCGGCGCCGATCTCGGCCTTGAAGACGACCTTGCCGTTCTCGACGCGGGCGAAGGAGCGGCCGCTGCCGACGAGCTCGGCGACGCGGGCCTGGTAGAGCAGTCCGCCGTCCCCGGCGAGCGGCGAGATGCCGACCTCCTCGGTGAACATGGCCACGCAGGCGGGCATGATCAGGTCCATCTCGTCCTTGCGGATGCGGCGGACCCTCGGGTCGGCGGCGATCTCGGCGGACGGCCGCTCGGTGACCATGAGCGGCTGGTGGCCGCGGACGTCGCGGGCCGGGCCCCAGCTGGGCTCCAGGAGCTGCCACAGCAGCCGGGTGGGCGCGGCGGGGCCGACGATGGAGGAGCAGCGGCGGCCGGTGCGGCGGGCCCGGTCGGCGAAGGCGCGCACGGCGTCGGGGCCGGCGCAGACGGGGACCAGGTTGGCTCCGGCGTAGCACATGGAGCGGAGCTCGCCGTCGGCGTACCAGCCCCACATCTCTCCGCCCAGGCGCCACGGATCGAGTCCGGCGACCTGGACCCGGGAGGTGACGAAGGCGTTCTCGACCGGCTCGCGTCCGAGGATGTCGAGCGCGGCGTCGAGATCACTGGGTTCAAGGACCCTGGTCGTGGTCTGCGTCAACACTGGGACCTCACCGTGCAAGTCTGCTGATCTCCGCACTGTACCCGCCGCGACCTGCGCACGCCCGGCCCCGCAGGTCACGAAAAGGGCCCGGCCCCGGCCGCGAGCTGCGCGGACGGGGCCGGGAGGGTTCCTGGCGGGGGCCGGGGTCAGGCCGGTGGTCAGACGCCGATGGCGACGCTGGGCTCGCCGGAGGCGACGCCGTCCTTCTCCATCTGCTCGGCGATCTTCAGCGCCTCTTCGATGAGGGTCTCCACGATCTTGGACTCGGGGACGGTCTTGATGACCTCGCCCTTGACGAAGATCTGGCCCTTGCCGTTGCCGGAGGCGACGCCGAGGTCGGCCTCACGGGCCTCGCCGGGGCCGTTGACGACGCAGCCCATGACGGCGACGCGCAGCGGGACGGTCATGCCGTCCAGGCCCGCGGTGACCTCCTCGGCCAGCTTGTAGACGTCGACCTGGGCGCGGCCGCAGGAGGGGCAGGAGACGATCTCCAGGCGGCGCGGCTTGAGGTTCAGCGACTCCAGGATCTGGTTGCCGACCTTGACCTCCTCGACCGGCGGCGCGGAGAGGGAGACGCGGATGGTGTCGCCGATGCCCTCGGAGAGCAGCGCGCCGAAGGCGACGGCGGACTTGATGGTGCCCTGGAAGGCGGGGCCGGCCTCGGTCACGCCGAGGTGCAGCGGGTAGTCGCACTGGGCGGCGAGCTGGCGGTAGGCGTTGACCATGACGACCGGGTCGTTGTGCTTGACCGAGATCTTGATGTCGCCGAAGCCGTGCTCCTCGAAGAGGGAGGCCTCCCACAGCGCGGACTCGACGAGCGCCTCGGGGGTGGCCTTGCCGTACTTCTTCAGCAGGCGCGCGTCGAGGGAGCCGGCGTTGACGCCGATGCGGATCGGCGTGCCCGCCTCCTTGGCGGCGTACGCGATCTCCTTGACCTTGTCGTCGAACTGCTTGATGTTGCCCGGGTTCACGCGGACCGCGGCGCAGCCGGCGTCGATCGCGGCGAACACGTACTTGGGCTGGAAGTGGATGTCGGCGATGACCGGGATCTGCGACTTCTTCGCGATGACGGCCAGCGCGTCGGCGTCGTCCTGCGTCGGGCAGGCCACGCGGACGATCTGGCAGCCGGAGGCGGTCAGCTCGGCGATCTGCTGGAGGGTGGCGCCGATGTCGGAGGTGCGGGTCGTGGTCATCGACTGCACCGAGACGGGCGCGTCGCCGCCGACGGCCACGGAACCGACCTGGATCTTGCGGCTGACCCGGCGGTCGGCAAGCTTCGTCGGCACGGACGGCATTCCGAGAGAGATGGCAGTCATCTGCTGTGCAACCCCAAGGTGTGGATCGAGGTCCCGAGATCGGCGGGCTCCAGCCTTCGAGGTTACGCCAAGCAGCGCGCGCCCCTTGCATCCGAGGGGTCGCGCCACCCGAACGTAGGGAGCCGGGCACGATGCGTGCCCGGCTCCGGTCGCCGCCGGGGTCCCGCCCGTGCGGCTAGGTGATCTTGATGGGGTTGACCACGTCCGCGACGAGCACCAGCAGGGTGAAGCAGACGAAGACGCCGGCGACCACGTACGCGGCGGGCATCAGCTTCGCCACGTCGAAGGGGCCGGGGTCGGCGCGCCGGAAGACCTTGGCCACGGTGCGGCGCAGGGACTCCCACAGGGCGCCGGCGATGTGCCCGCCGTCCAGGGGCAGCAGGGGCAGCATGTTGAACAGGAACAGCGAGAGGTTGAACATGCCCAGCACGTTGAGCAGGATCGACATCTTCTGCTCGCTGGGCAGGTCCAGGGCGGCGATGTCGCCGCTCATCCGGGCCGCTCCGACGATGCCCATCGGGGAGTCGGCCTCGCGCTCGCCGCCGCTGAAGGCCGCGTTCCACAGGGCGGGGATCTTGGCGGGGAGCTTGAGGAGGCCCTGCACGCTGCTGTCGACGATCTCGCCCATGTGGTCGACGGACTCGCCGAAGGACAGGGCCGCGATCTCGTTCTTCGGGCTGAAGCCGAGCCAGCCGGCCGTCACGTACTGGCCCTTGACGTAGCCGCCGTGGCCGTCGGTCTTGGCGACCTGGTTCGGGATCAGGGTGACGGGGATGCCGAGCTGCCTACCGTCGCGCACGACGGTGACGGTGGCGGGGCCGACGGTGTCGCGGATCCGCTTCTGGAGGGCGGCCCAGTCGGCCACCTTCTTGCCGTTGAAGGCGACGATCCGGTCGTCGGCCCGCAGGCCGGCCTTCTTCGCGGGGGCCACCGGGTCGCCGTCCTTGCAGACCTCGCGCTTCTCGCTCTGCTGGATGACGCAGGGCGAGACGCTCGCGATCTGGGTGGTGGTCCGGTTGATGCCGAAGGTCATCCAGACGCCGAAGAAGATCGCGAGGGCGAGCACCAGGTTCATGAAGGGGCCCGCGAACATCACGATCACGCGCTTCCAGGGCTTGCGCGTGTAGAAGAGCCGCGTCTCGTCGCCGGGCTGGAGCTCCTCGTAGGCCGCCGAGCGGGCGTCCTCGATCATCGACCGGAAGGGCGAGGTGGAGCGGGCGGTGACCTTGCCGTCCTCGCCGGGCGGGAACATCCCGATCATGCGGATGTAGCCGCCCATCGGGATGGCCTTGATCCCGTACTCGGTCTCGCCCTTCTTGCGGGACCAGATGGTCTTGCCGAAGCCGACCATGTACTGGGGCACGCGGATGCCGAAGAGCTTGGCCGTGGAGAGGTGGCCGAGTTCGTGCCAGGCGATCGAGAACAGCAGTCCGACGACGAAGACGAGCACGCCCGTCAGGGTCAGCAGCAAGGTCATGCGCTCGCCTCCACGGCGGCCCGCGCCGCCATCTCCCGTGCCCGGGCCCTGGCCCAGGTCTCCGCTTCGAGGACGTCCGCCACCGTCAGGGAGGTTCCCGACGTGGGCGTTCCGTGCTCGTCGACCACTGCGGAGACGGTATCCATGATTGCTGTGAACGGCAGCCGACCGGCCAGGAAGGCGTCCACGCACTCCTCGTTCGCCGCGTTGAAGACGGCGGGGGCCGTGCCGCCCAGGGTGCCGACGTGCCGGGCGAGGCCGACGGACGGGAAGGCCTCGGTGTCGAGCGGGAAGAACTCCCAGGTGGAGGCCTTGGTCCAGTCGAAGGAGCGGGAGGCGTCCGGGACCCGCTGGGGCCAGCCGAGACCGATCGCGATGGGGCCGCGCATGTCCGGCGGGGTGGCCTGGGCGAGGGTGGAACCGTCCGTGAACTCGACCATGGAGTGCACGTAGGACTGCGGGTGGACCACGACCTCGATGCGGTCGAAGGGGATGTCGTAGAGCAGGTGCGCCTCGATGACCTCCAGCCCCTTGTTGACCAGGGTCGCCGAGTTCACGGTGATGACCGGGCCCATGGCCCAGGTGGGGTGCGCGAGGGCGTCCTCGACGGTGACCGAGGCCAGCTCGGCGCGGGTGCGGCCGCGGAAGGGGCCGCCGGACGCGGTGACCACGAGCTTGCGGACGTCGGCGCGGGTGCCCGCGGCGAGGGCCTGGAAGAGGGCCGCGTGCTCGGAGTCCACGGGGATGATCTGGCCGGGCTCCGCGAGGGCCTTGACCAGCGGGCCGCCGACGATCAGCGACTCCTTGTTGGCCAGGGCCAGGGTGCGGCCCGCCCGCAGCGCCGCGAGGGTGGGGGCGAGGCCGATGGAGCCGGTGATGCCGTTCAGGACGGTGTGGCAGTCGGAGGCGGCGAGTTCGGCCGCCGCGTCGGGACCGGCCAGGATCTCGGGCAGCGGTTCGGCGGCGCCGTACTGCTCGCCCAGCGCCTCCTTCAGGGCCGGTACGGCGTCCTCGCGGGCGACGGCCACGGCGCGGACCCGGAGCTTGCGGGCCTGCTCGGCAAGCAGGTCGACGCGCCCGCCGGCGGCGGACAGCGCGGTGACCCGGAACCGGTCCGGGTTGCGCAGGGCGAGGTCGATGGCCTGGGTGCCGATGGACCCGGTCGACCCGAGGATGACGATGTCCCGGCGGCCGGCCGCGGCGTCGAAGAGGAGGTGCGGGTCGGCGAGGGGGGCTGGACTGTCGCTCATGCCCCCCATTGTTGCCGCAACTCAGGGACGCTTGGACACGGAGTCCCCGTCCGTGACGCGCGCCAGGAGTTCGGGGAGGGTTCCGGCGAAGTCGGGGAGCGCCCGGGCGGCGCGCCACCAGGCCCCGGGGTCGTCGCCGAGGGCCGCGTCGAAGAGCCGGTCCGCCTCGGCGCGGGCGGCGAGCACGGCGGCCGGGCGGTCGTGGCGGTCGGGGTGGCCTATGTCGCCGAGCCACTGGTCCTCGTCGAGCGCCCAGCACGCGGGGACCTTGTGCCGGACCACGTCGGCGCCGGTGAGCAGGCCCCGGTCCAGGCAGTCGCGGACCCAGCGGACGTCCTCGGCGGCCGTGTCCATCGGCACGGCCAGGCTCACCAGGGCCAGCTCGCGCTCCCACGCGCCGGCCGGCTCGCCGGGGGCCGGGTCCGGGGTGAGGTGGCGGACGGCGCGGGCCAGAGCCGGGTCGTGGCGTACGTCGCCGGGCGCGGCCGGGATGCCCGCGGCCAGCGCGGCCGCCAGTTCGGGCAGGGTGCCGCGGAAGGCGGGGGCCCGGCGGCCCAGTTCGGCCCACAGCCGGGGGTCGTCGCCGAGCGCGGGGCGCAGGGCGCGGTGCACGGCCGACTGCATCTCGGCCTGTTCGGGCAGGCTCCAGCGCAGCCCGCGGGTGGCGGGGAGGTGGCCCAGGAGCAGGGTGCGGGGCGCGGGGGCCACGTACGCGACGAGCTCGTCGCAGGTCAGCAGGCCCATCCGGACGGCGCGGACGGCGGGCCGGTACCAGTGGCGGCCGTACGTGTCCCCCGTGCGCGCGTCGAGCAGCGCGCGGCACGCCTGCCGGGGCAGTCCGCCCGCCAGCAGCAGGGCCTCGACGGCGCCGGCCGGCAGCGGGGCGCGGGCGTGGGCGCGCAGCAGCGGCTCGGGGTCGTGGAGGTCGAGCAGGTGCGGCATGCGGAGCAGGGTGAGCGGGATCCGGGGGCGGCGGCCGTGCCGGCGCAGCAGGCGGATCAGCTCGTCGGGGGTGAGGGGGCCGGGGCCTGTCTCGGCGAGCAGCTCGGGCGAGGGCCCCGGCCGGGCGGCGTACCGCGCGGGCCCGGGCAGACCGGGCAGCGGGCGGCCGACGACGTGCGGGTTGCGGGCGATGTAGTGCCGGTCGGCGTCGGTGCCGTGGCGCAGCAGCAGGGTGACGGCGGCGGCGGGCAGCCACTGGTCGCGGCACAGGTACTTGCGGGTGGGCCCGTCGAGCCGGTCGATCAGGTCGGCCACCACGTGGTGCGGTGGGGGGGGGGGGGGGGGGGGGGGGGGGGGGGGGGGGGGGGGGGGGGGAGGGGGGCGGCGCCGCATCGCTCGACCTCCCCCCCTCCCCCCC
>NZ_JBVJWV010000027.1:19031-106787 GCF_055602105.1 Streptomyces sp. NPDC037421
GTCCCTGTGTGGTTCGTCGCTCCCCCCCCCCCCTCCCTCCCCCCCCCCCCCCCCCCCCCCCCCCCCCCCCCCCCCCCCCCCCCCCCCCCCCCCCCCAGGCCAGCCGCCGGCAGGTCCGGTCCTCCTCGGCCGTCGCCATCGTCCTCGCCCGCCTCGCGCTCGTGCCGGTACCGGTGCTCGTGCCCGTACGCCCGTACTCGTACATCCGTCCGATCTGCTGCCGATGATGGCAGGTCAGCGCAGGGGACGGTGAACGTTTTTGCGGGTGGAGGGGCCGGGGGCGGCGTCCGCGATCCACGGGCCGTCCCCGGAGGGATCGATGACGCCTTCCTCCAGCCAGGTGTAGGTGCCGCCGAGGACCCCTTCGACGACCTTGCGGTCGAGGTCGTCGGTGTTGGCCCACAGGCGGCCGAAGAGCTCCTCGACGCGCAGCCGGGACTGCCGGCAGAAGGCGTCGGCGAGCTGGTAGGCCTCGCGGCCGTGGTCGCCGCTCTCGCGCAGGTGCTCGGCGCGCACGCAGGCCGCGCTCATCGCGAAGAGCTCGGCGCCGATGTCGACGATCCGGCCGAGGAAGCCCTGCTTGGTCTCCATGCGGCCCTGCCAGCGGGACATGGCGTAGAAGGTCGAGCGGGCGAGTTTGCGGGCACCGCGCTCGACGTAGCGCAGGTGGGTGGCGAGGTCGGGGTGGCCGGCCGGGTGGAATTCCCGGTAGGTGCCGGGGACCTGGCCGGGGCCGGTGGCGAGCTTGGGGAGCCAGCGGGCGTAGAAGCCGGCCGCGCGGGCTCCTGCCCTGGCCTTGTCGCCGAGGGCCTTCTCGGGGTCGATGAGGTCGCCGGCGACGGAGAGGTGGGCGTCGACGGCCTCGCGGGCGATCAGCAGGTGCATGATCTCGGTGGAGCCCTCGAAGATCCGGTTGATGCGCAGGTCGCGCAGCAGCTGCTCGGCGGGGACGGCGCGTTCGCCGCGGGCGGCGAGGGACTCGGCGGTCTCGAAGCCGCGTCCGCCGCGGATCTGGACCAGTTCGTCGGCCATCAGGCAGGCCATCTCGGAGCCGTAGAGCTTGGCGAGGGCGGCCTCGATGCGGATGTCGTTGCGGTCCTCGTCGGCCATCTGGGAGGCGAGGTCCACCACGGCCTCCAGGGCGAAGGTGGTGGCGGCGATGAAGGAGATCTTGGCGCCGACGGCCTCGTGCCGGGCGACGGGGCGGCCCCACTGCTCGCGCACCCCGGACCACTCCCGGGCGATCTTCAGGCACCACTTGCCGGCGCCGACGCACATGGCGGGCAGGGACAGCCGCCCGGTGTTCAGGGTGGTCAGCGCGATCTTGAGCCCGGCTCCCTCGGCGCCGATCCGCTGGGCGGCGGGCACCCGTACCCGGTGGAAGCGGGTGACGCCGTTCTCCAGGCCGCGCAGGCCCATGAAGGCGTTGCGGTGCTCGACGGTGATGCCGGGCGAGTCGGCCTCGACGACGAAGGCGGTGATCCCGCCACGGTGGTTCTCGCTCCGGGGGACCCGGGCCATGACCACGAGCAGGTCTGCCACCACCCCGTTGGTGGTCCAGAGCTTCACCCCGTCGAGGACGTACGTGTCGTCGTCCTCGGGGTCGGGCACGGCGGTGGTGGCCAGCCGCGCCGGGTCGGAGCCCACGTCCGGCTCGGTGAGCAGGAAGGCGCTGATCGCGGTGGTGGCGCAGCGCGGCAGGTAGGCGTCCTTCTGCTCCTTCGTGCCGAACATCTTCAGCGGCTGCGGCACGCCGATCGACTGGTGGGCGGAGAGCAGGGCGCCGATGGCCGGGCTGACGGAGCCGACGAGGGCGAGCGCCTTGTTGTAGTAGACCTGGGTGAGGCCGAGGCCCCCGTACTCGGTGCCGATCTTCATGCCGAGGGCGCCGAGCTCCTTGAGCCCGCGCACCGTCTCGTCGGGGATGCGCGCCTCGCGCTCGATGCGCTGCCCGTCGATCTCGCTCTCGCAGAAGTCCCGCAGCCGGGCCAGGAAGGCCTCGCCGCGCCGGACGTCCTCGTCGGCGGGGGTCGGGTGGGGGTGGATCAGGTCGAGCCGGAAGCGGCCGAGGAAGAGCTCCTTGGCGAAGCTGGGTTTGCGCCAGTCCTGCTCGCGGGCCGCTTCCGCGACCTGCCGCGCCTCGCGCTCGGTCACCTTGGGCTGTACGGGCCGTGTTGCCGACATCCGGGACTCACCTCGCCGCATCGGGGACCTACCGATCGGTGCTACCTGTCAGTCGTACCCGCTCCGGGCGCCCGGGAAAATACGAGCGCCTGCAAAAGGGGGACTCCCCCGCCCGCACGGCGTCGGCCCCCGGGCGGCCCACACCGTCGGCGCGTACGCCGCGACCTGCCGGGGCCCTCGCGTGTCCCGGCCCGGCCGCTCCGCGGGGTTCGTACGTTGCCGCGCATGCGCAAGCTCAGAGCCCTCATCGGCACCGCGGCCGCCGCGGCCGTGACCGTCGTCGCCGTGCCCACCACCGCCCACGCCCAGCAGTTCGTACCGGGCAGCGCGACGGCGCTCAGGAACGCCATCGCCCAGGCGAACGCGGCTCCCGGGCCCATCACGCTCTTCCCGGCCTTCGGCTGCACCTACAACCTCACCGTGGAGGACAAGCCCGGGAACGGCCTGCCGGTCGTCACCAGCGAGATCAACGTCCTCGGCAACCGGAGCACCATCCGGCGCGCCTCGACGACGGTGAACTTCCGGATCTTCGCGCTCAACGGCCCGAACGCGGACCTCACCCTGAACAACCTCACCAGCGTGACGGCCGGTCGGCGTCCGGCGGCGCGGGCGGCGGGGCATCCGGAACGCGGGCGGGGAGCTGACCCTGAACTCGGTGGAGGTCACCAGGAACCAGTCGCTGATCTCCGGCGTCGGCGGAGGCATCAGGAGCAGCGGCACCCTGACCCTCCGCAACAGCACGGTGAGTTTCAACAACTCCACCAACAACGCCGGGGGCCTGGCCACCTTCGGCACCGCGACCCTGTCGAACACCACGGTCACCACTGCACCGGCAGCGTCCCCGCCGTCGTGGGCTGCACGGGCTGACGGGGCACAAAAGGGGGACGGCCGGAGCCCCCGCACAGTAGGCTCCGGCCGTCGGTCTGTGACCGTACGAGTCGGTCAGATGTCGAGGCCCGTGAGGACCAGGACGCGCTCGTACGTGTAGTCGTCCATCGCGTAGCGGACGCCCTCGCGGCCCACGCCGGACTGCTTGACGCCGCCGTACGGCATCTGGTCGGCGCGGTAGGACGGCGCGTCGCCGATGATCACACCGCCGACCTCCAGCTCGCGGTGGGCGCGGAAGGCGACCTGGACGTCGCGGGTGAAGACGCCGGTCTGCAGGCCGAACTTCGAGTCGTTGACGGCGGCGAAGGCCTCGTCGGTGTTCTCGACCTTCGTCAGTGTCAGGACCGGGCCGAAGACCTCCTCGGTGGCGAGCTTCACGCCGGCCGGGACGTCCGCGAGGACGGTCGGCTCGACCGTGGCGCCGTCGCGCTTGCCGCCCGTGAGCAGCTTGGCACCGGCGGAGACGGCCTCGTCCACCCAGGACTCGACGCGCTTGGCGGCGTCCTCGGAGACCAGCGGGCCGACGTCGGTGGCGTCGTCGGACGGGTCGCCGGTGACCTGGGCCTGGACCTTCGCGACGACCTTCTCGAGGAGGCGGTCGTACACGGAGGCGTCGGCGATCACGCGCTGCACGGAGATGCAGGACTGGCCGGCCTGGTAGTTCGAGAAGGTCGCGATACGGGTCGCGGCCCAGTCGAGGTCGGCGTCGGAGGACCAGTCGGCGAGGACCACGGCCGCGGCGTTGCCGCCGAGCTCCAGGGTGCAGTGCTTGTGGGGCACCGACTGCTGGATGGCGTAGCCGACGGTGTCGGAGCCGGTGAAGGAGATGACCGGGAGGCGGTCGTCCTTGACCAGGGCCGGCATCTTGTCGTTGGCGACGGGCAGCACGGACCAGGAGCCGGCCGGCAGGTCGGTCTCGGCGAGCAGCTCGCCCAGGATCAGGCCGGAGAGCGGGGTGGCCGGGGCCGGCTTCAGGATGATCGGCGCGCCGACGGCGATGGCCGGGGCCACCTTGTGGGCGCACAGGTTCAGCGGGAAGTTGAACGGCGCGATGCCGAGGACCGGGCCCTTGACGAAGCGGCGGGTCAGGGCCAGGCGGCCGACGCCGCCGGCGTCGGTGTCCAGGCGCTGGGCCTCTCCGCCGTTGAAGCGGCGGGCCTCTTCCGCGGCGAAGCGGAACACGGACACCGCACGGCCGACCTCACCGCGGGCCCACTTGACGGGCTTGCCGTTCTCCGCGGAGATCAGCTGGGCGATCTCCTCGGTGCGCTCGGCGAGCCGCTTGGACACGTGGTCCAGGGCGGCGGCACGCACGTGGGCGGGGGTCGCGGAGAACTCCGCCGTCACGGCGTACGCCGCGGCCACGGCCTCTTCGACCTGGGCGTCGGTGGGCACGCTGACGGTGCCGACCAGCCGGCCGTCCCACGGGTTGTGGACGTCGAAGCTGTCCTCGCCGGTGGCCTGGCGGCCGGCGAGCCAGAAGGCGTGGGTGGAAGTCATGCGAATCCCGGCCCTTCGGAGTGTGCGGTGGGTCGTTGTCTCCACCACGGTAGGTCTCCGCCGGGCTTTCGGCGTTTAGCCGCGTTGGAGAACCTCCACGCGGGCCTGCGCCGCTTTGTCACTGTTCCCTTTTCGACGCGCCGCTCGCGCTGCCCGGCCGTGGCCGGCCTCCCCGGCTTCGCGCCGCTGCGCCGGACTCCGTCCGGCGGGCCCGGAAGGCCGCCCGGGGCCGAGCGGTGGGGGGGCCGCGTCAGGAATCGGCGACCGGGCTCGCCTTCAGGGCCAGCCACAGCTCCATGCGGACGTCCGGGTCGTCCAGGGAGCGGCCGAGGATCTCCTCGACGCGCTTCATGCGGTAGCGCAGCGTGTGGCGGTGTACGCCGAGGTCGGCGGCGGCGGCGTCCCACTGGCCGTGGCGGGAGAGCCACGCCTGGAGGGAGGCCACCAGGTCGCCGCGGCCGGTCGCGTCGTGCTCGCGCAGGGCCCGCAGGGTTCCGTCCGCGAAGGCCCGTACGGCGTCGTCGGCGAGCAGCGGCAGGACCGAGCCCGCCGCGAGGTCCTCGTGCTCGACCAGTGCCCGGCCCCGCCGCCGGGCCACGGCGAGGGCCTGGTCGGCCTGCTTGAAGGCCGCCGCCACCCCCGCCGGGCCGGCCGCCGCCGACAGGCCGACCACCAGTTCGTCGGGCTCCGGCCCGGCGGCCTCCCGGCCGCGCCGGGACTCCAGGGCCTCCGCGTGGTCCGCGCACGCCTGCACCGCCGCGCCCCCGTCGGCGGCCAGCACCACCAGCCGGCCCGGCTCCGGGACCACCAGCAGCGTCTCCCCGGTCCGCGCCGCCGCCGACTCCACCGCGTCGGCCAGCAGCGCCAGCCCCTCCGGCTGGGCCGTGCCCGGCAGCGCCGGCTCGGCGACGATGATCCGGAACGGCGCCTCCAGCAGCGCCCCGTACAGGTCCCCGGCCACGGCCCGGGCGTGCTCCGGCTCGCCCTCCAGCAGCATCCGCAGCACGGCCGCGCCCAGCCGGGACTCCGCGTCGTGCAGCGACCGGGAGCGCTCGGTGGTCAGGGTCAGCAGCGCGACGGCCGAGTGCACCGCGTACCGCTCGGCGGTGCCCAGCGGGGCCGCCGTCCCGACCGCGAGGGCGCCCCGGGCCCGCCGCCCGGTGCCGAGGGACTGGAGTTCGACCCGGTCCGCGGCGCCGCCCACCACCGCGCTCGCCGGCGCGGGCCGCTCCCGCAGCCGCTCCACGTCGGGGGTGAGCCGGGCGGCCCGGCGCGCCGCCCAGTCGGGGGCGGCGGCGACGACGGCGCCGGAGGTGTCGTACAGCGCGGCCCAGCCGTGCACGTGGGCCGCCAGCTTCGCCAGCAGGTCGGCCGGACCGTCGGCGGAGAGCGCGGCCCGGGTCAGCTCCCGCTGCGCCTCGAAGCCGGCGGTCACGGCCCGGTACTGGTCGGCGGCCAGGGCGGCGGAGACGGCCTTGCTGATGGCGAGGAACGGGGTCCGCCGGGGCACCTCCAGCAGCGGCAGGCCCTCCTCGCGGGCGGCCTGGAGCAGCGCTTCGGGGATGGCCTCGTAGTTGACCCCGACGGCGAAGCCGATGCCGACGACCCCGGCGGCGGCCAGCCGCCGTACGTAGCGGCGCATCTCGTCGGGGTCGTCCGCGTCCAGCTTCATCGCGGTGACGAGCAGCAGCTCGCCGCCCTCCATGTACGGCACGGGGTCGGCGAGCTCGCTGACGTGGGCCCAGCGCACGGGGGTGTCGAGGCGGTCCTCCCCGGCCCGGACGGTGAGCTTCAGCGCCGAGTGCTGGACGAGCGAGGCGAGGGTGAGCGGCATCGGTTTCCAGACGGGGAGGGCGGGAGAGGGGGGCTCGGCACGGGTTTTCGCCATGTCGTATGAACGGCCCCTTTCGATTCTGCCACCCCGTACGGGTCCTCTCAGCCGGTCCTCAGCCGGTTCCCGACAGCCGCAACAGCAGCGGAGCGGCGCGTTCCCCCCGGACGGAGGTCAGCGACAGCACCGCGCAGCCGGGCGGCACGGCGTGCGCCAGCTCGGAGGCGGACCAGCGCTCGCGCTCGACCTGGCGCACGGTGACGGCGTCGGTGGTCACGGCCTTGCCGGTGACCAGCTTGCGGAAGGCGTGGATGGCCCGGGTGAGCGGCTGGTCGGCGAAGACCGTCCGGTGGGTGACGTCCCGGGTCTCGACCCACTCGGTGCCCCAGGCCTCGGCGAAGCGCTGCCCGTCCCAGGTGGTGACCCCCGAGAAGGCCATCCGGCAGCCGACCGCGCCCAGCAGCGGCGTGCGCAGGGGCTCCGGTACGTCGTCCAGGGTGCGCAGGGTCAGCAGCACGCCGGCGTTGGCCGAGCGCAGCCGCTGCACGCCCCGGACGGTCTCCGGGGTGAGGGCGTGCGAGGCGTCGTCGAGGGCGAGGAAGGCGAACAGCGAGCGGTCGGCGCGGGCCGCGGCGGCGGCGTTGAACTGGGCGAGGAGCAGCCGGGCCAGCATCCGGGAGGCGTCGGCGTGCGCACGCTCGGGGAGGTCGACGCGGACCCGGACGGGGTGTTCGAGGGCGCGCAGCGAGAAGGGGCGCCCGCGCCGTTCGGAGCCGCCGACGACCGCCCCGACGTCGAAGAAGCCGCTGAACGCCGGCCGGTCGAGCAGGGCGGCGCGGTCGGCGAGGGCCGGGCCGGGGTCGCCGGGGGCCCCCTGCTGGCGCAGGCGCGCGTCGAGCTCGCGGAGCATGGCCTGCCGCCCGGTGCCCTCCAGTGCCTGGCGGAGCGAGGTGAGGGCGGAGGGCACCCCGTCGAGGAGCTCGCGCAGCTCGGGTACGGCGGGGAAGCGGCCGTACGCCTCGCGGAAGGGGCCGATCAGCTGGGCGAGGGTGGTCGCGGCCCGGCGTACGTCGATGCCGGGGACGTCTCCGACGAAGGCCTCGGCGAGGAGGCCGGCGGCCTCGTCGGGGTCGGCGGTGCCGCCGTAGAGGTCGAGGTCGTGGACGGAGGCGGGGTCGCCGACGCGCACGACGATGTCGTAGGCGCTGTCGGGGCCGAGCTGGGAGCCGGCCGCGCCGACGGCGACGACGGCGGCCTGCCCGGCCAGCGCCTGGAGCGCGAGCGATTCGACGACGGGCCGCACGAGGCGGGCCGTCTTGCCGGTGCCGGAGGGGCCGACGGCCAGCAGGGAGGTCCCGAGCACGCCGGGGTCGAGGGCGAGCCCGGTGCCGCGGCGGGCGTAGGGGTTGCGCTCCCCGTCCTCGACGGTGCCGAGCAGCACCTGCCGGGTGAGCAGGTCGTGGCGGGCGGCGCGGACCGGCAGGTCGCGGTCGCCGGAGGGGTGGACGCAGGCGGCGGCGCCCTTGTCCCGTACGGCGGTGTCGAAGGCGCGCAGCCGGGTCGGGTCGGCCCGCACGGACTCCCAGGCCCGCCGGATCCGCGCGAAGTCCACATCGTTCATCCGCCCGCCCCCAGCCTCCCCCGCGAGCCGCTCGGCCACCTCCCCGAGCCCGGCGTCCCGCAGCTCGGGCCAGCGGGCGGGGTCGGCGGGCGAGCTTGGCTCGACGGGGCGCTGTTCGGTGGACCGGGAGCCCCGGGGTGTCGGTGTGGCGGTGGCGGCAGGTCGGTGCAGCGCGGGCCACAGGAAGGCGAGCACGATCAGTACGGTGATGACCGTGTCAGCCTGGGCCATGGTGGACTCGTTGCCGTTCACGTCGCCGGGGACGAGGGGCAGGAACGGATACACCACGAGCCTGAGCGGCAGGGACAGCTGCGCCACCAGCCAGAGCATGATCAGGCAGGCGCCGGCAGCCACACCAGCCTGGACCATCCGGCCGCGCGCGACGACCACACGCCGCCACGCCGTCGCCCAGGCGCCCAGGCGCCCGAATCCGTAGAGCAGGGCGGCGTCGAAGAGGAGCTCGTAAAGCGGCTGGGCCACCTCGCCGCCGGTCCCCTTGACGGGTTCACCGGTGAGTGGAGCCCACCATTCGTCCGGGGCGAAGAGCTTCAGCGGCATGGTCCAGTACGGGATGTAGCCGTTGCGCATCAGCGACCAGACGAGCACGCAGGCGATGGCGGAGAGGGCGGCGCCGCGGATCAGGGACCGGTCAGATCCCTGCTCGGGCTCCTTCTCGGCACGCGGCACGTGCCCGAAGCGCCAGGTGCCCGGTTCGGCCTGCGGCCGCGGGGTGCGCAGCCAGTCCGTGAAGGGGGCCCCGACCGCCGGCGCGTGCTGTGGCTTCGGCGGGGTCCCGAGGGGTGGCGGCGGGCCCGCCGGCCGGGGGACGTGACCCCCTCGGGTCGACTGTCCGTCGTGCGTGCCCTCGGTGTTCATGAAACCCCTGCCCCCTGCCCGTTCCAACGCGCCGCGGCGCTCAATCTAGTGCCCGGTCAGGCCCTCCGCCCCGCACCCCGCGGTGATCCACGGGACACGCGCCGGTTGCTTCCTATGGCCGTCACGGACAAGGACACGCGGGCACCACTCCCGAACGGAGCATGCCTTACCCCCTCCCCCGGGCCTAGCCTGCGGACAAAGACACAAGTGCGTCCGAAAACACCCCCCAGGAGCCTTCCATGACTGCTCTCCCGCAGGAGCGCAAGCTCGTCACCGCGATCCCCGGCCCCAAGTCGCAGGAGCTGCAGGCCCGCCGCCTGGACACGGTGGCCGGCGGCGTGGGCTCCGTGCTCCCCGTCTTCACGCAGCGCCTGGACGGCGGCATCCTCGAGGACGTCGACGGCAACCGCATGATCGACTTCGGCTCCGGCATCGCCGTGACCTCGGTCGGCGGCTCCGCCGAGGCCGTCGTGCGCCGTGCCACCGCGCAGCTCGCCGACTTCACCCACACCTGCTTCATGGTCACGCCGTACGAGGGCTACGTCGAGGTCTGCGAGGCGCTGGCCGAGCTGACCCCGGGTGACCACGCCAAGAAGTCGGCCCTGTTCAACTCCGGTGCCGAGGCCGTCGAGAACGCCGTCAAGATCGCCCGTGCGTACACCAAGCGCCAGGCCGTCGTCGTCTTCGACCACGGCTACCACGGCCGTACGAACCTCACGATGGCTCTGACGGCGAAGAACATGCCGTACAAGCAGGGCTTCGGTCCGTTCGCCCCCGAGGTCTACCGCGTCCCGGTCGCCTACGGCTACCGCTGGCCCACCGGTGCCGAGAACTGCGGCCCCGAGGCCGCCGCCCAGGCGATCGACCAGATCACCAAGCAGATCGGCGCCGAGAACGTCGCCGCGATCATCATCGAGCCGGTCCTCGGCGAGGGCGGCTTCATCGAGCCGGCCAAGGGCTTCCTGCCGGCGATCGTGAAGTTCGCCAACGACAACGGCATCGTCTTCGTCGCGGACGAGATCCAGTCCGGCTTCTGCCGCACCGGCCAGTGGTTCGCGTGTGAGGACGAGGGCATCGTCCCGGACCTGATCACCACCGCCAAGGGCATCGCCGGCGGTCTGCCTCTGGCCGCCGTGACCGGCCGCGCCGAGATCATGGACGCCCCGCACGCGGGCGGCCTGGGCGGCACCTACGGCGGCAACCCGGTGGCCTGCGCCGGTGCGCTGGGCTCCATCGAGACGATGAAGGAGCTCGACCTCAACGCCAAGGCGAAGAAGATCGAGTCCATCATGAAGTCGCGCCTGTCCGCGATGCAGGAGAAGTACGAGATCATCGGCGACATCCGCGGCCGCGGTGCGATGATCGCCATCGAGCTCGTCAAGGACCCGGAGTCCAAGACCCCGAACCCGGAGGCGGCCGGCGCGCTGGCCAAGGCCTGCCACGCCGAGGGCGTCATCGTCCTCACCTGCGGCACCTACGGCAACGTGCTCCGCTTCCTCCCGCCGATCGTCATCGGCGAGGACCTGCTGAACGAGGGTCTGGACGTCATCGAGGCCGCGTTCGCGGGCATCTGACCGAACGTCCAGTTCGAAGGACTGGAACGCTTGCACGCGGCGCCCGCCCTCTACCACCGGTAACGGTCGGGCGCTGTGAAGAAGCTGTGGGGGGCCGATGGCGGGAGCGCGTTCCCGCTGTCGGTCCCCCTTCCGCTGGCGTACGGTTTCTGCAGATGAGTGAGACAGACCGTTCCCGGGCGACCGGGGGCGACACCGGTACCGGGCTTCCCCAGCGCCGTACTGGTCATGCGTTCGCGCACACTCCTCTCAGATCGGACGGCCGTCCGCCCCAAACCCCCCGGGGCGCACGGCAACCCGATCCGGGCGGCCGCCCCGGAACCATCCCCCCTGTTCCGGGACGGCCGGCCATCCTCCCGACGGTGCTGTGCCCCGTCCTCTTCGCCCTGATCACCTGGCAGGTCCTGGTGTCGGGGCCGCTCCTGGTCCCGGACCACGCCCTCAGCCGCGCCCTCGTGCGCACCGTGCCCGACGCCGTCACCGAGCGCCTCGCGGACCTGGGCAACGTCCCGGTCGCCGTACCCGTCCTCGCGCTGGCCATGGCGTACGCCGCCTGGCGCGGGCGGCGCCTCGCGGCGCTCGCGGCCGGGCTGGCGATGGCCCTGGTGCCGGCGCTGATCGTCCCCCTCAAGGCCTGGACCGCCCGCCCGGGCCCGCTGGAGCCCTGGGCGGCCGGCTACTACCCCTCGGGCCATACGGCGACGGCCCTGACGGCGTACGTGGGCGCGGCCCTGCTGCTCGCCCCGTACACCCGCCGCCCCTGGCCGATGGCCGCCGCCCTGGTGCTCTCGGCGGCGACGGCCACGGGCCTGGTGCTGCGCGGCTTCCACTGGCCGCTCGACGTGCTGGCCAGCGTCCTGTTGTGCGTACCGCTGCTGCTGGGGGTCCGCCGGGTGGCCGGCGGCCGTCAGCGGCCGCAGTAGGGGTCGAAGTTCCGGCTGAACGGGCACGACGGCGACCAGGACCGTCCGGACCAATCCCTTTGTCAGGGCTTCGCCCGGGCCCCTCGCCCCTCCCCCGTCAGGGCCCTCGCCGCCGCCTCGTGGAGTGCGAGCTCCAGCAGTGCCGGGTCGGTGAGGGTGCCCCGGCCGTCCGGGAGTTCGAGCCAGCGCGGACCGCCCGTGGCCCGGCCGGGGTACGGGACGGCGATCCAGCTTCCGCGCCCTGCTCCCCGTACGCCGGTGCCGATCCAGCGGGAGGCCGTGCCCGGGGGCACAAAGAAGCCCACCCGGGCGTCGCCGAACCCGGCGAGCACCGGGCCGGGCGGGCCGGGCAGCAGGTTCAGTACGCCGAGGGCGGCCTGCCCCAGCTCTCCGGGCACGATCAGCACGTCCCAGTGGCGGCCGGCGGGCAGCAGGGCGACCCCGAGGGGGCTGCGCTCCCACTCCCACCGGCAGGCGTCCGGATCCGGCGCCGCCGCGACCAGCCATTCCACTGCGGTCCTCGCTCCCGGGAGCGTCATCGCCCGGCCTCCGTTCGTCTCGTCGCGGTGAGGGTCCTCACCGGGAGAGAGCGGGGCCGGGCGGGGTCATGACGCGGGTTGCGCTACTCCATGGAGGTGAAGCGGGTCGCGGGGCGGAGTGCGGGCGTGCGCCGGGGCGTACGGGCGTCAGCTGTCGAAGCCGAGCCCGAGGCGGTCCAGGGTCTTGAGCCACAGGTTGCGGTGGCCGCCCCGGGCGTCGGCGCGCGCCAGCGACCACTTGGTGAGGGCGATCCCGGTCCAGGCGAACGGCTCGGGCGGGAACGGCATGGGCTTGGACTTCACCATCTCCAGCCGGGTGCGCTCGGTGGACAGGCCGTCGAGCAGGTCCAGCATCACCTCGGCGCCGAAGCGGGTGGCGCCCACGCCGAGCCCGGTGTACCCGGTGGCGTAGGCCACCCTGCCGCGGTGCGCGGTGCCGAAGAAGGCGGAGAAGCGGGAGCAGGTGTCGATGGCCCCGCCCCAGGCGTGGCTGAAGCGCACCCCCTCCAGCTGCGGGAAGGCGGTGAAGAAGTGCTCGGCGAGCTTGAGGTAGGTCTCGGGGCGGTGGTCGTACTCCGAATCGAGCTTGCCCCGGTAGGGGTAGATCGCGTCGTAGCCGCCCCACAGGATCCGGTTGTCCTTGGTGATCCGGAAGTAGTGGAACTGGTTGGCGCTGTCGCCGAGCCCCTGGCGGTTCTTCCAGCCGATCGAGGCCAGCTGCTCCTCGTCCAGCGGCTCGGTCATCAGCGCGTAGTCGTAGACCGGGACGGTGAAGGGGCGGATCCGGCGGACCAGCGACGGGAAGATGTTGGTGCCCAGGGCGACCCGGCGGGCGAGGATCGTGCCATAGGGGGTCTCCACCGTCATCCCCGCGCCGGCCTGCGCCATCTTCAGGCCGCGCGTGTTCTCGTAGATCCGCACGCCCTGCTCCAGGCAGGCCCGCTTCAGGCCCCAGGCCAGCCTGGCGGGGTTGAGCATGGCGACGCCGTCGCGGTCCCACAGGCCCGCGAGGAAGGTCGGCGAGTTCACCTCCGCGCGCAGGGCCTCGCCCTCCAGCCATTCGGAGCCGTCGCCGAGGCCGAGCTTGACGGCCTCCTCGTGCAGTTCCCGCAGCTCCTCGACCTGGTGCGGCTCGGTGGCCACGTCGATCTCGCCGGTGCGCTCGAAGTCGCAGTCGATGCCGTAGCGGGCGACGGCCTCCTCGATGGCGTCGAGGTTGCGGGCGCCCAGCTCCTCCAGCCTGGCCAGCTCGCCGGGCCAGCGGGCCATGCCGTTGGCCAGGCCGTGGGTGAGGGAGGCCGCGCAGAATCCCCCGTTGCGGCCGGAGGCGGCCCAGCCCGCCTCCTTGCTCTCGATCAGTACGACGTCCCGGCCGGGGTCGCGCTCCTTGGCGATCAGCGCGGTCCACAGGCCGCTGTAGCCGCCTCCGACGACCAGCAGGTCGCAGCGCTCGTCGGAGGTGAGGGCCGGCTGCGGCGCCGGGCGGCCGGGGTCGTCCAGCCAGTACGACACCGGCTTCGCTTCGGAAAGGGATTTCGCAACACTACGCATGGCGACTGGGGCCATGGCTTCCAACTCCCTACGGGGTCTACTTCGGTTGTGCCTTCTTGCGGCGGTTGCCGGCCCATTGGCCGGCGAGGACCACCAGCACCGCGATGACGAACATCGCCGTGCCGATGACGTTGATCTGGACGGGCGTACCGCGCTGGGCCGATCCCCACACGAACATGGGGAAGGTGACGGTGTTGCCCGAGTTGAAGTTGGTGATGATGAAGTCGTCGAAGGAGAGCGCGAAGGACAGCAGCGCGCCCGCCGCGATACCGGGGGCCGCGATCGGCAGGGTGACCCTGAGGAAGGTCTGCACCGGTCCGGCGTAGAGGTCGCGGGCGGCCTCCTCCAGGCGCGGGTCCATGGACAGGACGCGTGCCTTGACGGCGGCGACGACGAAGCTGAGGCAGAACATCACGTGGGCGATGAGGATCGTCCAGAAGCCCAGCTGGATGCCCATGTTGAGGAAGAGGGCGAGCAGCGAGGCCGCCATCACGATCTCGGGCATGGCCATCGGCAGGAAGATCAGC
This sequence comes from Streptomyces sp. NPDC037421, assembly GCF_055602105.1. Taxonomy (NCBI): domain Bacteria; kingdom Bacillati; phylum Actinomycetota; class Actinomycetes; order Kitasatosporales; family Streptomycetaceae; genus Streptomyces; species Streptomyces sp. NPDC037421. The sequence goes on from NZ_JBVJWV010000027.1 coordinate 33,046, forward strand.
GAGTTCACCGCGCCGCGCGCCCGGAACCGGTAGCGGACCAGCGCGAAGGCTATGGCGGTGCCGAGGACCGTGGCGCCGATGGTGGCCCACAGGGCGATCTGGAGGGACAGGGCGAGGGAGCCGCACATGTCGGCGACCCCGCAGGGGTCCTTCCAGGCGTCGAGGGAGAACTCCTGCCAGGCGTAGTTGAACCGCCCGGTGGGGTTGTTGAAGGAGAACACCGTCACGACGACGTTCGGCAGGATCATGTACGCGAGCGTGGCGAGGCCCGCGATGACCACGAGATTGCGGCGGAGCCAACGCATCAGACCAGGTCCTCCGTCCCCGCTCGGCGGATGTAGATGGTGACCATGATCAGCACGATGGCCATGAGGATGAAGGACAGCGCGGCCGCTGTCGGGTAGTCGAGGATCCGCAGGTACTGCGACTGGATGACGTTGCCGATCATCCGGGTGTCGGTGGAGCCGAGCAGTTCGGCGTTGACGTAGTCGCCGCTCGCCGGGATGAAGGTGAGCAGGGTCCCGGAGACCACGCCCGGCATCGAGAGCGGGAAGGTCACCTTGCGGAACACGGTGGCGGGGGTGGCGTAGAGGTCGCCGGCGGCCTCGTGGAGGCGGGTGTCGATGCGCTCCAGCGAGGTGTAGAGCGGCAGGATCATGAAGGGGAGGAAGTTGTACGTCAGACCGCAGACCACCGCGAGCGGCGTGGCCAGGACCCGGTCCCCCTCGGTCATGCCGAGCCAGCTGGTGACGTCGAGGAAGCCGACGGCGTTGAGGGCGCCGACCACCGGTCCGCCGTCGGCCAGGATCGTCTTCCAGGCCAGCGTGCGGATCAGGAAGCTGGTGAAGAAGGGGGCGATGACCAGGACCAGCAGGAGGTTGCGCCAGCGGCCCGCCTTGAAGGCGATCAGGTAGGCCAGCGGGTAGCCGAGCAGCAGGCACAGCGCGGTCGCGGTGCCCGCGTAGAGCAGGGAGCGCAGGAACTGCGGGAGGTACTCGGTCAGGGCGTCCCAGTAGGTCTGGAAGTGCCAGGTGACCTCGAAGCCCTCTTCGAGCGAGCCGGTCTGCACCGAGGTGGAGGCCTGGTAGATCATCGGCAGCACGAAGAAGACGAGCAGCCACAGGATGCCGGGGAGCAGCAGCCAGTACGGGACCAGGCGCTTCTTCAGGGACGCCTTGTGCACCGGTGGCCCGGCGGCGGGTGCGGGGGCCCCGGGGGGCGCGGCGGTGGCGGTCACGCGCTCTCCTCGACCGTCTCGATGCCGGCCTCGATGTCCTGTGCGGCGTCCAGGCCGAAGGTGTGCTCGGGGTTCCAGTGCAGGACCACGTCGGCGCCGGGGACGAGGCGGGCGTCCCGCTCGATGTTCTGGACGTACACCTCCAGCTCGGGGCAGACCCGGCTGTCGATGACGAACTGCGTGGAGACGCCGATGAAGGAGGAGTCGGCGATCTTGCCCGCGACCTTGTTCCGGCCGGCCGCGATGGTGTGCTCATCGGCCGCCGGGACCAGGGAGATCTTCTCCGGGCGCACGCCGACGAGGAGCTTTCCGCCCGCGCGGGGCGTGGTCGAACATCGGGCGGCGGGCAGCCGCAGGGTGGTTCCGGAGGCCGAGACGGTCACGTCGGAGCCGGTGGACTCGACGGAGGCCTCGATGAGGTTGGAGGTGCCGAGGAAGTTGGCGACGAAGGTGGTGCGCGGGTTCTCGTACAGCTCGGCGGGGGCGCCCAGCTGCTCGACGCGGCCGCCGTTCATCACCGCGACCGTGTCGGCCATGGTCATGGCCTCCTCCTGGTCGTGCGTGACGTGCACGAAGGTGATGCCGACCTCGGTCTGGATCCGCTTGAGCTCCAGCTGCATCTGGCGGCGCAGCTTGAGGTCGAGGGCACCGAGCGGCTCGTCGAGCAGCAGTACCTGGGGGTGGTTGATGAGGGCGCGGGCTACGGCCACGCGCTGCTGCTGGCCGCCGGAGAGCTGGTGGGGCTTCTTGCGGGCGTGCTCGCCGAGCTGGACCAGGTCGATCATCTCGTCGACCTGCTTCTTGACCGACTTGATGCCGCGGCGGCGCAGGCCGAAGGCGATGTTCTCGAAGATGTCCATGTGCGGGAACAGCGCGTAGCTCTGGAAGACGGTGTTCACCGGGCGCTTGTACGGCGGGAGGTGGGTGACCTCGCGGTCACCGAGGCCGACCGTGCCGGTGGAGGGCTCCTCCAGGCCGGCGATCATGCGCAGGGTGGTGGTCTTCCCGCAGCCCGAGGCGCCGAGCAGGGCGAAGAAGGAGCCCTGGGGGATGGTGAGGTCCAGCGGGTGCACCGCGGTGAAGGAGCCGTAGTGCTTGCTGATCCCGGCGAGGCGGACGTCGCCGCTCGCGGTCTTGTCGGTCATGGGCCTGGGCCTTCGGTGGTGTGTCGTGGGAAGGGGACGGGGCGCGGGTGGGGGTGCCGGTGCGTGGGTCCGGTCAGGCGCCGATGAGCTTGGCGAACTTCTCCTCGTACGCCGTCTCTTCCTCGCTGGTGAGGGAGCGGAAGGCGTGGGCCTTGGCGGCCATCTCCTTGTCCGGGACGATCAGCGGGTTGTCCGCGAGTGCCGGGTCGATCTTGGCGAGTTCTTCCCTGACGCCTTCGACCGGGCAGACGTAGCTGATGAACGCGGCGAGCTGGGCCGCGACCTCGGGCTCGTAGTAGTAGTCGATGAGCTTCTCGGCGTTGGCCTTGTGCCGGGCCTTGACGGGGACGAGCAGGTTGTCGCTGGAGGTGATGTATCCGGCGGCCGGGATCGCGTACTTGATGTCCGGGTTGCCGGCCTGGAGCTGGATGACGTCGCCCGCCCAGGCGAGACAGGCCGCCAGGTCGCCCTTGTCGAGGTCGGCGGTGTAGTCGTTGCCGGTGAAGCGGCGGATCTGCTTGGTGTCCACGCCCTTCTGGAGCCGGCCGATCGCCGCGTCGTAGTCCGCGGTGGTGAAGTTCGCCGGGTTCTTGCCCTGGTCGAGCAGGGTCATGCCGACGCTGTCGCGCATCTCGGTGAGGAAGCCGACGCGGCCCTTGAGGGAGGGGTCGTCGAGGAGCTGCGTGACGGAGTCGACCTTCTTCCCGTCGGTGGCCTTGGAGTTGTAGGCGATGACGGTGTCGATGCCGGTCCACGGGTAGCTGTGGGCGCGGCCCGGGTCCCAGTCGGGGTTGCGGAACTGCGGGATCAGATTGGCATAGGCGTGCGGGAGGTGGGAGGGGTCGAGCTTCTGCGCCCAGCCGAGGCGGATGATGCGGGCTGCGAGCCAGTCGGTGACGACGATCAGGTCGCGGCCGGTGTCCTGGCCGGCGGCGAGCTGCGGGCGGATCTTGCCGAAGAACTCGACGTTGTCGTTGATGTCCTCGGTGTACTTGACCTGGATCCCGGTCCGCTTGGTGAACTCCTCCAGCGTGGGACGGGTCTTCTCGTCGTCGCTGGTGTCCATGTACTCGGTCCAGTTGGAGAAGTTGATCTCCTTCTCCCGGTCCGAGTGGTCGTCGGACGCCACGGCTCCGCCCTCGCGCTTGGCGGGCGGGATGCCGCAGGCGGTGAGGGCGGAGAGGCCGCCCAGGGTGAGCGCCCCGACTCCGGAGGCGCGCAGCAGCGAGCGGCGGGTGAGGGCGCCGCGCCCGCTGGTGAGGCTTCGCCGCATCGCGGCGGTCTGCGCCGCCGAGAGGCGGTCGGGCTCGAACTGCTCCATGCGCGTTGCCCTTTCGGGAGGAGGGCCGCTGGTCAGGCGGCGCGGCCACGCGGCGGTAGCCGCTTGTCGTTGCTTACCGGTCCCCGAAGATCGTGCGGTGCCAGTCCTTCGCGGCCACCGCAGTATTGTCGAACATCACATGCTTGACCTGCGTGTATTCCTCGAACGAGTAGGCGCTCATGTCCTTCCCGAAGCCGCTCGCCTTGTATCCGCCGTGCGGCATCTCGCTGATGATCGGGATGTGGTCGTTGACCCAGACGCAGCCGGCCTTGAGCTCGCGGGTGGCGCGGTTCGCCCGGTAGAGGTCGCGTGTCCAGGCGGAGGCCGCGAGCCCGTACGGGGTGTCGTTGGCCAGGGCCAGGCCCTCGTCATCGGTGTCGAAGGGCAGCACGACCAGGACCGGGCCGAAGATCTCGGACTGGACGACCTCGCTGTCCTGCGCGGCGCCGGAGATCAGGGTGGGCCGGTAGTAGGCGCCCTCCGCGAGGTCCCCGCCGGGGATCTCGCCGCCGGTGACGACGGTGGCGTACGAGCGGGCGCGCTCGACGAACGCGGCGACCCGGTCGCGCTGGGCGTGCGAGACGAGCGGGCCGAGGTCGGTGGTGGGCGCGAAGGGGTCGCCCAGGCGGACGGTCTCCATCAGCTCCGCGACCCGGGCGGTGAACGCGTCGTGGAGCGGGCGCTGCACGTAGGCGCGGGTGGCGGCGGTGCAGTCCTGGCCGGTGTTGATGAGCGAGGCGGCGACCGCGCCGTGGGCGGCGGCCTCCACGTCGGCGTCGTCGAAGACGACGAAGGGCGCCTTGCCGCCGAGCTCCAGGTGGAGCCGCTTGACGGTGGAGGTCGCGATCTCGGCGACCCTCTTGCCGACGGCGGTGGAGCCGGTGAAGGAGGTCATCACCACGTCGGGGTGGCCGACCAGGTGCTCGCCGGCGTCCCGTCCGGCGCCCGTGACGATGTTGACCACGCCGTCGGGGATGCCCGCCTCCTTGGCCGCCTGGGCGAACATCAGGGAGGTCAGCGGGGTGAGCTCGGCGGGCTTGAGGACGATCGTGTTGCCCGCGGCGATGGCCGGGAGGATCTTCCAGGCGGCCATCTGGAGGGGGTAGTTCCAGGGTGCGATGGAGCCGACGACGCCGATGGCCTCGCGGCGTACGTAGGAGGTGTGGTCCCCCGAGTACTCGCCGGCCGCCTGGCCCTGGAGGTGGCGGGCCGCGCCCGCGAAGAACGCGGTGTTGTCGATGGTCCCCGGCACGTCGAACTCCGTCGACAGCTTGAGGGGCTTGCCGCACTGGAGGGACTCGGCGTACGCGAAGTCCCCGGCCTGCTCGGCCAGTACGGCGGCCAGCCGGTGCAGGGCGTCCGAGCGCTCGCCCGCGGTGGCGGCCGACCACGCGGGGAAGGCCCGCTTGGCGGCGGCCACGGCCTCGTCCACGTCGGCCGGTCCGGCCAGCTCGTAGGTGAGCACCTCCTCGCCGGTGGCGGGGTCGACGACGGTGTGCGACCGCCCCGAGGTGCCGGAGCGGAGCCGGCCGTCGATGTACTGCGCGCCGTCTGCGAAGCGGTCCTTGACCTGGAAGCGGTTACCCATCGCTCTCACGCTCTCCGTAGCTACAGCTCGAATTGAGTGCCGATCCTGGCAGAGGCGTTCTCCTCCGCCAAGTGATTCCGTTGTTGCCTTTTGATTACGCGACGGAATCGGTCGACCATGTGTCGAGGCATCCCCGAAATCCCGTACGGAATGTCAGTGGTGACTGCAAGACTCGCGTGCATGGAGATGATCGACAAGTTGATCGAGCAGGTCAGCCGTGGTGAGCGGGTGAAGTACCTGCCCTTCTGGGGGCACCGGCCGCAGCCGGACGGAAGCCTCGGACCGAGCTGTCTCAGCCAGTGGTGGCCCTCTCCCTTCACTGTGGGTGACGTCCGCTACGCCACGGCGGAGCACTGGATGATGGCCGGGAAGGCACGCCTGTTCGGGGACGCCGAAGCCGAGCGCGCCGCGCTGGAGGCGCGCAGTCCGGCGGCGGCCAAGAAGGCCGGGCGGCTGGTGCGCCGGTTCGACGAGGAGGTCTGGCGGCGGGAGCGGTTCGCGCTGGTCGTGGCGGGCAGCGTGCACAAGTTCGGCTCCGACCCGGCGCTGCGCTCCTACCTGCTGGGCACGGGATCGCGGGTGCTGGTCGAGGCGAGCCCCGTGGACCGGATCTGGGGCATCGGGCTCGCCGCCGACGACGAGCGGGCGCTCCGGCCGGACAGCTGGCGTGGCCTGAACCTGCTGGGCTTCGCCCTGATGGAGGCCCGGGAGCGGCTGCGCGCGGAGGCGGCGTGACCGGGCGGCGCCGGGTGGCCGCCGTCATCGTGCGCGACGGCAGCGTCCTGATGGTGCGCGAGCGGCACCGGGGGCCGTCTGGGCTCCACGACGGGGCCGAGTACTGGACGCTTCCGGGCGGCGGCGTGGAGCCCGGGGAGGACCTGGAGGCGGCTGTCCGGCGGGAGGTGGCCGAGGAGACGGGGCTGCGCGCCCTGGAGGTGCGGTACGCGTACGAGTCGCCGTACCCCGCGGGGTGGACCACCTGCTTCCGGGTGGAGGTCGCGCCCGGCGAGCCCGTGCTGGGGGTGGACGGGGACCTGGACTGCGCGTGCCCCCGGATGGTGGGGCTGACCTGGGTCCCGGTCCCCCGCGCAGCCCCGGACGGACCCTGGATGGTCCCCACCCTCCTGTCGGCCGCCCCGCTCTGACCGGGGCGCGCCGCAGCCGGCGGGTCGCTCAGACCCGCTCGCGCGGCGCGTCGACCTGGGACACCGAGGACGGGGAGTCGCTGCCGCCGTCGGAGTCGTCGAACTCGGGGACGAGGAAGATCAGCAGGGTCATGCCTATGCCCAGCACCATCCCGACCGCGCCGAGGATGGTGCCGGCCAGGGCCACGCCGCCGTTGGTGGCCTCACCCCGGGTGGCCTTGCCCCTGCCCAGCACCCCGAAGACGACCGCGGCGATGCCGAGGGCGATGGCGCCGAACATCGTGGCGCAGGCGAACACCGACAGGATGCCGAGCACGAGGGCCGTGACCCCGAAGCCGTTGCTCGCGGGCGGTGTCGCGTACGGGTACGGATACCCCGGCCGGCCCGGATGCCCGGGGTATCCGGGATATCCCGGGTAGCCGGGGTGGCCGGCCTGGCCCGGGTAGCCGGGCTGGCCCGGATACCCGGGCTGGCCCGGGGGCACCGGCGGGCCGGGGTAGGCGTACGCGCCCGGAGCCGGCTGCGCCGGGTACCCGTAGGCGGACCCGGGAGCCGGGGGCTGCGGGTACGGCGGGGCGGGCTGGGGCGGCGGGTACCCGGACGGCGCGGGCGCGGGCGGCACTCCGGGCATGCCCACCATCGTCGGCTGCTCGTGCACCGGCGGCACCGGCGGGGCCGGCTGCGCCCCCTGCGGCTTTCCCTGGTCGGCCGGCGGCCGCTCGGGCGGCGCCCACGGGTCCCTCGGTTCAGGGCTGTGGTCGGTCATGCGGCGCCCCCCTCTCTCGTACGGCCATGCTAAGCGCTGCCACCGACACGGCCGGGCCTGCCTACGATGAAGCCGACCCGCCCGCACCCGTGTCCTCCCGGAGGCCCCCATGCCCGACCTGCACCCCTTCATCGCGGGGCTGCCCAAGGCCGAACTCCACGTCCACCACGTAGGCTCGGCGTCCCCCCGCATCGTGGCCGAACTGGCCTCCCGCCACCCCGACTCGAAGGTCCCCACCGACCCCGAGGCGCTGGCCGACTACTTCACCTTCACCGACTTCGCCCACTTCATCGACGTCTACCTGTCGGTCGTCGACCTGGTCCGCACCCCGGACGACGTGCGCACGCTGACCTTCGAAGTCGCCCGCGACATGGCCCGGCAGAACATCCGCTATGCCGAACTGACCATCACCCCCTACTCCTCGACCCGCCGGGGCATCGACGAGAAGGCCTTCATGGAGGCCATCGAGGACGCCCGCAAGGCCGCCGAGACCGAGCTCGGCGTCATCCTGCGCTGGTGCTTCGACATCCCCGGCGAGGCCGGCCCCGACGCCGCCGCCGAGACCGCCCGCCTCGCGGTCGACCTGCACCCCGAGGGCCTGGTTTCCTTCGGCCTGGGCGGCCCCGAGATCGGCGTCCCGCGCCCGCAGTTCAAGCCGTACTTCGACGCGGCCCGCGCCGCCGGCCTGCACAGCGTGCCGCACGCCGGCGAGAGCACCGGGCCGGAGACCATCTGGGACGCCATCCGCGAGCTGGGCGCCGAGCGCATCGGCCACGGCACCAGCGCCACCCAGGACCCCGAGCTGCTGAAGTACCTCGCCGAGAACCGGATCGCGCTGGAGGTCTGCCCGACCTCCAACATCGCCACCCGCGTGGTGACCGACCTCGACCGGCACCCCGTCAAGGAGATGGTGGCGGCGGGCGTGCTCGTCACCATCAACAGCGACGACCCGCCGATGTTCGGCACCGACCTCAACAACGAGTACGCGGTCGCCGCCCGGCTCCTCGACCTCGACGAGCGGGGTCTCGCTCAGCTGGCCAAGAACGCCGTCGAGGCCTCCTTCCTGGACGAGGCCGGCAAGGCGAAGCTCATGGCGGAGATCGACGCGTACACCGCCGAATGGCTCGCCCGCTGACTCCCCTTGATCGCCGGCGCCCCCGAGAATGGGGTGCATGAGCAATCTGACTGCCGTCGGCCACCGCGGCGATCCCTACCGGTTCCGTGAGAACACCCTCGCCTCCGTCCGCTCCGCCTTCGCGCGCGGAGCGGACGCGGTGGAGGTCGACGTACGGCTGACCCGCGACGGGGTTCCGGTCCTGCTCCACGACGAGACGCTGGAGCGGCTGTGGGGGCACGACGTGCGGCTCGACGCCGTCACGGCCCCGCAGTTGAAGGAGCTGACGGACGGCCGGGTCCCGACCCTGCGCGAGGCGCTGACGGAGGCCGGGGCCGGCCGGCTGATGATCGACCTGCCGGGTGCGACGTACGAGGCCGTGAAGACCGTCGTGGACCTGGTGCGCGAGTGCGGGGCGCGCGACCGCGCGTACTACTGCGCGGGGCCGAACACCATGCTCGCGGTCCGCGCCGCAGACCCGGGCGCGGAGATCGCGCTGACCTGGACCACCCTCTCGCCGCCGCGCCGCGTGCTGATCGACGCGGTGTCCCCGCGCTGGCTCAACTACCGCTTCGGGCTGGTCACCCCGGAGCTGACGGACGCCCTGCACCGGGACGGGCTGCTGGTGTCGGCCTGGACGCCGGACACCAAGCGGTCGATGCGCGCCGTCGTCCGGGCCCGCGTGGACTCCGTCACCACCAACAGGCTGGACGCGCTGGCCGCGGTACGGGCCGAGCTCGGGCGGTGATGCGCGGGCCGGGCGAACGCCTGCGCGGGTGGGTCCTGCGGGCCGATCCGCGCTGGCGGGACGTGGGGCTGACGCTGCTGGTGCAGGTGGCGACGACCATCCCCTTCGTGGTGCCCCGCGACCCGGCGGACTCGCCGGCCACCTGGGCGGCGTACCTGGTGACGACGCTGGGCAACGCGCCGCTGGTGTGGCGGCGCCGGGCGCCCGTGGCGGCGCTCCTCGGGGTGATCGCGGCCGGTTCGGCCTACCAGCTGGCTCTGGACGGCCCGGGGCAGCCGCTGCCGTACGCCGCGCTGGTCTGCGTCTACTCGATCGCGCTCCTGGGGACGTCGCGGGTGCGGCTGGTCATCGGGACGGCCCTGGTCGCGGTGATCGCCGTGTCCGTGGCGCTCAACACCGGTACGGCCAGGGAGCTGTTGTTCTCGCTGTTCGTGTTCGGGGCGGCGTTCGCCCTCGGGCGGCTCCAGGCCACGCGGCAGGCGTACACGGAGGCGGCCCTGGACCGGGCGGCGCAGCTGGAGCGGGCGAACCGGATCGAGGCGGAGCAGGCGGCGGCGCGTGAACGGGCGCGCATCGCGCGGGAGATGCACGACATCCTCTCGCACGCCGTCAGCATCATGATCGTGCAGGCGGAGGCCGGTCCGGTGGCGGTGCGCCGGGCTCCGGAGCGTGCGGAGGCGGCCTTCGAGGCGATCGCCGAGACGGGCCGGGACGCGATGGCGCAGCTGCGGACGATGCTGGGGGTGCTGCGGGCGCAGGAGGCGGCTCCGCGTGCGCCGCAGCCGGGGATCGGATCGCTTCCGGCGCTGGTGGACCGGGTGCGGGCGAGCGGGCTCGCGGTGTCGTACGAGCGGACGGGCGAGGTGCGCGAGCTGCCGGCCGCGCTGGAGGCGACGGTGCACCGGGTGGTGCAGGAGGCGCTGACCAACGTGGTGAAGCACGCGGGGGCCTCGGCGGTGGACGTGCGCCTGGAGTACGGGCCCCGGGAGCTCGCGGTGCGGGTCACGGACGACGGACGGGGCCCGGCCGGCGGTGCTGCGGGCGGGCACGGGCTGATCGGGATCCGCGAGCGGGCGGCGGCCCACGGCGGGACGGCATGGACCGGGCCGGGCGCGGACGGGCGCGGCTTCACCGTGCTTGTAACCTCGCCACTGGAGGTGGGGAAGTGACGATCCGTGTGGTGGTGGCCGACGACCAGGAGCTCGTGCGCAGCGGGTTCGCGATGATCCTGGACGTGCAGGAGGACATCGAGGTCGTGGCGGAGGTCGGGGACGGCGCGGCCGCGGTGTCGGCGGTCGAGCGGCTCTCCCCGGACGTGGCGCTGCTGGACATCCGGATGCCGGTGCTGGACGGGATCGAGGCCTGCCGGGTGATCTCGGCGCGGAGCGCGTGCCGGACGGTGATGCTGACGACCTTCGACTCGGACGAGTACGTCTACGAGGCGCTGCACGCGGGGGCGAGCGGGTTCCTGCTGAAGGACGTGCGGCGGGACGACCTGGTGCACGCGGTGCGGGTGGTGGCGGCGGGCGAGTCGCTGCTGGCACCCTCGGTGGCGCGGCGGCTGATCGAGGAGTACACGGCGGCGACGGCCCGGCCCTCCGTGCCGGACTCCCTGACGGCGGAGCGGCTGGAGGTTCTGACGGCCCGGGAGCGGGAGACGCTGCTGCACCTGGGGCGGGGGCTGTCGAACGCGGAGATCGCGGCGGCGCTGGTGGTGAGCGAGCACACGGTGAAGTCGCACGTGGGGAACGTGCTGTCGAAGCTGGGGCTGAGGGACCGGATCCAGGCGGTGATCTGCGCGTACGAGACGGGCCTGATCGCGGCGGGCTCGATCGCCGCGGGCTCGATCGCGGCGGGCTCGGCGGATCCCTCGGGGGTTTCTCCCTCTGGAGGGTGAGGGGCGGCGTGTCGGATCCCCCGCGCCGGTGAGTTGTCGTACCGCTGAAGACCCCTCTTGTTGGTGATCCGCAACTACCCCTCTGACCTGGAGCATTGAGGTCATCGGGGGGCAGCGGGCCCCGCGGTCGCACACAGGGGGAACCGTCATGAAGGCACGTACGCGCACGCTCATCGCCGCCGCTCTGGTCCTGGGGGTCGTCGCCGGTCCGGTGGCCGCGGCCCAGGCCGCTCCCGCGCCGGCAGCCGTCTCGTCCCGGGTACCGGCTCCGCCGGTCTTCACGACGCCGCCGGACGCGGCGGCGCTGGAGAAGGCGATCGCGGGCGTCGGGGCGCGGAACGAGGACGCGACGGCCGCGCTGGTCCGGGTGGGCGGTACGAGCGGCGCCTGGCGCGGGAGCGCGGGTGTCGCGGACGTCCGCAGCGGGCGCGCGGCGATGGAGGACGCCCGCTTCCGGGCCGGGTCGGTGACGAAGGCCTTCACGGCGGCGGTGGTGCTCCAGCTGGCGGCCGAGGGCAGGGTGGAGCTGGACCGGCCGGTGCAGGACTACCTTCCGGGGCTGCTGCCCGGTTTCCAGCCGGTGAAGGTGCGGCAGCTGCTGAACTACACGAGCGGCCTGAAGTCCGCCGACGGCCCCGGGGACGCCTTCGAGGACGAGTACGCCCACCGTTTCGACGTGGTCGATCCGCGCGCCCTGATCGCCCACGCGGTCGCGAAGGGGCCGGAGTTCGGGCCGGGCGAGAAGCAGCGCTACAGCAACATCCACTACACGGTGCTGGGCGTGCTGATCGAGAAGGTGACGGGGACGGCGTACGAGAAGGCGGTCGCGGACCGGGTCATCAAGCCGTTGGGCCTGCGCCACACCTCGTTCCCGTCGCGTACCCAGAACCGCATACCGGGCCCGTACAACCACGGCTACCAGGCGGTGAAGGGGGCCGACGGGAGCCGCTCGCTGGTGGACGTGTCGGAGTGGAACTCCTCGTCCAACTGGGCCGCGGGGGACCTGATATCGACCACGGCGGACCTGGAGCGCTTCACGGTGGCGCTGTTCGGCGGCATGGTCGTCCCGAAGGCGCAGCTGGAGGAGATGTTCACGGTGCCCGACGTTCCGGACGCCGCGAGCAAGACCGGAGCGCGCGCGGTGCAGACGGCCGGCTTGAAGGAGTTCGCGCTCGCGGACGGTACGAAGCTCTACGGCAAGACGGGCTCGCGGCACGGCTACAGCACGGTCATCGGCGGTACCCGCGACCTGTCCCGCACCCTCGTGTACTCGGTGAACTCCACCGATGCCAAGGGGTGGGACATGAACCCGGTGGCCTACGGCATCATCGGGGCGGCCTTCGCCGGGTAGCCGGCGCCCTCCGCTCCTTCCAGCGCCTCCAGCCGCTTGATCAGGCGGCGCAGCGCGATCAGGGGGAGGATGCCGAAGACCCCGAAGGACATGTCGATGACCGACCACCAGCCGGGGATCCCCCGGACCGGCGCGCTGAGCAGGGCGAGGGGGATGACGCCGACGCAGGCGACCATGCCGGCCTCAACGATCCAGATGTTGCGGACCGGGTCGCGGTGGACTCCGTAGAAGAAGACCGCGATCACCAGGTGGGCGAAGGCGAGCCAGTCGGTGCCGTAGAGGAGGAAGGGGTATTCGGAGTCGGCCCGGTCCAGTCCGTCACCCACCCGGCGCAGCCAGTCGTTGGAGACCAGCTCGTTGGCCCAGTGGAGTTCGGTGACCAGGGGGAAGGCGGTGAGTCCGCTGAGGACCAGGCAGACCAGGAACAGCGCCAGCCAGGTACGGATCCGCCGCTGGAGGGCGTTTCTCTCGCTCATGGAAGGGAGCCTACACACGGAACTGAACACGTTCAGCAAATTTCCTGAACATGTTCAGTCCTATCGCGAGATCGTGATCACAGCCCGACGATGGCGTTCCAGCGCTTGGCGAAGGAGGGGCGTTCGGCCGAGGAGATGTCCCGGGCCACCGCGAGGCGCCCGCGCATCGCGTCGTCGGGGAAGATCAGCGGATTCTCCGCCAGCCGGGCGGTCTCCTTGTTCGGCGAGGCGGCCAGCACCTCGCGGGCGGCGGGCACCGGGCAGACGTAGTTCACCGCCGCCGCCAGCTCCGCCGCCACCGCCGGGTCGTAGTAGTGGTCGACGAGCGCCTCGGCATTGGCCTTGTGCCGCGCGAGGTTGGGGACGAGCAGGCTCTCGGCCCACAGCTCGGCACCCTCCTCGGGAACCACGAACTCGATGTCGGGGTTGTCGGCCCGGAGCTGGATGACGTCGCCCGAGTAGGCCTGGCAGGCCAGGACGTCGCCCTTGCCGAGATCGGAGGTGTAGTCGTTGCCGGTGAAGCGGCGGATGTGCTTCTTGCGCACCATGTTCTCGACCTGGTCGCACATCCGGTGGAAGTCCGATTCTGTCCAGCGGGTGACGTCGGCGCCATTGCCCTGCATCAGCAGGGAGCAGGACTCGTCGAGGCCCGAGAAGAGGGTCACCTTGCCCGCCAGGTCCGGCTGCCAGAGGTCCTTGACGGACTTGATCTCCCGGCCCAGCGCCCTGCGGTTGTAGGCGATGCCGGTGATCCCGGACTGCCAGGGGACGGTGTGCAGCCGGCCCTCGTCGAAGGCGGGCGAACGCAGCTGCGGGTCGAGGTACTTGGCGACGTTGGACTGCGCCGAGCGGTCCATCTTCTGGGCCCAGCCCAGGTGGACGAAGCGGGCGGCCATCCAGTCGCTGACCACGACCAGGTCGTGGCCGGTCGCCTGGCGGTTCATCAGGGCCGGGCTGACCTTGCCGAAGAACTCGTCGTTGTCGTTGATCTCCTCGGTGTAGCGGACCTGGATGCCGGTCTTGCGGGTGAAGGCTTCCAGGGTCGGACGGCTCTCCTCGTCCTGGTCGTCGGTGTCGATGTAGAGCGGCCAGTTGGAGAAGGCGAGAGCGCGGTCGCGGTCCGAGAGGTCCCGGGCCTGCCGCCGGTCCTCCGGGACGTACGCGGCGGGCACGCCGCAGCCGGCGAGGGCGGCGAGCAGGCCCGCGGCACCGAGGCCGCGCAGCGCCGCGCGACGGGAGACGAGTTCAGGCATGGCCAAAGCCTCGGACAACGCGAAGGGGCGGGCAATAGACAAGATGTCTACCGCCCGCCCCGTCAGGGCCCTTCGGTGATCAGTGCGCCGCCCGGGCGACGGCCGCGGATCAGGCGTCGAGCGAGGTCATCACGTGCTTGATGCGGGTGTAGTCCTCGAAGCCGTAGGCGGAGAGGTCCTTGCCGTAGCCGGACTTCTTGAAGCCGCCGTGCGGCATCTCGGCGACGAGCGGGATGTGGGTGTTGATCCACACGCAGCCGAAGTCGAGGTTCTTGGACATGCGCATCGCGCGGGCGTGGTCCTTGGTCCACACGGAGGACGCGAGGGCGAACTCGACGCCGTTCGCGAACTCCAGGGCCTGGGCCTCGTCGGTGAAGGACTGGACGGTGATGACGGGTCCGAAGACCTCGTTCTGGATGATCTCGTCGTCCTGCTTCAGGCCGGAGACGACGGTCGGGGCGTAGAAGTAGCCCTTCTCGCCGACGCGGTGGCCGCCCGCCTCGACCTTGGCGTGGGCGGGGAGGCGCTCGACGAAGCCCGCGACCTGCGCCAGCTGGTTCGGGTTGTTCAGCGGGCCGTACAGCACGTCCTCGTCGTCCGGCTGGCCGGTCTTGGTCTCCGCGGCGGCCTTGGCCAGCGCGGCCACGAACTCGTCGTGGATCGACTCGTGCACGAGCACGCGGGTGGCGGCCGTACAGTCCTGGCCGGCGTTGAAGTAGCCGGCGACCGCGATGTCCTCGACGGCCTTGGCCAGGTCGGCGTCCTCGAAGACCACGACGGGGGCCTTGCCGCCGAGCTCCAGGTGGACGCGCTTGACGTCCTTGGAGGCGCTCTCGGCGACCTGCATGCCGGCGCGCACCGAGCCGGTGATGGAAGCCATCGCCGGGGTGGAGTGCTCGACCATGGCCTTGCCGGTCTCGCGGTCGCCGCAGACGACGTTGAAGACGCCCTTGGGCAGGACGGAGTCGATGATCTCGGCCATCAGGACGGTCGAGGCCGGGGTGGTGTCCGAGGGCTTGAGTACGACGGTGTTGCCCGCGGCGATCGCCGGGGCGAACTTCCACACGGCCATCATCATCGGGTAGTTCCACGGCGCCACCTGGGCGCAGACGCCGACCGGCTCACGGCGGATGATCGAGGTCATCCCCTCCATGTACTCGCCGGCCGAGCGGCCCTCCAGCAGGCGCGCGGCGCCCGCGAAGAAGCGGATCTGGTCCACCATCGGCGGGAGCTCCTCGCTGGCCGTCAGACCCAGCGGCTTGCCGGTGTTCTCCGACTCGGCGGCGACCAGCTCCTCGGCGCGCGCCTCGAAGGCGTCCGCGATCTTCAGCAGCGCCTTCTGGCGCTCCGAGGGCGTGGTGTCACGCCAGCCCGGGAAGGCCGCCGCGGCGGCGGCCATGGCGGCGTCGACGTCGGCCTGGCCCGAGAGCGGGGCGGTGGCGTACACCTCGCCGGTCGCGGGGTTGACCACGTCGGTGGTCCGCCCGTCGGCGGCGTCCTTGAACTCCCCGCCGATGTAGTTGCGCAGACGACGCAGTTCGGTGGTCACTACAGCCACTCTCCTGATCACATGTCCAATGATTGAGACGACCAGCCAAGCCTAGCCCCTCCGGTGACGCTTTCGACAGAGCCAGACCCGGCCAACTACGAAATCCGTGCAATCGGAGACGCTCGACAACGGATTTCATCGATTACGGGTTGCGGAACAGACGACTCCTCGTGCAGAGTGAGGTCGTGGTCAGTCGAAGCGCAGATTCCAGGAACAGACAACCGTCCCCTTCGGTCGATGCTGTGTCCCTGGCGATCATCGAGCAACTGCAAGAGGACGGTCGCCGTCCGTATGCATCGATCGGCAAGGCCGTGGGCCTCTCCGAAGCGGCGGTGCGCCAGCGCGTACAGAAGCTGCTCGACCAGGGCGTCATGCAGATCGTCGCCGTCACCGACCCGCTCACCGTGGGCCTGCGGCGCCAGGCGATGGTCGGCATCAACGTCGAGGGAGACCTCGACCCGGTGGCCGACGCACTGACCGCCATGGCCGAGTGCGAGTACGTCGTGATGACCGCGGGGTCGTTCGACCTGATGGTGGAGATCGTCTGCGAGGACGACGACCACCTGCTCGAAACGATCAACAAGAAGATCCGCACGCTCCCCGGCGTGCGATCAACCGAAAGCTTCGTTTATCTGAAGCTGAAGAAGCAGACCTACATGTGGGGAACTCGATAGCCCGTGAGCCAGGACCTCTCCAAAACCGCGTACGACCACCTGTGGATGCACTTCACCCGCATGTCGTCGTACGAGAACGCGCCCGTCCCCACCATCGTGCGGGGTGAGGGCACCTACATCTTCGACGACAAGGGCAAGCGCTACCTGGACGGTCTCGCCGGACTGTTCGTGGTCAACGCCGGTCACGGCCGCAAGGAGCTGGCCGAGGTCGCGTACAAGCAGGCACAGGAGCTCGCGTTCTTCCCCGTGTGGTCGTACGCGCACCCCAAGGCCGTCGAGCTCGCCGAGCGCCTCGCCGACTACGCCCCGGGCGACCTGAACAAGGTCTTCTTCACCACCGGTGGCGGCGAGGCCGTCGAGACCGCCTGGAAGCTCGCCAAGCAGTACTTCAAGCTGCAGGGCAAGCACACCAAGTACAAGGTCATCTCGCGCGCGGTGGCCTACCACGGCACCCCGCAGGGCGCGCTGTCCATCACCGGCCTGCCGGCGCTGAAGGCCCCCTTCGAGCCGCTGGTCCCCGGCGCGCACAAGGTGCCCAACACCAACATCTACCGCGCGCCGATCCACGGCGACGACCCCGAGGCCTTCGGCCGCTGGGCCGCCGACCAGATCGAGCAGCAGATCCTCTTCGAGGGCCCCGACACCGTCGCGGCGGTCTTCCTGGAGCCCGTGCAGAACGCCGGCGGCTGCTTCCCGCCCCCGCCCGGGTACTTCCAGCGCGTCCGCGAGATCTGCGACACCTACGACGTGCTGCTCGTCTCCGACGAGACCATCTGTGCGTTCGGCCGCCTCGGCACGATGTTCGCCTGTGACAAGTTCGGCTACGTGCCGGACATGATCACCTGCGCCAAGGGCATGACCTCGGGCTACTCCCCGATCGGTGCCTGCATCGTCTCGGACCGCATCGCGGAGCCCTTCTACAAGGGCGACAACACCTTCCTGCACGGCTACACCTTCGGCGGACACCCGGTGTCCTCCGCGGTGGCCATCGCCAACCTCGACATCTTCGACAAGGAAGGCCTGAACCAGCACGTGCTGGACCAGGAGGGCAACTTCTTCAACACCCTGAAGAAGCTGCACGACCTTCCGATCGTCGGCGACGTCCGCGGCAACGGCTTCTTCTACGGCATCGAGCTCGTCAAGGACAAGGTCACCAAGGAGTCCTTCACGGACGAGGAGACCGAGCGCGTGCTCTACGGCTTCCTCTCCAAGGCGCTCTTCGACAACGGCCTGTACTGCCGCGCCGACGACCGCGGGGACCCGGTCATCCAGCTGGCCCCGCCGCTGATCGCCGACCAGGGCACCTTCGACGAGATCGAAGGCATCCTGCGCTCGGTGCTCACCGAGGCGTGGACCAAGCTCTAACCGGTCCCGGCCACACCGGCCCGACCACACGGCCCGGATCCTCCGTTCGAGTAGAACGCGGGGGTCCGGGCCGTGTGCTGTCAGCATCCAAGACGTTCATCTCTTTACATCTCATTGCGGTGCCAGTGACCGAAAGGGCTCCGCTTCGTTCCCCCGGACGGAGGTGTACGCCATGGTGGCTCCACCGGACAAGGCCCGGCCCGACCATGCCCCGCCGCAGGACGACCTGCTCTGGGCCCGGTCCCTGCACTACTCCCACAGCGGTACGCCCGGCCTGATCGGGGTCTCCGCCGGAGTCCGCCAGGGTGAGATCCTCGCCGTGACCGGCCCGCGCGGCTGCGGGAAGAGCACCCTGCTGCGCTGTCTGGCCGGGCGGCTGCTCCCCGAACAGGGCGAGGTCTGGTTCAACAGCGTCCCCGTCCACACCCTGGGCGCCGCCGCCCGCGAACGTCTGCGCCGCGACCGGTTCGCCTGGATCGGTCCCGAACCGCAGCTGCTGCCCGAGCTCAAGGTCTGGGAGAACGCTGCCCTGCCCCTGCTGATCGGCGGCGCCCCGCACCGCGCCGCCCGCCGGGCCGCCCTCGAATGGCTGGAGCGCCTCGACCTCGACCGCTTCGCCGGCAAGCGCCCCGGCGCCCTCAACCGCGCCGAGGCCCAGCGGGTCGCCCTGGCCCGCGCCCTGGTCGCGGAGCCCGCGGTGCTCTTCGCCGACGAGCCGACCGCCCCGCTGCACCGCGCCGAACGCGCACTGCTGCTGCGCACCCTGACCACGGCCGCCCGCTCCCACGGCATCACGGTCCTGCTGGCCACCCACGACGAGGAGACCGCGGCCGGCGCCGACCGGGCGCTGGCCCTGCTCGACGGCCGCCCGGCCGGCGCCGCGGCCGCCGCCTCCGCCCTCACCACGGAGGACCAGGCCGCGTGCTCGCTCTCCGCCTAGTCCGCGGCTCCCGCCCCCTGGTCCAGCTGCGCCGGCTGCTGGTCGCGGCCGCCTCCGCCGGCAGCGGGTTCCTCCTGCTGTACGTCCTCGCGGACGCGACGGCCCGGCCCGCCGGATCGTTCCCCCGGCTGCTGTGGGCGCTGGTCCCGCTCGCCGCCACCGCCCAGTTCGCGGTGGCCGTCGCCCGCACCGACCCCGCGACCCGGCCCCGCGACGGGCTCGACGCCGCCGGGCTCGGTCCCGTACGGCTCACCCTGGTCGCGGCGGTCTCCACCGCCGTCGCGTGCGCCCTCGGCAGCGCCCTCGCCCTGGCCGCCTTCCTCCACCTGCGGGGCGACCTCGCCGGACTGCCCTTCGACGGCGCCGGCGCCCGCCTGCTGCACGCCGGCCGCCCCCTGCCGGTGGCCGCCGCCCTCACCCTGCTGGCCCTGGTCCCGCTGACGGCCGCCGCCGCCACCGCCCTCGCCCTGCGCCCCCGCCCGCCGCACGCCGGACTGGCCCCGCAGACCGGCGTGCCCTGGGGGGTGGCGCTGGCCGCCTGCGGGCTCGCCGCCCTGGCGTACGCGCGGCCCGGCGGAGCCGCCATGCCGGCCGGCTGCGCGCTGATCGCGATCGGGCTGGCCCTCGCCGGTCCGGGACTCGCCTATGCCTGCGGGACCCTGGTGCAGGCCGTCCGGCCGGGCCTGCTGCGGCTGCTGGCCGGGCGCGGCCTCCAGGAGGAGGCAACCCGGCTGGGACGGCCGCTCGGGGTGCTGGCCGCCGTCGGCGCCGCCGCCCTCACCGCCCTCTCCCCGCACGGCCAGGGCGGCCCCCTCACCCCGCTCGGGCCGCTGACCGGCCCCGCCGCCGCCCTGGTGGCCCTGTGCGCGGCCGGCACCCTGCTCACCTCGGCCGTCGAGTCCCGGCAGGCCCGCTCCGCCTCCCGGGAGGCGCTGGACGGCCTCGGCGCTCCGGGCACGGTGCTGCGTACGGCCGCGGCCCTGCGGGCGGCGGCGCTGCTCGCGGCCGCGGCGGGGCTCGGATGGGGTGTGGGGCAGCTGACGTCGCTGGCGCTGACCCGCTGAGACGGCCAGCCCTTAGGGTGGGCCGAATGGTCAACGCAGACATCGAGATCGAGACTCTCGCGGAGTTCGACCGGGTCGTCGCCCGCGGCTCCCTGAGCGGCTACCGGATCCAGTCGGTCAACCTCCTGGAGCGGACCTTCGCCCTGCTGTCCGCCGACACCTCCGCGGCCGTGTTCCTGGGCTGTGCGATGGAGCCCGACGCCTCGGTGAAGGTCCGCGCGGACGGCGCGCTCGTCTTCCCGCCGGTACCGGACCTGCCGTTCAACCCGTACCGGGGTCTGCTGTACACGGCCGAGGAGCTCTTCACCGGTCTGGCCGAAGGGTACGAAACCACTCCGGACGCCCAGGCCTACGCCTGGTTCCAGGAGACCAGGTCCGACGGCGACGTCTTCTCCTCGATGCTCCGCTCCATCCACGACGACGCCATCTCCGAGGCCCTCGACGAACACCTCGCGGGTGCCCGCGTCATCGGCGTCATGGGCGGCCACGCCATGGCCCGGGGCGGTACGGACTACCGTGGCGCGGCAGAACTGGGACGGACCCTGTCCCGGTCCGGGCTGACGGTCGCCACCGGCGGCGGCCCCGGCGCCATGGAGGCCGCCAACCTCGGCGCCTACCTGGCGCCCGCGCCGGACGATGCCCTGCCCGAGGCGCTGGAACTGCTGGCGAAGGTGCCCTCCTTCAGCCCGTCCGTCTCCGACTGGGCGCGCGCGGCCTTCGCCGTGCGGGAGCACTGGCCCCGGGGCAGGGACTCGGTCGGGATCCCCACCTGGTTCTACGGCCACGAGCCGCCGAACGCCTTCGCGGGGCAGATCGCCAAGTACTTCGCGAACGCCACCCGCGAGGACGGGCTGCTCGCCCGGTCCAACGCGGGCGTGGTCTTCCTGCCGGGCGCGGCGGGCACCGTGCAGGAGGTCTTCGACAACGCGACGCCGAACTACTACCAGTCGTGGTCCGAGCCGACCCCGATGGTGCTGGTCGGCCGCGTCCACTGGACCGAGCGTCTGCCGGTCTGGCCGCTGTTGCGGGCGCTGGCCTCGGGCCGGGCGATGGAGTCGCGGATCGCGCTGGTGGACTCGGTGGAAGAGGTCCCGGACGCGCTCGCGGCCATGGTCTGAACGCCCGAGGGCAAAGAACCGGTCAACGAACTCCCTTGTGGAGGCAACTTCCCGGCCCGTTATGACGTCTGGCAGAGGTACCGCCTTACCTGCCAGACGTTGAACGGAGCCTTCTGTGCTCATAGGCCTGCTGACCGCTGTCGCGGCGTCCATCTGCTACGGCACGGGCTCTGTCCTGCAAGCCGTGGGCTCGCGCCGCGCCGCCCGGATGTCCCCGGCCGCCGCCGGCGTGACCGCCCACGGCGGACCGAACCTGACCTCCACCGCCAAGGCCGCGATGACCTGGGAGTTCATCGTCGGCACCATCCTGGACTTCGTGGGCTTCGGACTGGGCGCGCTGGCGGCCCGCATGCTGCCCCTGTTCCTCTCCCAGACGGTGATCAGCGCCAACCTGGTGATCACCGCCGTCCTCAGCGTGAAGATGCTGGGCATCCGGCTGACCCGCAAGGAATGGACCTCGATCGGGGTCGTCTGCGCGGCGCTGGTGCTGCTGGCGACCGCCGCCGGCCACGAGGGCGACCACCACGCCCCGATGTCCACCCACTGGTGGCTGCTGGCCGTGACTCTGGTGATCATCGTCGGCGGCACGGTGGCCGTACGCTTCCTCGGCGCCCGGGCCGCGATCCTGGCGGGCCTGCTGTCGGGCCTGGCGTTCGGCGCGCTGGGCGTCGGCGTGCGCATCCTCGACGGCGTGGACCCCTTCGACCCGGTCACGTTCGCCACGGACCCGGCGCTGTACGCCATCCTCATCGCGGGCTTCGGCGGCATGTACCTGCACACGGTGGCCCTGCAGATCGGCTCGGTGAACGGTGCCACCGCCGCCCTGGTGGTCGGCGAGACGGTGCTGCCGGGCGCGATCGGCGTCCTGTGGCTCGGCGACGCCTCCCGCCCGGGCCTGGCCTGGCTCGCGGTGACCGGCTTCGTGCTGGCGGTCGCCGGCGCCGTCGCGGTGGCCTGGTTCGGCAACCACGACGGGGCGGGGGAACCCGCCGAGGAGCCGGTTCCGGCACCGGTGGCCTGACCCGGGTCCGCGGTCCCGGCGTGCCGGGCCGCGGATTCACTCCCGTGGGGTCCCCCCGGTGGCGGGGGCCCTGCGGGTGCCGCCTGCTGAAGGCATGGAGTCGACCACCACGCGGATGCGCACGCCACGGGCCGCCGGGACGGCCGGGCTTGTCTTCGCCGTACTGCTCGCGGTGGCGATCGTGCTGATGAGGCTCGCCGTCCCCTCCGGGAGCCCCTCGGACGCCCCCGTGGCCGACGCCGACCGCTGGGCGGTCCGGCTGGCCCTGGAGATCGTCCCCTTCGCCGGGATCTTCTTCCTCTGGTTCATGGGAGCCCTGCGCGCGCACTCCGGCGGGGGCGAGGACCGGTTCGTCGCGGCGGTCTTCCTCGGCAGCGGCTACGTCTTCGTCGGGACCCTGTTCGTCGCCGCCGCCGCGGCCGGCACCGTGCTCCAGGAGGCCGTCCCGCCGTCCGGATTCGGCCGCCCCTTCGCGTACACCGTGCTCACCACGTACGCGATGCGCATGGCGGCCGTCTTCGTCTTCGTGACCTCCACCATCGGGCACCGCCTGGGCTTCTTCCCGCGCCCGCTGGTCGCGCTGGGCTTCGCCACCGGGCTGGTGCTGCTCGTCCTCGGATCCGGGGTGCCCTGGTCCGAGATGGTCTTCCCGTTCTGGGTGCTCGTCGTCAGCCTGCACGTCCTGCGCACCAACCTGCGGCGGACGGCCTGAGCCCCCGGCCCCGTCCTTCCCCGCAGGCGGCGCGCGGGTCTCGCGCGCATGCTGGAGGTCGGGAGGGTGTCGGGGGTCCGTGGGGGTCAACAGGTCACGGAAAGGCTGATGCCCCATGAGGCTTGTCGTGGACCTCAACCGGTGCCAGGGCTACGCGCAGTGCGCGTTCCTCGCACCGGACGTCTTCGCCATGCACGGCGACGAGTCCCTGCTCTACGACCCGGAGCCCGACGAGGAGCACCGCGAGAACGTCGTCCGCGCCGTCCACGCCTGCCCCGTCCGGGCCATCCTGCTGGATGCCGTGAACGGGTCCCTTTCGACCGCGGAGGCGCGTGGTGAGCGGTGACGCAGCCCTGGAGCGGCTCAAGCGCGAAGGCCGCATCGTCGTCGTGGGAGCCTCCCTGGCCGGCCTGCGGGCCGCCGAAACCCTGCGCGAGAAGGGGTTCACCGGATCCCTGACGATGATCGGCGACGAACCCCACGAGCCGTACGACCGTCCCCCGCTGTCCAAACAGGTCCTGCTCGGCAAGGCGACCGCGGACCGCACGGCCCTCCCCCGCCGCCGGGACATCGACGCCAAGTGGCGGCTCGGCGTGCCGGCCGCCGGTCTGGACATGGCGGCCCGCCGGGTCCGCCTCGCCGACGGGGACGAGGTGGAGTACGACCGGCTGCTGATCGCCACCGGCGTGCGCGCCCGGCCGTGGCCGAACCCCGACGAGGGCGCCCTCGACGGGGTCTTCGTCCTGCGCACCCGGGAAGACGGCGCGGCACTGGAGCGCGCGCTCGCCTCCGGGCCCGGCAGGGTGCTCGTCATCGGTGCCGGGTTCACCGGCTCCGAGATCGCCTCCGCGTGCCGGGAACGCGGCCTGGCCGTCACCGTGGCGGAACGCGGTGACGCGCCCCTGGTCGGAGCGCTCGGCGGGGTGGTCGGCGCGGTCGCGGCCGAGATGCACCGCGAGAACGGGGTGGACCTGCGCACCGGGATCACGGTGACGGGCCTGGAGGGCGACTCCTCCGGCAGGGTCCGCGCCGCGCACCTCTCCGACGGCACCACGCTGGAGGCGGAGGTCGTGGTCGTCTCGCTCGGCGCCCAGCGCAACACCGAGTGGCTGGCCGGGTCCGGACTCGGCGCGGGTCCGCGCGGCATCGCCTGCGACGCGGGCTGCCGGGCCTTCGACATCTGGGGCATCGTCACCGACGACATCTACGTGGCCGGCGACGTGGCCCGCTCGCCGCACGCCCTCTTCGGCTACCAGTTCCTGTCCCTGGAGCACTGGGGCAATGCCGTCGCCCAGGCCGGGACGGCCGCGCACAACATGCTCAGCGAGAGCGCGGATCGCCGCCCGCACGTATGGGTCCCGGCCTTCTGGTCGTCGCAGTTCGGCGTGAACATCAAGTCGGTCGGGGTCCCCTCGATGGGGACCGAGATCGTCATCACGCAGGGCTCGCGCGCCGAGCGCCGCTTCGTCGGCGTCTACGGCTACCAGGGGCGGGTCATCGGCGCCGTCACCTTCGACCAGTGCCGCTGGCTGGACTTCTACGAGCAGCAGATCGAGCAGACCGCGCCGTTCCCGCCGCCCTACCAGACGGTGGACCGCAGGCCCGAGGGGAACAGGCCGCTGGACGCGGACTTCCCCGACCCGTCGGTGCCCACGCACGGCCCGACGATCACCCTGAGCGGCTACTCGCCGGCCGACCGGCGGATGACGTTCACGCCGGCGCACAACTGAGCACGAGGACCTCTCATGACTGAAGGCATCCTGCGGCAGATCCTCGACTACTCGAGCCGGGCCAATCCGTACCCCCTGTACGCGGAGCTCCGCAAGACCCCGGTGTTCCACGACGGGGACGGTCCGTACGTCCTCAGCACGTACCACGAGATCAAGGGCCTGCTGCACGATCCGCGGATCAGTTCCGACTCCCGCAACCTGACGGCGGCCGCCGGCGACCCGCTGAGCGAGGCGGGCGAGGAGGAGGCGGAGGGCGGGGTCCTGCCGCCCTCCTTCCTGAAGCTGGACCCGCCCGACCACGACCGGCTGCGCCGGATGACGAACCGCCCGTTCGGGCCGCCGCACTCCCCGCGCCGCGTCGAGCAGATGCGCGGTGAGCTGGGCGGCATCGTCACCGGGCTGGTCGACACCATCGCCAAGGAGGGCGACCCCGGGCGGATCGACCTGGTCGAGGAGTTCTCGTACCCGTTCCCGGTCACGGTGATCTGCCGGCTGCTGGGCGTGCCGGGCGAGGACGAGGCGCGCTTCCACGTCTGGGCCGACACCCTCGCCGCGAGTCTGGACCCCGATCCCGACGCCGATGCGGGCGAGCGCGCCAAGAAGACGGCGGACGCGCGGATGGAGCTCGGCATGTACCTGGCCGGGCTGATCGAGGAGCGGCGCAAGAGCCCCACCGGGGACATGCTGTCGGAGCTGGCGACCGGGCAGGGGCCGGACGGCACCATGACCACGATGGAGGTGCTCAGCACGGCGGCGCTGCTGCTGATCGCGGGGCACGAGACCACCGTCAACCTGATCACGAACGGCATGCTCACCCTGCTGCGGCATCCGGAGCACCTGGCCCGGCTGCGCGCCGAGCCGAACCTGGCCGTACCGATCGTGGAGGAGCTGCTGCGCTACGAGCCGCCGGTGCAGCTGCTGCCGCAGCGCAGCACGCTCGCAGACATCGATGTGGCGGGGGTGACCATCCCCAAGGGCTCCTCGCTCTGGCTGATCCTGGCCTCCGCGAACCGCGACCCGAAGCGGTTCGCGGACCCGGACCGCTTCGACCCGGACCGCGCGGACGTCCAGCACCTGGGCCTCGGCAGCGGCATCCACAGCTGCTTCGGGGCGCCGCTGGCCCGGCTGGAGGCGGCCTTGGCGCTGAGCGAGCTGGCCCGCAGGCTGGAGAACCCCCGGCTGCTGGAGGACCCGCCGCCCTACCGGCAGAACGCGGTCCTGCGCGGCCCGCGCCACCTGCCGATCGCCTGCGACGGCATCCGGGACTAGCCTTCCGGGATCAGTCTTCCGGGAGGACGACGACCTCCGACGGGCTGAACGCCACCGCGACCCGGTCCCCCACGGCCGGCGCGGTGGCCAGCTCGCATTCGGCCTCCAGTACGGGCCCCGACGCGGGTTTCAGCCGCAGGGCCACGTGCGTGCCGCGGAAGGTCCGGGACTCCACCACGCAGCCCAGCCCGGCCTCGCACAGCACCACCCCGGCGGGACGGACCAACAGCCGCCGCTCCCCCTCGGGCGTCCCGGCCGGGACCGGCACCCTGCCCCACGCGGTGGCGGCGGCGGTACCCGCCACCGTCCCCGGAACCACGTTCTCGAAGCCGAGGAAGCGGGCCACGAACTCCGACGCGGGCCGCTGCCACACCTCCAGTGGGGTCCCGGCCTGCGCGATCCGCCCGTCCCGCATCACCACCACCCGGTCGGCCAGCGCGAAGGCCTCGCCCTGGTCGTGGGTGACGGCCAGGACGGTGGTGCCCAGCCGGGAGAACAGCCCCTGGAGCTCGACCACCAGCCGCTCGCGCAGCCCCCGGTCCAGCTGGCCGAGCGGCTCGTCCAGCATCAGCAGCCGGGGCGAGGGGGCCAGTGCCCGGGCGAGGGCCACCCGCTGCTGCTCCCCGCCGGACAGCGAGGAGACGGCCCGGCCCTGGGCTCCCGGGAGCCCGACCAGCTCCAGCAGTTCCGCGACCTGTGCCTCGTACGATCCCTTCCGCGAACGGGATCGCTTCATGCGCAGGCCGAAGGAGACGTTCCCGGCGACGTCCCGGTGCGGGAAGAGCTGGTGGTCCTGGAACATCAGGCCCACCCCGCGCCGGTGCACCGGCACGCCGGCCTGGTCGGCCCCGCCGAGCAGCACCCGCCCCCCGGACACCGGCTGGAGCCCGGCCACCACCCGCAGCAGGGTGGACTTGCCGCTGCCGCTGGGGCCGAGCACGCACACGGTCTCGTGCTCGGCGACCTCCAGGTCGACCGCGTCCACGACCGCCCGGTCGCCGAAGCGGACCGACACCCCTTCGAGCCGGAGCAGGGTCATCAGAACTCTCCCGAGGTCTTGTCGGGTCGCAGTCGCTCCAGCACCAGCAGGGACACCGCGCACACCAGCATCAGAATCGTGCTCAGGGCCATGGCCTGCCCGTAGTTCATCTCCCCGGCCCGCCCCAGCAGCCGCGCCACGGCCACCGGCAGCGTCGGGTGGTCCGGCCGGGCGATGAAGACGGTCGCGCCGAACTCGCCCAGCGAGACCGCGAAGGCGAAGCCCGCCGCGATCAGCAGCGCCCGCCGCACCAGCGGCAGGTCCACCTCCCGCCAGGCCCGCAGCGGCGAGGCCCCGAGCACGGCCGCCGCCTCCCGCAGCCGGCCGTCGACGGCCCGCAGCACCGGCAGCATGGTCCGTACCACGAACGGCACCCCGACCAGCGCCTGCGCGAGCGGCACCAGGATCCACGAGGTCCGCAGGTCGAGCGGCGGCTCGTCCAGGGTGATCAGGAACCCGAAGCCCACGGTCACGGCGGACACCCCGAGCGGCAGCATCAGCAGCGCGTCGAAGCCGCGTACGAAGCGGCCACCGCGCCGGGTCAGGGCGGCGGCCGCGAGAGCCCCGACGGCCAGGGCGATGGCGGTGGCGGCGAGCGCGTACTGGAGGGAGTTCCAGATGGCCTCCAGCGGCGGCACCAGAAACGTTCCGCCCCCGGCGCCCGCGTCCTGCAGCGCCCGGTAGAAGCCGAAGCCGTAACCGCCCGGCGCGTCGAAGGACCGCTCCACCAGCACCGCCAGCGGCGCCACGACCAGCAGCGCCACCGACACCAGCACCCCGCCCAGCAGGCCGCGCTGCGCCCGGCCGCGCGGCGGACGCGCGGTGCGCGAGGGGTCGACGAGGCGCAGCGCGGTCTCCCGCCGGCGCACGGTCCACGCGTGCACGGCGAGGACGGCGGCGATGGCCGCGAACTGCACCATCGTCAGCACGGCGGCGGTCGGCAGGTCCAGCAGCTGTGCCGTCTGCCGGTAGACCTCCACCTCCAGAGTGGCGTACGCGGGCCCGCCCAGGATCTGCACGACGCCGAAGGAACTGAACGTGAACAGGAACACCATCAGGGAGGCCGCGGCCACGGCCGGCGCGAGCGCGGGCAGCGTCACCCGCCGCCACGCCGCGAACCGCCCGGCGCCCAGCACCCGGGCGGCCTCCTCCTGGCGCGGGTCCAGCTGCGCCCACAGGCCGCCGACCGTCCGCACCACGACGGCGTAGTTGAAGAAGACGTGGGCGAGCAGGATCGCCCACACGGTGGTGTCCAGCCGGACGCCCCACAGCTCGTCGAGCAGCCCGCCCCGCCCGACCAGCGCCAGGAAGGCACTGCCGACGACCACGGTCGGCAGTACGAAGGGAACGGTGACCAGCGCGCGCAGCAGCTGCTTGCCGGGGAACTCCAGGCGCGCGAAGACGTAGGCGCCGGGCAGCGCCAGGAGCAGGGTGAGGGCGGTCGAGGCGAGCGCCTGCCAGGTGGTGAACCACAGCACGCCGGCGATGTCGGGCCGGGCGAGGACCTCGCCGATCCGGCCGAACTGCCAGCCCTCGTCCGTCTTGAGCCCGCGGCCGACGATCGCGGCGACGGGGTAGGCGAAGAACAGTCCGAAGAAGGCGAGCGGCACGGCCATCAGAGCGAGTCTGACGGCCGTGGCGCGCCCGCCCCCCGCGGGAAGGCGCTCTACTTCACGACGAGCGAGGACCACGTCTTGACCCACTGCTCACGGTTCTTGGCGATGGCCTCCGGAGCGACGTTCTCCGGCTTGTCGACCACGACACCGTGCTTCGTGAACAGCTCCGGCAGCTTCGCGTCCTTGACCACCGGGTTCACGAACATCTGGAGCGGCATGTCCTCCTGGAACTTCTTGGAGACCAGGAAGTCGATGAGGGCCTTGCCGCCCTCATCGTTCTTCGCGCCCTTGAGCAGGCCCGCGAACTCGATCTGGCGGAAGCAGGTGCCGGTGGCCACGCCCGTGGGCGCCTCGGCCGGCTGCGGCTCGCCGTAGAGGACCTCGACCGGCGGGCTGGAGGCGTAGGAGACGACCAGCGGGCGGTCGCCCTTGGCCTTCTTGCCGCCGGCGGAGCCGGAGAAGCGCTCGTTGTAGGCCTGCTCCCACCCGTCGACGACCTCGACGCCGTTGGCCTTGAGCTTGCTCCAGTAGTCCTTCCAGCCCTCCTCGCCGTACTTGCCGACGGAGGCGAGGAGGAAGCCGAGGCCGGGCGAGGAGGTCGCGGCGTTCTCGGTGACCAGCAGGTTCTTGTACTCCGGCTTGACCAGGTCGTCCAGCGTCTGCGGCGGGGCGATCTTCTTGTCGGCGAAGTAGGCCTTGTCGTAGTTGACGCAGATGTCGCCGGAGTCGACCGGGGTGACGCGGTGCTGCTTGTCGAGGACGAACTCGGGCTTCACCGTGTCCAGGCCCTTGGCCTGGTACGGGGTGAAGACTCCGTTGTCGAGGGCCCGCGAGAGCAGGGTGTTGTCGACGCCGAAGAAGACGTCGCCGCGCGGGGAGCCCTTGGTGAGGATCTCCTGGTTGAGGGCGGCGCCGGCGTCGCCGGACTTCAGCACCTTGACGGTGTAGCCGCTCTGCTGCTCGAACTCCTTGAGGACCGTGTCGGTCACGTTGAAGGAGTCGTGGGAGACGAGCGTGACCGTCTTGGACTTCGGGGCGTCGGTCGCGCCCGCGGGCTTGTCCTTGGCCTCGCCGCCGCCACAGGCGCCGAGCGTGGTGACGCCGAGCGCGGCCGCGAGCGCCGCGCCCGCGATCTTCTTGGTGGTGCTCACTGGTGATTCCTCCTGGGATGACCAGGAGAAGACGCGGCCCCGCCCGGCGCTCTGTGGGAGCGGACGCCGGGCAGGGCGCAACAGCTTGAGTGGTGACCGAACTTCCTACCCCGAATGACCGGGGCGAGGTTCAGAGGGTCTGCGGATGACGGATACCGCACTCTCAGCGCTGTGGCGCTCCCCTGTCGGAATATGCAATTGGTTCGGCCACAGGGTACCCCGCGGCCGATTTACGCCGGCCCGTGACCGGAATCTAGCGTTCCGAGGCGGCGAGCTGGCCACACGCGCCGTCGATCTCCTGGCCGCGGGTGTCACGGACGGTCACGG
Organism: Streptomyces sp. NPDC037421; assembly: GCF_055602105.1. Lineage (NCBI taxonomy): Bacteria > Bacillati > Actinomycetota > Actinomycetes > Kitasatosporales > Streptomycetaceae > Streptomyces > Streptomyces sp. NPDC037421. Next base: position 62,662 of record NZ_JBVJWV010000027.1, read on the forward strand.
GCACCCCGTGGCGGGCGATCGCCTCGACGAAGGCCTTCTCGTCCTCGGGGCGCGAGGCGGTCCACTTCGAGCCCGGCGTCGGGTTCAGCGGGATCAGGTTGACGTGCACGCGCTTGCCCTTGAGCAGGCGACCGAGCAGGTCGCCGCGCCAGGCCTGGTCGTTGATGTCGCGGATCAGGGCGTACTCGATGGAGATCCGGCGGCCGGACTTCTCCGCGTACTCCCAGGCCGCGTCGAGGACCTCGCGGACCTTCCAGCGGGTGTTCACCGGGACGAGGGTGTCGCGCAGCTCGTCGTCCGGGGCGTGCAGGGAGACCGCGAGGCGGCACTTGAAGCCCTCGTCGGCGAACCGCAGCATCGCCGGGACCAGGCCGACGGTGGAGACGGTGATGCCGCGCTGCGACAGGCCCAGGCCGTCGGGCTCCGGGTCGGTGAGGCGGCGGATGGCGCCGACGACGCGCTTGTAGTTCGCGAGCGGCTCGCCCATGCCCATGAAGACGATGTTGGACAGCCGGGCCGGGCCGCCGGGGACCTCGCCGTCGCGCAGGGCGCGCATGCCGTCGACGATCTGGTGCACGATCTCGGCGGTGGAGAGGTTGCGGTCCAGGCCGGCCTGGCCGGTGGCGCAGAACGGGCAGTTCATGCCGCAGCCGGCCTGCGAGGAGATGCACATCGTCACCCGGTCGGGGTAGCGCATCAGCACGGACTCGACGAGCGTGCCGTCGTGCAGCTTCCACAGGGTCTTGCGGGTGGTGTCGTTGTCACAGCTGATGTGCCGCACGACGTTCATCAGCTCCGGCAGCAGCTCCTGCTGGAGCTTCTCGCGCGAGGCCGCCGGGATGTCGGTCCACTCGGCCGGGTCGTGCGCGTAGCGGGCGAAGTAGTGCTGGGAGAGCTGCTTGGCCCGGAACGGCTTCTCGCCGATCGCGGCCACCGCCTCGCGGCGCTCGGCCGGGGTGAGGTCGGCGAGGTGCCGGGGCGGCTTCTTCGCTCCGCGGGGCGCGACGAAGGTGAGCTCACCCGGAACGGGACGGGGGGCCATGCGGTACTCCTCGGTACGACGGGGTGGGGGTCACCCCGCGCGTGCAGGGCCGGTCCGCGGCGACTCGGCCGCCGGACGGAAAGGGCGCGCCGCGTGAACACGGCGCGCCCTCCAGGATAACCCGGCCCCGACCCGTCAGCCGGTGCTCCGCTCCAGGGCCTCAGGGCCCGGGAGCAACGGCTCAGCCGGTACCGACGAACGCCGCCAGCAGCAGCCAGACCACCGGAGCGGTCGGCAGCAGCGAGTCCAGTCGGTCCATGATGCCGCCGTGGCCCGGGAGCAGCGTGCCCATGTCCTTGATGCCCAGGTCACGCTTGATCATCGACTCGCCGAGGTCGCCCAGGGTGGCGGAGACCGCGACCGCGAGGCCCAGCAGCAGGCCCTGCCACCAGGCGCCGCCGTCGATCAGGAACTCCATGCACAGTGCGCCGGCCGCCATCGCGAAGGCCACCGCTCCGAAGAGCCCCTCGCGGGTCTTGCCGGGGCTGATGCGCGGGGCGAGCTTGGTCTTGCCGAAGCGCCAGCCCACGGCGTAGGCCCCGGTGTCGCTGACCACGGTCAGGACCAGGAAGGTCACCACGCGCTGCGGACCGTCGGCGGGGGTCAGCAGCATCGCGACGAAGGTCGCCAGGAAGGGCACGTAGAACGCCGCGAAGACGCCGGCCGTGACGTCCTTGAGGTAGTCCTCGGGAGGCTCGGTCATCCGCCACACGAGAACGGCCAGCGCGGTGAGCGCCATCGCCACCCAGGCGCCCTCGGCCCCGCGGACGTACCCGGCGATGATCATCGCCGCGCCGCCGACCGCGAGCGGGACCAGCGGGGCCTTGATGCCCTTCTTCTCCTGGAGCCGGGAGGTGAGCTCCCACAGGCCGACCACGACCGCGACGACGATGACGCCGACGAAGACGGCCTTGACGATGAACAGCGAAGCGAAGATCACCGCGCCGAGGCCGACGCCGACCCCTATGGCGGCACGCAGATCCCGCCCCGCGCGCTTCTTCTGCGGCGGGGGCGAGGCGTCCTGCGGGGCCTGCGGAGGCGGAGGCGGGGGGCTGGGCATGGGCTCCTGCAACGGCGTCTCGGCGCGGAACGGGGGGCCGCCGACGAAGGCGGCCCCCCGATCGCGTGCTTCCCGGTCGTCGAAGGCACGGCCGGCGGCATCGGGCACGATGGACATGGGCGCAGTCTGCGGGCCCACCAGCGCATCGTATGCGGGACCCGCCGGAACCGGCTCAGCGGCCCAGGGAGAGTCGTTCATCAGACCTCGAGGAGCTCGGCTTCCTTGTGCTTGAGCAGCTCGTCCACCTGCGCGACGTACTTCGCGGTGGTGTCGTCGAGCTCCTTCTCGGCGCGGCGCACCTCGTCCTCGCCGGCCTCCTTGTCCTTGACCAGCTTGTCGAGGGCGTCCTTGGCCTTGCGGCGCACGGAGCGGATGGAGACCTTGGAGTCCTCGGCCTTGGTCTTGGCGACCTTGATGAACTCCTTGCGGCGGTCCTGCGTCAGCTCCGGGAAGGTCACCCGGATGATGCGGCCGTCGTTGCTCGGGTTGACACCGAGGTCGGAGTCGCGGATCGCCTGCTCGATGTTGCGCAGCGCGGAGGCGTCGAACGGCGTCACGATCGCCATGCGCGGCTCGGGCACGGCGAAGGAGGCGAGCTGGTTGATGGGCGTGATGGCACCGTAGTAGTCCGCCACGATCTTGTTGAACATCGCCGGGTGCGCACGGCCCGTGCGGATCGCGGCAAAGTCTTCCTTGGCGACGACGACGGCCTTCTCCATCTTCTCCTCGGCCTCGAGGAGGATTTCTTCGATCACCACGTGCTCCTGCATGTCAGATATGGATGGTTCAGGCGGGCGCGGGCGGTCCGGGCCGCCCGGACCGGGCCCTTGCGGGCCCGGCTCGGTGGGCTCAGGCCCGGGTGCCCTGGTCGCTCACGAGCGTGCCGATCTTCTCACCCTTGACGGCGCGGGCGATATTGCCTTCGGCGAGCAGCTCGAAGACCAGGATCGGCAGCCGGTTGTCGCGGCACAGCGTGATGGCCGTGGCGTCGGCGACCTTGAGGTCCCGGGACAGCACCTCGCTGTACTCCAGCGCGTCGAACTTCACCGCGTCCGGGTTGGTCTTCGGGTCGGAGTCGTAGACCCCGTCGACACCGTTCTTGCCCATGAGGAGGGCTTCGGCGTCGATTTCCAGGGCACGCTGGGCGGCCGTGGTGTCGGTGGAGAAGTACGGCATGCCCATGCCGGCGCCGAAGATGACGACGCGGCCCTTCTCCAGGTGGCGCACGGCGCGCAGCGGGATGTACGGCTCCGCGACCTGCCCCATGGTGATGGCGGTCTGGACTCGGCTGTCGATGCCTTCCTTCTCCAGGAAGTCCTGGAGGGCGAGGCAGTTCATGACGGTGCCGAGCATGCCCATGTAGTCGGACCGGGCCCGGTCCATGCCGCGCTGCTGAAGCTCCGCGCCGCGGAAGAAGTTGCCGCCGCCGATGACGACCGCGATCTCGGCGCCGTCGCGGACAACGGCCGCGATCTCGCGGGCGATGGCGTGCACGACGTCGGGGTCGACACCCAGTCCGCCGCCGCCGGAGAAGGCTTCGCCGGACAGCTTCAGCATGAAGCGGCGACCCTTCTGCTCGTGGTCGCTCTTGTCGTCGGATGCGGTGTGGGGGTCCACGCCCTGATTCATGGAGATCTCCTCGTGCACATACGAAGAAGGCCATTGCCGGTGGGTCCTCGCGGTTCCCTCTGCGGCAATGGCCTCCTCGTCAGATCTGCGGTCGTCCTGCGCAAGCGCGGACGACTGCTTCAGACCCTATCGGGGTCCGGTGTCCGTCGCGTACGGACGGACTCAGATGCCGACCTTGATGCGGGCGAAGCGCTTCAGGGTGACACCGGCCTCGTCCAGAACCTTCTGGACGGACTTCTTGTTGTCCAGCGCGTACGGCTGGCCGAGCAGCGTGACGTCCTTGAAGAAGCCGTTGACGCGACCCTCGACGATCTTGGCGATCGCGGCCTCGGGCTTGCCCTCGGCGCGGGTGACCTCTTCGGCGACGCGGCGCTCGGACTCGACGACCTCGGCCGGAACGTCCTCGGCGGTCAGGTACTTCGGCGCGAAGGCGGCGATGTGCTGGGCGATGCCCTTGGCCAGGTCGGCGTCGGCCTTGTCCAGCTCGACCAGGACACCGATCTGCGGGGGCAGGTCGGGCATGGTGCGGTGCATGTAGGAGGCGACGAAGGCGCCCTCGTACTGCGCGAAGCGGTCGAGGACGATCTTCTCACCGAGGTTGGCGTTGGCCTCGTCCACGAACGCCTGGACGGTCTTGCCGGCCTCGATCTCGGACGCCAGCAGGGCCTCGATGTCCGCCGGGGTGGTGGCGGCCACGTGGGCGGCGAGCTGGTCGGCGACGGCCAGGAACTTCGGGCTCTTGGCGACGAAGTCGGTCTCGCACTTGAGCTCGAGCAGCACGCCGGAGGTGGCGTCGGCGGCGATCAGGGAGGTGACGGCACCGTTCTCGGCGGAACGGCCCTCGCGCTTGGCGACACCCTTCAGGCCCTTGACGCGCAGGATCTCGTTGGCCTTGGTGACGTCACCGTCGGCCTCGACGAGCGCGTTCTTGCAGTCCAGCATGCCGGCGCCGGTGAGCTCGCGGAGCTTCTTGACGTCAGCGGCGGTGTAGTTCGCCATGAGTCTGTGATTCTCTCTCGAAGTCGTAGATCTACGGGTGAACGGCGGGAGAGCGCGCTCGTGGCGCGGCTCCCCCGCCGTCATCGTCCGTGCTGCGAGTGCCCGGCGCGTGAACGCCGGGCGCTCTCAGTGGGTCAGGCCTGCTCGGCGTCGGCGGCCGGAGCCTCGACGGCCGCAGCCTCGGCCGCGGGGGCCTCGGCAGCCGGGGCCTCGGCCGCGGGGGCCTCGGCGTCAGCCTTCTTCTCGCCCTCGAGCAGGTCGCGCTCCCACTCGGCGAGGGGCTCGGCGGCGGCCTTCTCGCCCGGCTTCGAGTCGCCGGTCGCGGCGCCGGAGCGGGCGATGAGGCCCTCGGCGACGGCGTCGGCGATCACGCGGGTGAGCAGGGTGACGGAGCGGATCGCGTCGTCGTTGCCCGGGATCTTGTAGTCGACCTCGTCGGGGTCGCAGTTGGTGTCGAGGATCGCGACGACCGGGATGTGCAGCTTGCGCGCCTCACCGACGGCGATGTGCTCCTTCTTGGTGTCGACGATCCAGACGGCGCTGGGAACCTTCGACATCTCGCGGATACCACCGAGGGTCTTCTCCAGCTTGGCCTTCTCGCGGGAGAGGACCAGGAGCTCCTTCTTGGTGAGACCCGAGGCGGCGACGTCCTCGAAGTCGATCGCCTCAAGCTCCTTCAGGCGCTGGAGGCGCTTGTAGACGGTGGAGAAGTTGGTGAGCATGCCGCCCAGCCAGCGCTGGTTGACGTACGGCATGCCGACGCGGGTCGCCTGCTCGGCGATGGCCTCCTGCGCCTGCTTCTTCGTACCGACGAACATGATGGAGCCACCGTGCGCGACGGTCTCCTTCACGAACTCGTAGGCGCGGTCGATGTACGACAGCGACTGGAGCAGGTCGATGATGTAGATGCCGTTGCGCTCGGTGAAGATGAAGCGCTTCATCTTCGGGTTCCAGCGACGGGTCTGGTGACCGAAGTGGACGCCGCTCTCCAGCAGCTCCCGCATCGTTACGACGGCCATGGCCATCTCCTTGGTTTCTCGGTTTTGGTTCCTGACGCCCCGCCGCGCCCTGCCCCTTGAGGGACCGAGAGACGCATTCACCTGACCGGAACCGGTCGGCGCTGGGGCGTGCGAAGTCGACCCGGTGACCCGGATCGCCACAAGAAGTGTACGGGACCCGGCGGTATGCCGGGTGACGCCGTTGTCCACACCCTTTCGGCCGTCCACAGGCGCGGACCGGGCGGGCCGCCCGCGCGGGATCCTGCCGGGCATGACGAAACTGCTGCTCATCCTGCTCCTGGCACTGCCCCGGCCGCTGCCCGGCCCGCCGCCCGCGCCCGGGCCCGCGGCCCCGGAACCCGCCTCCTCGGCGCCCGTCGCACCGGTGCGCGGCGGGGGCGCGGCGCGCGGGGTGCGGGGCGCGCGCCCCCTGCCCGCGCCGCTGTCCGTGGCGCGCTGGTGGGATCCTCAGCCGACCCCGTACGCGGCCGGCCACCGCGGTGTGGACCTGTCGGCGCCGGCCGGGGCGGAGGTACGGGCCGTGGGGCCCGGGCGGGTGCACTACGCGGGGCGGGTGGCGGGGCGCGGGGTGCTCTCGCTCACCCTCCCGGGCGGCCTGCGCACGACGTACGAGCCGGTGCGGCCGCTGGTGGCGCAGGGGGAGGCGGTCGCGGCGGGGCAGGTGGTGGCGGTGCTCACGGAGGGCTCCCACTGCCCGGGCCCCTGCCTGCACTGGGGCCTGCTGGCGGGCGAGGACGCCTACCTGAACCCGCTGGCCCTGCTCCCCGCGCCCACGCCCCGGCTGCTGCCGGCGGCTCCTTAGGCCGCGTCCTGCGGATCAGGCGGTGACGCCCCGCAGCGCCATGGAGACGGCGGTCTCGGTGATCACGGCCGGGTCCTCGGCGGCGCCGAGCTCGATCCGGCGGGCCGCCGCGTCCACGACGCCCTGGAGCAGCATCGCGGACAGCCGGGGCTCCGGCAGCCCGAGGACCCCCAGGGCCTCGACGATCATCGCCACCAGGCCGCCGTGCGCTGCGCGGATCTTCTCCCGCGCGCCGGCGTCCAGCTCGCCGGCGGAGATCGCCACCACCGCGCGGTGGCGCCGGTCCCCCACCAGCCCCAGCTGGGTGCGGACGTAGGCCTCGATCTTCGCCTCCGGCGTGGGCGCCTGCTCCATCGCCGCCTCGATCTCGGCGGCCCAGACGGGGAAGTCCACCGCGCACAGCTCTTCGACGACGGCCGCGCGGGACCGGAAGTACTCGTACACGGACGACCGGGCGAGCCCGGTCCGCTCCGCGAGGGCGGGGAAGGTCAGGGCTTCCGTCCCGCCTTCGGACAACAGGGAACGTGCGGCGTCCAACAGGGCGCCGCGCTGCATCGACCGGTGCTCGGCCACGGAGGCCGCTCGAATCCTGGGCACGTCACCACTGTACGGAGGCCCGCAAGGGGTGTCGGCCCCGCCGGGACCGCCGCCGGCTCAGCGGCCGACGTCGGCGAGCTTGGCCCGCAGCTGGAGCACGGATTTGGTGTGGATCTGGCTGACCCGGCTCTCGGTGACGCCCAGTACGTTGCCGATCTCGGCGAGGGTCAGGCCCTCGTAGTAGTAGAGGGTCACCACGGTCTTCTCCCGCTCCGGGAGGGTGTTGATGGCCCGGGCGAGCAGCCTGCGCAGCTCCCGGTCCTCGGCCACCTCGACCGGGTTGTCGGCGGCGGTGTCCTCCAGGGTGTCCATCAGGGAGAGGCGGTCCCCGCCCTCCCCGCCCACGTGCAGCAGCTCTTCCAGGGCGACCACGTTGGCCAGGGACAACTGGCTGAAGACCGTGTGGAGTTCCTCCACCGCGATGCCCATCTCCCCGGCGACCTCACCCTCCGTCGGGGTGCGCCGCAGCTGGGCCTCCAGCGTCGCGTAGGCGCGCTCGACGGCGCGCGCCTTCTGGCGCACGGAGCGCGGGATCCAGTCCAGCGCGCGCAGCTCGTCGATCATCGCGCCGCGGATCCGGGTGATGGCGTACGTCTCGAACTTGATGGAGCGTTCGATGTCGAACTTCTCGATCGCGTCGATCAGTCCGAAGACGCCGGAGGAGACGAAGTCGGCCTGCTCCACGTTGGGTGGCAGGCCCACGCTGACCCGGCCCGCCACGTATTTCACCAGGGGCGAGTAGTGCAGGATCAGCTGCTCCCGCAGCCGCTCGTCGCCCGAGTCCTTGTATGAGCGCCAGAGCACCTCCAGGGACGAGGGCGCGGTGGACCGCACGCCGCCACGGGCAGCGGGGGGCACCGCAGCGCGGTCGGACCCTGAGGTGTGCTGGGGCATGCTTCGCCTTTGCCGGAGCGGGATTCCTTGGGAGCGTAGCGTGACGGAAGTGTCGCGGTGCGCGAAGAGTACGGGATGGCACGGAGGCCCAGGGGCGTCCGCCCTCGCGCGGGCGCCCCGGGACCGGCGCCTCGCGCACGGTCCCGGCGACTGCCACCGGGAGGACCGCGTATGTCATCGCCGTCACTCTTTCACCGGAACGCCCCAGGTCAACGACCGCCTCGCCGGTCGGCTCCGGATTGCACCCCCTCTCGCGACGTCCGCGGGGTCAACCGCCAGCCGTCGCCCTGCCGTTCGACGAACCCCAGAGAGTGAAGTTCGTACAGTCTGCCGATGACTTCATCGGTGCCGGCGGCCGCGGCGAGGGCGATCTCGTCGAGGCTCGCCGCCCGGCCCGCGGGGAGCGCTTCAAGTACCCGCGCGGCGCCGGGGGCCAGCAGGTCCCGGGCGTGGACCGGGCCGCGCCGGGCGGGGGCCAGTTCGCCCATGTCGCCGACGAGTTCGACGATCTCGTCGGCGTCCGTGACGAGCACCGCCTCGCCGCGCAGCAGCTCGTGCACCCCGGCCGAGAGGCCGCTGGTGGCCGGGCCGGGTACGCCCATGGTGAGGCGGCCCAGCTCCTGGGCGCGGCGGGCGGTGACCAGGGAGCCGCTGCGGTGGGCGGCCTCCACGACCACCGTCCCCCGGGTGAGGGCGGCGATGACCCGGTTGCGCAGCACGAACCGGCTCGGGGTGGGGTGGGTCCCGGGCGGCAGTTCGCCCAGCACCAGCCCCTGACGGGTGATCCGGCCCAGGAGTCCGGCGTGGCCGCGCGGGTAGACCGTGTCCACCCCGCAGGCCAGTACGGCCGCCGTGGCTCCGCCCGAGGCGAGGGCCCCGCGGTGGGCGGCGCCGTCGATGCCGTACGCCGCCCCGGAGACGACCACCCAGCCGCGCTCGGTGAGCCCGGCGGCCAGGGTCTGCGCCATGTGGGCCCCGTACGGGGTACACGCCCGGGCCCCGACCACGGCGACCGAGCGCAGGGCCCAGGTCCGCAGGTGGGGGCGGCCCCGCAACCAGAGCCCGACGGGCCGGGCGTCGCCGAGGTCGTCCAGCTGGGTCGGCCACTCCGCCGAGCCGGGGCACACGAAGCGGACGCCCGAGCAGGCGGCGCTCTCCAGGTCCCGCAGGGGCTCCGCGACGGCGGCCCGTCTGCGGTACCCGGCGAGCCGCTCGGGCCCCGCCCCGGTCAGCGGCCCGGCCTCCGGGCCGGGGCCGGTCAGGAGCCGCATGACCGTGGTGGCCCCGAGCTCCCGGATCCAGCGCCCGCCGTGCTCGTCCCCCGGCTCCAGCACCCTGGTCAGCGCGGCCCGGGCCAGGACCTCCGGATCGGGCCGCCCCTCCGCGCTCACGACCCCGCCCCCACGGCCTGGGCGGCGCCCCGGGCGATCCCGGTGCGCAGCTCCAGCGCGACGGCCGCGTCCAGCGCGTCGGGGCGGTCGCGGCCCCGCAGGTCGGCCACGGTCCAGGCGACCCGCAGCACCCGGTCCAGCCCCCGCGCGGTGAGCAGTCCGCGCTCCATGTCCCGCTCGGCCAGGGCCAGGGCTCCGGGGCCGGCGGGCCAGCGGGTGCGCAGCTCGTGCCCGGGCACCTCGGAGTTGAGCCGCCACGGGGTGTCGGCGAGCCGGGCGGCGGCCCGGTCGCGGGCCTCGCGGACCCGGTCGGCGACGGCGGCGGTGGCCTCTCCGCGGCCGCCGTGGCCGAGGAGGTCGGAGCGGGTGACCGGCTCCACCTCGACCCGCAGGTCGACCCGGTCGAGCAGGGGCCCGGACAGCCGGGCCTGGTAGCGCCGGATCACCGAGGAGGGGCATTCGCAGCCGGACCCGGTCAGGGTGTGGCGGCCGCAGGGGCAGGGGTTCGCCGCGAGGACCATCAGGAAGCGGGCGGGCAGCCGTACCACCCCGGCGGCCCTGGCGATGACCACGTGCCCGGCTTCGAGGGGCTGCCGCAGGGCGTCCAGCACCTTGCCGCTGAACTCCGCGGCCTCGTCCAGGAAGAGCACCCCCTTGTGGGCCAGGGAGACCGCACCCGGCCTGGGGATCCCGGCCCCGCCGCCGACCAGCGACTGCATGGTCGCGGAGTGGTGCGGGGCGCAGTAAGGCGCCCTGCCGACCAGCGGTTCGCCGGGCGGCAGGATTCCCGCGACCGAGTGGACGGCCGTCACCTCCAGGGAGTCCTGTCGGGTGAGCGGCGGCAGCAGCCAGGGCAGCCGCTCGGCGAGCATCGTCTTGCCCGCGCCCGGGGGCCCGCTGAGGAAGAGGTGGTGGCCCCCCGAGGCCGCCACCTCCAGGGCCCGGCGGGCGCCGTGCTGCCCGGCGACGTCGGCGAGGTCGGGGAAGTCCCCGGCGTCGCCCCGGCCCGAGAGGCCCGTCCCGAGCCCGGCGCCGGGCACGACCAGCCCGGCGAGCATCGGATCGGGGCGCCCGGCCTCCGGCGGGGGGTCCTCCTCGGGCACCTCCCCGTCGGTCAGCACCGCGATCAGCTGCCGCAGGCTGCGCACGCCCAGCACCGAGACGTCCGGGACCAGGGTCGCCTCGGCAGCGCACTGCTGCGGCACCACCACCTGCCGGTACCCGGCCTCGGCGGCGGCGAGCACGGCCGGCAGGATCCCCCGCACCGGGCGCACCCGGCCGTCGAGGCCCAGCTCCCCGATGAGCACGAGGTCGGCGATCCTGCCGGGGTCGACGACCTCGGCGGCGCCCAGCACCGCCGCGGCGACGGCCAGGTCGAAATGGGCGCCGGCCTTCGGTACGGACGCCGGGCTGAGTCCGACCGTGAGCTTCTTCTGCGGCCAGGGGGCGCCCGAGTTCGCCACCGCCGCCCGTACCCGGTCGCGGCTCTCGACCAGGGTCTTGTCCGGCAGCCCCACCAGGGTGAAGGCCGCCACCCCCGGTTCCAGGTCGGCCTGCACCTCCACCAGTACGCCCTCGACGCCCACCAGGGCCACCGAGCAGGCCCGCGCGAATCCCATCAGGCCACCCCCCTGACGTGCTCCACCACGGGTGCCCCGCGCCGGGGCAGCAGGACCGCGACGAGGTCGATCCGCACCCCGCCCGGCGGCGGGCCCCCGTGGTCGGCGAGCCACCGCCCGGCGAGCCGGCGCAGCCGCTCGGCCTTGCCGGCCCGGACGGCGGCCATGGGGTGTTCGAAGTCGCCCCCGCGGCGCGTCTTGACCTCGCACACGACGAGGGCGTCCCCGTCGCGGGCCACGATGTCGACCTCCCCGGCGCGGCACCGCCAGTTCCTGGCGATCACCGTCATCCCGGACTCGGTCAGCCTCCGCGCGGCGAGCTCCTCGCCGTACCGCCCCAATGCCTGCTGTGCCACGCCCTTCGCGTTCATCCGGCACCACCTCCGCCGCCGACGGTCCCGCGTTCCGGCGCACCGAGTGGATCTTGGTGGAAAACCAGGGCACTGTGGACAGCCGGCTCACCCCTGAGGGTGAACCGGTCCAGGGGTCAGCGGGCGGCGGGCCCGTGCGGCGGAAGGCGGATCAGCCCGGCAGGTCGGCGCCCGGCAGTTCGAGGTCGCTCTTGTTGAGCTCCTCGATGTTCACGTCCTTGAAGGTCAGCACGCGGACCTGCTTGACGAAGCGGGCCGGCCGGTACATGTCCCAGACCCACGCGTCGGCCATCGAGACCTCGAAGAAGACCTCGCCCTGGACCGAGTGCACCTGCATCTCGTAGTCGTTGGTGAGGTAGAAACGTCGTTCGGTCTCGATCACGTACTTGAACAGCCCGACGACGTCGCGGTACTCCCGATAGAGCTTCAGCTCCATCTCGGTCTCGTACTTCTCGAGGTCCTCGGCGCTCATGGCATGTTCCCCTTCAGCCGTGCGTCCCCCTATTGTGCGCCAGCGCCGTACGCCCCTAAACGATTTCCGGGGCGAGGACCACCGGAGCGCCCGGAGGACCGTCGTCGAGCAGCGTCCGGAGCAGCTCGGCCAGTCTGGTCGGGTACACCGTCTCACGGGCCGCGAGAAGTTCCTCGGAGGTCCACCACCTGGCCCCCGTGACGCTGCGCCGCTCCAGCTCGGTGAGGCCGCCCATCTCGGTGCCGGTCTGGGCGGTACGGGCCAGGAAGTACCACTCGTCCTGCTCCCAGCGCCTGCCGTCGAAGGGGAAGGAGCAGTACCGGTGCCACAGCACCGGCCCCAGCTCCACCTCTGTGATCCCGGTCTCCTCGGCGAGTTCCCGCAGCGCGGCCTGCTCCCGGCTCTCGGTGCCCTCCAGGCCCCCGCCGGGGGTGAACCACCAGTCGTCGGCGGGATCGTCCGGCTCGAAGCCGTGCAGCAGCAGGATCCGGTCCTCGGGGTCGAGCAGGATCACCCGCGAGACCTTCCGCGGCGTCCCGGACGGCTCAGCGGCCATCGGTGCCCGCCCTCCCGCGCCCGCGTCCCAGGAGCCGCGCGAGCGGCCCGTAGGCGCCGCCCAGCACCACCAGGGCCGCGCCGGCCAGCACCGCCGTCACCTGGAGCCGCAGCGGTCCGGGAGCGGAGATCCCGCCGGGCAGGGCGGCGAAGACCTGCGGCCGGTCCAGCATCTTCACGGACGGCCACGCGAGGGCGTCGACCCGGGCCGAGACCGCCGACCGGGGCACCGTCCCCTGGCCGGCGTCCTGGAGGTGCGACCGGGAGTCCAGCGAGCCGCCGCGCCGGTCGCCCATCAGGAAGAGATTGCCCTCGGGCACCTTCACCTCGAACGGCGTCGTGCCCGCGGCGGCCGCGCCGCTGCCCTCGTGGTCCAGGTACGGCTCGTCCAGCGGCTCGCCGTTCACGGTCACCCGGCCGCCCTGGCCGCAGCAGGAGACGGTGTCGCCGCCGACCGCCACGACCCGCTTGACCATGGGCGAGTTGCTCCACACGGTGTCGGTGAAGACGACCACGTCACCGCGCCGCACCTCACCGCCGTCGATCCGCTGCGCCAGCACCCGGTCACCGGGCTGCACCGTCGGCACCATCGAGTCCGTCGGCACCGTGTACGGCTGGTACACCACGGCACCCCAGACGAAGCCGCCGAGGAAGAGCACGAAGCCGATGGCCACGGCGATCCCCGACAACGTGTTGCCGAGGCCGCCGCGGCCATCCCTGCGCGCGCGTATTGCCTGCGTTCCGCCCATTGCAGCGCCCCCATGCCTCGGAGATCGTCGACCTGGGCGGCACCCTACCGGGCGGTACGCCCCTTGGTCAGCCTCCGCCTGCGCCACATCACCAGGGGAACGGCCCCGACGAGCCCCAGCGCGGCCGGGGTGACCCCCGCCGTGCCCGGTCCGCTCGCCTGCGGCGAGTGCAGCGGCGCCGGGGGCTGGTTGCCGATGCCCGGCTGGTCGAAGGTGTCCGGGACGGGGAGCGTGGACCAGCGGGTGATGGGCCAGGCCACCACCACGGCCCGCCCGACGACGTCCTTGACCGGGACGAAGCCCTGGGTGGAGTCCTGCTGGTGGTAACGGGAGTCCTGGGAGTTCTGCCGGTGGTCGCCCATCACCCAGATCTTGCCCTTGGGCACGGTGATCGGGCCGAAGGGGAAGTCGTCGCACGCGCTGTTGCCGGGGAAGATGTACGGCTCGTCCAGCGCCTTGCCGTTGACGACGACCGGTCCGCCCTTCTTGCACTCCACGGTGTCCCCGCCGATGGCGATGGTCCGCTTGATCAGGTCCTTCTCGTCGGCGGACGGCATCAGGCCGATCTTGCTCAGGATCGTCTGCGCGATGTTGGGCTCCGGGGTGGGCTCCCCGGCCAGCCAGTTCGCGGGGTCGTGGAAGACCACGACCTCGCCGCGCTCGGGCTCCGAGCCGAACCACGGGGTCAGCTTGTCCACCAGCACCCGGTCGCCGCGCTGCAGGGTGTTCTGCATCGAGTCGGACGGGATCGAGAACGCCTGCACCAGGAAGGTCTTGATCAGCAGGGCCAGCAGCAGGGCGATACCGATGAGGAGCGGGAGCTCCTTCCAGAAGGAACGCTGCGGCTTCTCCGCCTCGGCGCCCTCCTCCTCGGTCTCGTGCCCGACGGCGTCGTCCGGCCGCTCCTCGCCCTCATCGCGTCCGGATCGTGCGCCTACCGCCACGTCCCCCACATCCACTCCTCACTCGGAAAACCGCTGCCCGTACCGGGATCAGGAACGGGCCCTCCCCTCCCCTAACGAGCGGGAGTTCCCTAAGGCGCGGGAGACCAGGGCCACACTATGCGAACGGCGTGCCCGGACGGCGCCGACGGGGCCCGCGCCGCCTACCGCCCCGTACGGGGTCCGGCACGGACAGGAAGGTCGCCGGCTGGTCGAGTCCGCGCCAGTGGTCGTAGGGCCAGGCGATCACCACAGCCTGCCCGACCACGCCCTTCACGTCGATGGTGCCCTCGAAGGCCTCGTCGAGGTGGTAACGGGAATCGGCCGAATTGGCGCGGTGGTCGCCCATCACGAAGATCCGCCCCGCCGGTACGCGCACCTCGAATCGGATTTCGGAAGGGGCGTTGCCGGGTGACACGTAAGGCTCATCGAGCGGCGCTCCGTTGACGGTCACCCGGCCCCGGGCGTCGCAGCACTTCACGGTGTCCCCGCCGACGCCGATGACCCGCTTGATCAGGTCCTGCTCGTCCGCCGAGGGCAGCAGGCCGATGAAGGTCAGGGCCTGCTTGATCTGCTTGAGGCCCGCCGGGTCCGGTTCGGACCTCGCGGCCTCGCCCTTGAGCCAGCCGCCCGGATCCTTGAACACGACGACGTCGCCCCGCTGGACCTTCGAGCCGAACCACGGGGTCAGCTTGTCGACCAGCACCCGGTCCCCGATCCGGATCGTCTGCTCCATGGAGCCGGACGGGATGAAGAAGGCCTGCACCAGGAAGGTCTTGAGCACCAGGGCTATGCACAGCGCGACCGCCACCAGCAGCGGCAGCTCGCCCACGCGGCGGGTACGCCTGCGCCGGCGGACCTTGCGCGCCAGCCGTCGCCGCTCGGCCCGCCCTCCGGGCTCCACGGGCTCCACGCCCTCGCCACCCCCGGCGTCCCCGGTCGGCGGTTCCGGCGCGACGGCTCCGGCGGGCTCCCGCGCGGGCCGGGGCCCCGGCTCCGGGCTCCGCCGGGGCCGTTCCGGTTCGCTCCCCCGCGCCGGCTCCGGGCGGCCCGCACCCCGCGGGCGCCCGCGGCTACCCATGGGGGCCGTCCCCGGTGCCCGCCCCGGGCACCGAACCCCAGCGCGACACCGGCCAGCCGATCCAGTCGGCCCGCCCGATCACCTTCTCCACCGGCACCATCCCCCCGCCAGGCTCCCCCAGGTGGTCCCGGGAGTCCCGGGACTGGGAGCGGTGGTCGCCCATGACCCACAGGGTCCCCAGCGGAACGACGATCCGGAAGGGCACCTTCGAGGCCGAGTCCCCGGCGTACAGGTAGGGCTCCTCCACCGGGACCCCGTTGACCTGGATCCGGCCGCCCTGGTCGCAGCACACCACGTCGTCCCCGCCGACGCCCACGACCCGCTTCACGAAGTCGGTGTCGGAGGGCTCCGCGAGCCCGAGCGCCGAGAACGCGCCGTGCACGGCGTCACCCACCGGGTTGCCGCCGGCGGACTCGAGCACGAAGGACCCGGTGCCGTCGAAGACCACCACGTCGCCCCGCCGGGGCTGGGCGCCGAAACGGTACGCCAGCTTGTTGACCAGGACGCGGTCCCCCACCTGCAGGGTCGGCTCCATGGAACGGCTCGGGATCTGGAAGGGCTGGACGACGAAGTTGGCCAGCACCAGCAGGAAGACGGCGCAGAGCACGCCGACCAGTCCGGCCCGCCGCCAGGAGCCGGACAGCCAGGACCCGGAAAAAGCAGAACGCGGCCGCCCCTCCCCCTGTTCGGGGGAGGAGTGGCCGCGCTGTGTGAGCTCTGCTTCGGTGTCCATCGGGTGCGAGCCTATCCGCCCGCCCCCGGGACCCGGAGAGGAGATCAGCGGTCGCGCTTCTCCTTGATCTTCGCGGCCTTGCCGCGGAGCTCACGGAGGAAGTACAGCTTGGCGCGACGCACGTCACCGCGGGTGACGAGCTCGATCTTCTCGAAGATCGGGGAGTGGACCGGGAAGGTGCGCTCCACGCCGACGCTGAAGGAGACCTTGCGAACGGTGAAGGTCTCGGAGACGCCAGAGCCCTGGCGACGGATGACAACGCCCTTGAACTGCTGGATACGGGAGCGGTTGCCCTCGATCACGCGGACGTGCACGTTGATCGTGTCACCCGGGCGGAAGGCCGGGACGTCCGTGCGCAGGGAGGCGGCGTTGACGCCATCGAGCAGGTGAGACATGTTGTTCGTCTGCTTTCTTCGCACGACGCCACAGGTCGCCGGTGCGGGTTTCCGTAGAGAATTCGGGAGCCGTGCCACTCCCCGTACGGCGATCCCCCTGTGGCAGGAGCGTACGGAAGCACACAGCAGCCGCCTATTCTTCCACGGCCTGCGGCCTGCGCCAAAATCGGCCGTCTCCGGACGGCTTCCAGCCCAGGATGCTGAGGATCTCGCGGTCCTTCTTGTCGAAGGCGGAGGCCTCGCAGCGCTCGATCAGGTCCGGGCGGTTCTGCGCGGTGCGGCGGAAGGCCTCGTCGCGGCGCCAGCGGGCGATCTTGCCGTGGTGGCCGCTGAGCAGCACCTCGGGGATGCCGCGGCCGCGCCACTGCGGGGGCTTGGTGTAGACGGGGCCTTCGAGCAGGTTGGCCATCTCGCCGGGGGCGAAGGAGTCGTCGCGGTGCGATTCGGCGTTGCCGAGCACCCCGGGCAGCAGCCGGGCCACGGCCTCGGTGACGACCAGCACGGCCGCCTCCCCGCCCGCGAGGACGTAGTCGCCGATGGAGACCTCGTAGACCGGCATCCGCGTCGCGTACTCGTCCATGACGCGGCGGTCGATGCCCTCGTACCGGGCCGGGGTGAAGATCAGCCAGGGCCGCCCGGAGAGCTCGACGGCCAGTTCCTGGGTGAAGGGCCGGCCGCTGGGCGTGGGCACGACCATGACCGGGCCGTGCGCGCCGGACTCGTAGCCGTCGGCCAGCGCCGAGTCCAGGGCCTCGCCCCAGGGGTCGGTCTTCATGACCATGCCGGGGCCGCCGCCGTACGGGGTGTCGTCGACGGTGTTGTGCCGGTCGTACGTCCACTCCCGCAGGTCGTGCACGTGTACGTCGAGCTGCCCGCGCGCCCGCGCCTTGCCGACGAGGGAGACGTTCAGCGGCTCCAGGTACTCGGGGAAGATCGTGACGACGTCGAGCCGCATCAGGCGTCGTCCCCGGACTTCTCGGCCTCCGGGGAAGCCTCGGCGTCACGCGTGGAGGCGATCTCGGCGCGGTCGTCGATCAGCCCGGGCGGCGGGGTGATGACGCAGCGCTGCTCCTCCAGGTCGATCTCGGCGACGATCTCCTCGACGAAGGGGATCATGACCTCGGTGCCGTCCGGGCGCTCGACGATGAAGAGGTCCTGCGAGGGCAGGTGCGAGATCTCGGTGATCCGGCCGATCTCGGTGCCGTCCTCGAGCACGACGTCCAGGTCCATGAGCTGGTGGTCGTAGTACTCGTCCTCCTCCTCGGGCAGCTCCGCCGGATCGACGTCCGCGATCAGGAGGGTGTTGCGCAGCCCTTCGGCGGCGGTGCGGTCCTTGACGCCCTCGAAGCGGAGCAGGAGCCGGCCGCTGTGCACCCGGCCCGTCTCGATGGTCAGCGGACCCGCCGACGCCGGTTCGGTCCGCAGCACGGCGCCGGGCGAGAGCCGCAGCTCCGGCTCGTCGGTCCGCACCTCGACGGTGACCTCACCCTTGATCCCGTGGGCGCGGCCGACCCGCGCGACTACCAGCTCCACCTTGTATCTCCTGTTCGGACGACAACGGGCCGGGGCGGGCACATTTGCCCTCCCCGGCCCGTGCCGGTGTTCAACTGCTCAGCGGACCTGGTCCACGTCGACGAGGTCGACGCGGATCCCCCGGCCGCCGATGGCGCCCACGACGGTGCGCAGGGCACGAGCGGTGCGGCCGTTGCGGCCGATCACCTTGCCGAGGTCGTCGGGGTGCACCCGGACCTCCAGCACCTGCCCGCGGCGCAGGTTGCGCGAGGCGACCTGCACGTCGTCGGGGTTGTCCACAATGCCCTTCACGAGGTGCTCAAGAGCCTCCTCGAGCATGCTCAGGCCTCGGTCGACTCGGCGGCGGCCTCAGCCTCGTCCGCCTTCTTGTCGGCCTTCTTCTTCTGGGTGATGGCCTCGCCCTTGCCCTCGCCGATGCCCTCGAGGGCCTTGGCGAACTCGTCGAAGGAACGACGCTTGTCTTCCTTCGTCGCCGGCTGCAGCAGCGGCGCCGGGGCCGGGAGGCCCTTGTGCGCCTGCCAGTCACCGGTGAGCTTCAGGATGGCGAGAACGGCCTCGGTGGGCTGGGCGCCCACGGACAGCCAGTACTGCGCGCGCTCGGCGTTGACCTCGATGCGCGAGGGGTTGTACGTCGGCTGGTAGATGCCGATCTCCTCGATCGCGCGACCGTCCCGGCGGGTGCGGGCGTCGGCGACGACGATGCGGTAGTGCGGGGAGCGGATCTTACCGAGGCGCTTGAGCTTGATCTTGACTGCCACTGGAGTGGTGTCTCCTGAACTTGACGTGGTTGGGCACTTTGAGATGCCACGTGGGGTTGCGGTACTCGGATGCCCGATGGACGCGTCAGCCGGAGGAGAGAGGGGTCCTATGCGACTGTCGAGTACAGCTGCCCATTGTGCCACACGCCTGCGGCCCTTCCGAGCGGCAGGGATGACCCCGACCGCCCGGCGGAGGCCGCACACCACGCCCCTGCGCGGTCACGGTCAGGAGGCGGCCGCGGTGGCGACCTCGGGGATCCGGAAGGGCTTCATGCAGCCGCCGCAGACGATCGGCGCCTGCGCCAGCACGGAGGGGACCACCCGGACGTTGCGCCCGCAGTCGCAGACCGCCTTGACCCGTACGCCGCCGCCCGAGGAGCCGTGCCGGGCGGCCGGACCGCGGAAGCTGCGCTTGGTGTCGGCCGCGGTGGCCGCCGTATGCGCCTTGAGGGCGCGCTGGAGCCGCTCGATGGTGGGGCGGTAGCGCTTCTTGGCCTCGGGATTGAGGGTGACCAGGGAGAACCCGCTGCTGGCGTGCGGCTCCTCGGAGTGGTCCAGCCCCATCTCCTCGGCGATCGCGAGGAATCTGCGGTTGTGGTAGCGGCCGGCGCGCGAGGTGTCACGCACTCCGCGGGCGGCGGCGATGCCGTGGACTGCCTCGTGCAGCAGTCGCTCGAAGGAGAGCTCGGCGCCACAGGCGGACGAGGACTCTCCGATCAGGGACTCGGGCGCGGCAAGGTCAGGCAGCTCGGGGTGGTACCGCTGAATGTCGGCCCACGCCTGCGCCAGCTCTGCGGCGAGAACAGGTGGTGTCGTGCTCACGTCGTGACAACGAGCCGGGGTGCCCCGGTGTTCCGATTCCGGGCCATTCCAAATTTTTTGCACGTACCAGTCAGTTCACTCTGATGCGTCCTGACGAGGACGGGTGCGCATATCCCAGGAGGAGTCGGTACGTAACGAGGGCTATCGACGCCGACGCCCCCGGCGCGCGGCCGAAGCCGCACGCCAGGGGCGCCATGGGGAAATCAGTAGGAGCGCGCGACGATCGCGAGCGTACCGGGGGCGTCGTCGGCCACCGGGACCGACCCGTCCTCGGCCACCAGGCAGCGCACCGAGACGGCCTGCTCGCCCAGCTTGGCCTCGCCCTCGGGGCCCAGGTCGGCCCACGGGATGCGCGCCCAGCCGCCCGCGATGGCGGCCTCGGCGGCCTCCGCGATGGTGGCGACGTCGCTCGTACGGGCCTCGCGGCGCTCGCGGGACTCGCGCAGCAGCTGCGCCTGGTCCTCGTCGAGGACCTTGGGCAGCAGGTCGGCGAGGGCGTCGATCTGCACCGGGGTCTTCCCGCCCGGGATGCGGCGGGCCAGCATCGCGGTGCCGGCCTCCAGGTCGCGGGGGCCGATCTCGATGCGGACCGGTACGCCCTTGAGCTCCCAGTCGACGGCGCGGCGGCCGAAGGGGGTGTCGACGCGGTCGTCGACGTGGACGCGGATGCCCGCGGCCTTGAGCCGGTCGCCCAGCTCGCGCACCTTCGCCACGGCCTCGTCGCCCTTGATCGCCATCACGACGACCTGGACGTTGGCCAGGCGCGGCGGCACCCGCAGGCCGTTGTCGTCGCCGTGGGACATGATCAGACCGCCGACCATGCGGGTCGAGACGCCCCACGAGGTCTGCCAGACCAGCTCCTGCTGGCCCTCCTTCGACAGGTACTGGGTGTTGAAGGCCTTGGCGAAGTTGGTGCCGAGCTCGTGGCTCGTGCCCATCTGCAGGGCCTTGCCGTCGCCCATCATGCCCTCGAGGGTGAGGGTGTTGATGGCGCCGGCGAAGCGCTCCTTGGCGGTCTTGCGGCCGAGCACGACGTCGATGCCGAGCACGTTCGTCATGAAGTCGCCGTAGACGTCGCGGTGGATGCGGGCCGCGTAGTCGCGGGCGTCCTCGTACGTGGCGTGGGCGGTGTGGCCCTCCTGCCAGAGGAACTCGCTCGTACGGAGGAACACGCGGGGGCGCATCTCCCAGCGGACCACGTTGGCCCACTGGTTGATCAGCAGCGGCAGGTCCCGGTAGCTCTGGACCCACTTGGAGAAGTAGTCGTTGATGATCGTCTCGGAGGTGGGCCGGACGACGACCGGCTCCTCCAGCTCCTTGCCGCCGCCGTGGGTGACGACCGCGAGCTCGGGGGCGAAGCCCTCGACGTGCTCGGCTTCCTTCGTCAGGTACGACTGCGGGATGAACAGCGGGAAGTACGCGTTCTGGGCGCCGGCGTCCTTGATGCGGGCGTCCATCTCCTGCTGCATCCGCTCCCACAGGCCGTAGCCGTACGGGCGGATGACCATGGTGCCGCGGACCGGACCGTTGTCGGCCAGCTCGGCCTTGTTGATCAGATCCTGGTACCAGCGGGGGAAATCCTCCGCCTGCGGGGTGAGAACGGGTGCCTTTGCCATGGCGCGAATGGTACGGCGCCGGGCGGGTCGAGCGTGAATCGGGTGGCGCGCTCCTCTGGACGCGGGGGCGAATGGGGAGTTCCCTGGCAACGGGGGCAAGGGGGCGACACGGAATCAGGAGCGCTCTTTCGATGACACCGACGCCGACGGCGACGCTCGTCGCCCGGGACTGGGCGGAGATCCAGGAACGGATGCTGGTACCGCTGTACGAAGCGGTCTACGACCGGCTGGAGATCGGGCCGGGTGACCGGCTGCTGGGCCTCGACTGCGGGGCCGGGCTGGCCCTGCTGCTGGCCGGCGGGCGGGGTGCCGCCGCCACCGGCGTGGAGGCGGATCCGGCCCGCCGGGCGCTGGCCCGGGAACGGCTGCTGGAGGTGGTGGCGGCTCCCCCGGTGCCCGCCGCGCGGCCCTACGACGTGCTGCTCGCCTTCGCGCCCTCCCCGGGCGCCCTGGCGGCGGCCCTGCCGGCGGTCCGGCGGGGCGGGGCGGTGGTGCTGGCCGGCTGGGGTCCGCCGGAGCGCTGCACGGTGCCGACGGTGCTGGGCGGCGGCCCGGCGGCCCTGGACCTGGACGCGCTGGCGGCGCGGGCGGGGCTGGTGCCCGACGGGTCGGGGCGGGTGTTCTGCCCGTTCGGGTACGCGGACGTGGACAGCGCGGTACGGGGCCTGCTGTCGACGGGGCTGTACGGCGGTGCGGCGGACCCCGCCCAGGCGGAGAAGGAGCTGTCGGAGGCCCTTCACCCGTACGAGCGGGCCGACGGAGCCGTCTGGCTGCCGAACATCTTCCGGTACGTCGTCGCCCGGGTGGCGTAACGGGAGGGCGGGCTATTTGGCGAGCCGGGGGATGCCGGCCGCCGCGTACGCCGCCTGCTCGTCCAGGGTCTCGGCCTCCAGGAGGGCCTCGGCGAGGGCGTCGAGCTTCGGCCGGTGCTCGCGCAGCAGGCGGCAGGCCTCCTCGTAGCACTCGTCCACGATCCGCCGCATCTCGTGGTCCACCGTGTCGAGCGTGGTGGGGGCGGCGGCTAGGCCGTACGGGCCCTGCCCGTCGGAGGGGACGGCGGTGAGCTTGCCGACGCGCTCGCTCATGCCCCAGCGGGCGACCATCCCGCGGACGATGTTGGTGACCTGTTCGAGGTCGTTCTCGGCGCCGGTGGTGATCACGTCGTAGACGGTCTGCTCGGCCGCCATGCCGCCGAGCGCGCCGATGATGCGGCCCCGGAGGTACTGCTCCGTGTACGCGTACCGGTCCGCGTCGGGGGTGGAGAGGGTGACGCCGAGCGCCCGGCCGCGGGGCACGATGGTGATCTTGCGTACGGGGTCGGCGCCCGGCTGGAGCATGCCCAGCAGGGCGTGGCCGCTCTCGTGGTAGGCGGTGCGGCGGCGCTCCTCCAGCGGCATCACCAGGGGGCGTTCCGCGCCGAGCTGGACCTTCTCCAGGGCGTCGGAGAGGTCCGCCTGGGTGACCTGGCGCTGCTTGCGCTTGACGGCGAGCAGCGCGGCCTCGTTGGCCAGGTTGGCGAGTTCGGCCCCGGTCATGCCGGGGGTGGTACGGGCCACCTGGGCGAGGTCGACGCCGGCGGCGAGCGGGATGTCGCGGGTGTGGATGCGCAGGATGGCCTCGCGGCCGTCCCGGTCGGGCGGGGCGACCACGACCGTGCGGTCGAAGCGGCCGGGGCGGGTCAGGGCGGGGTCGAGGACGTCCGCCCGGTTGGTGGCGGCGAGGACGACGACGCCCTCGGAGCCGGAGAAGCCGTCCATCTCGGTGAGGATCTGGTTGAGGGTCTGCTCGCGCTCGTCGTGGCCGCCCATGGCCGCGCCGCCGCCGCGCACCCTGCCGATGGTGTCGATCTCGTCGATGAACACGATCGCGGGGGCCACCTTGCGCGCCTCGGCGAAGAGCTCCCTGACCCTGGAGGCGCCGACGCCGACGATCATCTCGATGAACTCGGAGGCGGACGCGGAGAAGAACGGCACCCCGGCCTCGCCCGCGACGGCCCGCGCGAGGAGGGTCTTGCCGGTGCCGGGCGGACCGGCGAGGAGGACGCCGCCGGGCATCCGGGCGCCCATGTCGCGGTACTGCTGGGGGTTCTTGAGGAAGTCGACGACGTCGTTGAGCTCGCCCTCGACCTCGTCGATGCCGGCGACGTCGTCGAAGGTGGTGCGCGGGGCGCCCGCCTCCAGTTCCACGGGTTTGGGCGGACCCTTGCGGCCGAGGGCCCCCATCCCGCCCATGGCCGAGCCCATCCGGCGGGCGATGAGCAGCCACAGGCCGACGAGGAGCAGCATCGGGGCGAGGGAGATCAGCAGGTTGGCCAGGAAGCTGCGCTGTTCGACCACCGGGGAGGCGGTGACGGTCACGCCCTTGGCGGCAAGGCTGGACCACAGCTGGTCGTCGGCGAAGGCGGGGCGCTGGGTGACGAACTTGGTGTAGTCGCCCTTGCCGCCGGGGACGGGCTGCTTGCTCTTGAGCTGGCCCTGGATGGCGTCGCCCTTGGAGTAGATCTTGGAGACGTTTCCGTCGGCGACCTGCTTGCTGAACTCCGTGTAGGAGATCGTCGGCTCGTCGCCCTCGTTGAAGAAGGACAGCACGAGGTTGGTGAGCAGGAAGACGATCAGGGCGGCGAGGACCAGTCCGCGCCAGCCCCCGCCGGGCAGCTTCCGTTTGGCGGGCGGGGCGGGCGGGGCGCCCTCCGAGCGCCAGGGGGTGTCGGCCCGGTCGCGCGGCGGTACGGGGGTGGGGCTGGGCACGTGGGCGCCTCCTTATGCCGTCATGCCGTCATGCCGTCATGCCGTCCTCCCGGCCGACCATAAGCGACAAATCGGCCCACTGCCGCCGCAGACGCGGAAGGGCCCCGGCCGCATGACGCGCCCGGGGCCCTTCCACATCCGCTTTCCGACCTGCTACTTCATGAACTTCTTGAACTCGTCCGGCAGGTCGAAGTCCTGACCCGGCTGGCCGCCGCCGGCGGGGAGCCCGAACGGGTTGCCGCCCGCGGCCGGAGCTCCGGGCTGCGCGCCCTGCTCGCGGCGGGCCGCGGCCGCGGCCTCCTCTTCCTTGCGCTTCATCGGGTTGCCGCTCTTGCGCTTGCCCTTGGCCTGCTTGATCTGCTTCTTCTGCCGGCCGGGGCCGCCGCCCATGCCCGGGATGCCGGGCATGCCGGGCATGCCACCGCCCTGGGCCATGCGGGACATCATCTTGCGGGCCTCGAAGAAGCGCTCCACGAGCGACTTCACGGCGCTGACCTCGACACCGGAACCCTTGGCGATACGGGCGCGGCGCGAGCCGTTGATGATGTGCGGGTCCTGGCGCTCGGCCGGGGTCATCGACTTGATGATCGCGGCGGTGCGGTCCACGTCGCGCTCGTCGATGTTGTTGATCTGGTCCTTGATCTGGCCCATGCCCGGCAGCATGCCGAGGAGCTTGGAGATGGAGCCCATCTTGCGGACCTGCTCCATCTGGGCCAGGAAGTCGTCGAGCGTGAACTCCTTCGGCCCCTTCGCCAGCTTGGCCGCCATCTTCTCGGCCTCGGCCTGGCTGAAGGTCTTCTCGGCCTGCTCGATGAGGGTGAGCATGTCACCCATGTCGAGGATCCGGCCCGCCATGCGGTCGGGGTGGAAGGCGTCGAAGTCGTCGAGCTTCTCGCCGTTCGAGGCGAACATGATCTGCTTGCCGGTGACGTGCGCGATGGAGAGCGCGGCACCACCGCGGGCGTCGCCGTCGAGCTTGGACAGCACCACGCCGTCGAAGCCGACGCCGTCGCGGAAGGCCTCGGCGGTGTTGACCGCGTCCTGGCCGATCATGGCGTCGACGACGAAGAGGATCTCGTCGGGGCTGACGGCGTCGCGGATGTCCGCGGCCTGCTGCATCAGCTCCTGGTCGATGCCGAGGCGGCCGGCGGTGTCGACGATGACGATGTCGTGCTGCTTGGTCCGGGCGTACTCGACGGAGTCCTTGGCCACCTGGACCGGGTCGCCGACGCCGTTGCCGGGCTGGGGCGCGTAGACCGCGACGCCGGCGCGGTCGGCGACGACGCTGAGCTGGTTGACGGCGTTGGGGCGCTGGAGGTCGCAGGCGACGAGGAGCGGGGCGTGGCCCTGCCCCTTCAGCCAGAAGCCGAGCTTTCCGGCGAGGGTGGTCTTACCGGCACCCTGGAGACCGGCCAGCATGATCACGGTGGGCGCGGTCTTCGCGAAACGCAGCCGCCGGGTCTCGCCGCCGAGGATGGAGACCAGCTCGTCGTTGACGATCTTCAGGACCTGCTGGCCGGGGTTCAGCGCCTTGCTGACCTCCTCGCCGCGGGCCCTTTCCTTGACGTTCGCGATGAAGGAGCGGACGACGGGGAGGGCGACGTCGGCCTCGAGGAGGGCGATACGGATTTCCCGCGCCGCAGCGTCGATGTCCTGCTCGGAGAGGCGGCCTTTGCCCCGGAGGGACTTGAAGGTCGCGCTGAGGCGGTCGGAAAGCGTATCGAACACGGTGGTCGCGATTCCTCGGGTCGGGGGCGTGACGGTCGTCCCCCAGGGTATCCGGCCCCGCCACCCCCCGTGGGCGGGGCCGGGGAGAGCTACGAAAGGGCCGACTGGATCCGGGTGGCCAGAGCGGCGGCGGCCTCGGGCGGCAGGGGTTTGCCGTCCGGGTCCACCACGTAGACCGTGTCCACCGCGTTCGCGCCCAGCGTGGACACGTGCGCGCTGCGGACGCGGACGCCCGCAGACTCCAGGGCGCGCCCGATCCGGTGCAGCAGCCCCACCGCGTCGGGGGCCCGCACCTCCAGGACGGTGGCCAGGGAGGAGACCTCCGGGACCACGGTGACCCGGGGCGGCGGCGGGACCACGCCCCGCCGCCGCGGGTACGCCGCCTCGCGGCCGGCCAGCTTCGCCGGGACGTCCAGGGTGCCGTCCAGCGCCCGCACCAGATCGGTGCGCAGCCGGGCGGCCTGCGGCAGGGCCCCGTACTCCGCCGCCACCCGCCAGCGCAGCACCAGCACCTCGCCCGGCAGCTCCGCCAGCTCCAGGAAGCGCAGGTCGGCGGCCCGTACGGTCAGCCGGTGCAGGGCCAGCACCCCGGACACGGCCGGGAGCACCCCGGGCTGGTCCGGGACGGCGACGACCAGCTCCACCCCGACGGCGTCGTCCTCCTCCTGGCGCGCGTGCAGCGCGAGCACCGGCTCGCCCGTGCGCAGCGCCTCGACCGACAGGCGTTCCTGTTCGGTGGTCGGGATCTCCGGCTCGGTGGCGGCGGGCGGGGTGCCGCGGAGCACCGCGGCGGCCCGGGCCACCAGGTCGGCGACCAGGGAGCCCCGCCAGGTGCTCCAGGCGGCCGGGCCGGTCGCCAGGGCGTCGGCCTCGGTCAGGGCGTGCAGGATCTCCAGGGTGGAGGGGGAGCCGACGGCGTCCGCGACGGCCCGTACGGTCGCCGGGTCGTCGAGGTCCCGGCGGGTGGCGGTGTCCACGAGCAGCAGGTGATGGCGTACGAGCGTGCCCAGCACGGCGGTGTCCTCGGCGTCGAAGCCCACCCGCGCGGCCATGTCGCGGGCGATGGTCTCGCCGACGACGGAGTGGTCGCCGGGCCAGCCCTTGCCGATGTCGTGCAGCAGGGCGGCCATCAGCAGCAGGTCGGGGCGGCCCACCCGGCGGGTCAGCGCCGAGGCCCGTACGGCCGTCTCGATCAGGTGCCGGTCCACCGTCCAGGTGTGCACCGGGTTGTGCTGGGGGCGGCAGCGCACCCGCTCCCAGTCGGGCAGCAGCCTGCTGATCAGGCCCTCGGCCTCCAGCGCCTCCCACACCCCCACCATCGGCTCGCCCGCGCCCAGCAGGGTCAGCAGCTGCTCCCGTGCCTCCGCCGGCCACGGCACGGGCAGCGGCCGGGCCTGCGCGGCGAGGCGGCGTACGGCGTGCAGCGAGACGGGCAGGCCCGCCTGCGCGGCGGCGGCGCCGAAGCGCAGGGGCAGTACGGGGTCCCGGTCGGGCCGGGCGGCGAGCGCGAGCACCGCCTCCCCGTCGGACTCCACCACCCCCTCGGCCAGCGGCGCCCGCTCGGGGGCGGCCGTGCCCCGGGTCCCGAGCAGTCCGCGCAGCCTCGGCCGGGCGGCCCGGGCGCGCAGCACCCGCCCGACCTCCCGCCAGGTGACGTCGCCGGCGTACGCGACCACCCGCGCGGCCTCGTACACCTCGCGCAGCAGCGCGTCGGCGTCGAGCAGCCCCAGCCGGGCGGCGACCTGGGGCTGCTCCTGGAGGGAGAGCCGGTCGGTGGCCCGGCCGGTGACCAGGTGCAGCGCGTCGCGCGCGTCCAGCAGCCGCCGCCGGGCCTCGGCGAGCCCCTCGCGCGGGGCGTCGGCGAGCCAGGACGCGGCGACGGCCCGCAGGACGGTGGCGTCGCGGAGCCCGCCGCGAGCCTCCTTGAGGTCGGGTTCCAGCAGGAAGCGCAGCTCCCCGGCCCGCTCGGCCCGCTCCCGGCACAGGGCGTGCAGCTCCGGGAGGCGTTTCGCGGCCTGGTTTCGCCAGTCGGCGAGCACCGAGGTGCGCAGCCCGGCGAGCAGTCCGGCGTCGCCGGAGACGAGCCGCGCGTCGAGCAGTCCGAGGTGGGCCTTGAGGTCCTCGGCGGCGGTCTTGCGGGCCTCGGCGGGGGTGCGCACGGAGTGGTCCAGGGCCAGGCCGAGGTCCCACACGGGGTACCAGAGGCGGTCGGCGAGCGCCTTCAGGTCGGCGGGCCGGGCCTTGCCGTCGTGGAGCAGCAGCAGGTCGAGGTCGCTGCGCGGGGAGAGGTCGGCGCGGCCGTAGCCGCCGACGGCGACGAGGGCGGCGCCCCGTACGCCGGTCTCCCGCGCCGCCCGCGCGAACTGTGCGTTCAGCCATTGGTCGGTCAGCCCGGACAGGGCGGAACGCCGGGAAGGCCCGGACCGCGACTCCTCCTGGAGGAGTCGCAGCCGGGCCTCGGCGTAGCCGCCGGGTCCGGAGCCGGCCGGGTCGTCCTGCGTGGTCTGTTCGACGCTCGTCACCCGGGGCTCCCGTCTTCTAGAGCGCGTCGGCGCCGCGCTCGCCGGTGCGGACCCGGACGACCGAGTCCACGGGGACGCTCCACACCTTGCCGTCGCCGATCTTCTCGGTCCGGGCGGCGCTGACGATGACGGAGATGAGCTCTTCGGCCTCCTCGTCCTCGACGAGCACCTCGATGCGGATCTTCGGTACGAGGTCCACGGTGTACTCGGCGCCGCGGTAGACCTCGGTGTGGCCGCGCTGGCGTCCGTATCCGCTGGCCTCGGAGACGGTGAGGCCCTGGACCCCGAAGGCGTGGAGGGCTTCCTTGATCTCGTCCAGCTTGTAGGGCTTGACGATGGCGGTGATCAGCTTCATGCGTCGACCTTCTTGCTCGCGGCGGCGGGGGCGGGTGCGGTGGTGGTCCGTGCGGAGATCCCGCCGCCGGCGCCGCTGAAGTCGTAGGCGGTCTCGGCGTGCTCGACCTGGTCGATGCCGGACACCTCCACGTCCTCCGCGACCCGCATGCCGATGGTCTTGTCGAGGAGGAAGGCCATGATCGCGGATACGACGAGGGAGTAGGCGAGGACGGCGAAGACACCCACGGCCTGCTTGCCGAGCTGTTCCAGGCCGCCGCCGTAGAAGAGGCCCTTGGCCTCGGACTGGACGCCGCCGGTGGCGAAGAAGCCGACGAGCAGGGAGCCGGCGATGCCGCCGACCAGGTGGACGCCGACCACGTCGAGGGAGTCGTCGTAGCCGAACTTGTACTTCAGGCCGACGGCCATGGCGCACAGCACACCGGCGATGGCACCGACGGCGATCGCGCCGAGCGGGCTGACGGAGCCGCCGGCGGGGGTGATGGCGACGAGGCCGGCGACGGCGCCGGAGGCGGCTCCGAGGGTGGTGAAGGAGCCGTGGCGCAGCTTCTCGTAGCCGAGCCAGGCGAGCATGGCGGCGGCGGTGGCGACCTGGGTGTTGACGAACATGACGGCGCCGATGCCGTCGTCGTTGCCGAGCCAGGAGCCGGCGTTGAAGCCGAACCAGCCGAACCACAGCAGGCCCGCGCCGAGCATGACCAGGGGAAGGCTGTGCGGGCGCATCGGGTCCTTCTTGAAGCCGACGCGCTTGCCGATCACCAGGATGACGCCGAGGGCGGCGGCGCCCGCGTTGATGTGGACGGCGGTGCCGCCGGCGAAGTCGATGACGCCGAGCTCGAAGAGCCAGCCGCCGGCGCCCCACACCCAGTGGGCGACGGGGAAGTAGACGACGGTGACCCACAGGGCGGTGAAGAGCACCCAGGCGCTGAACTTGACGCGGTCGGCGAGGGCGCCGCTGATCAGGGCGGGGGTGATGACGGCGAACATCAGCTGGAAGACGGCGAAGACGTAGACGGGGATGGTGTAGCCGTCCCACAGCTCGGTGAGGCCGATGCCGCTGAGGCCGACGTAGTCGGAGTTCCAGCCGATCAGCGAGCCCGAGTCGGTGCCGAAGGCGAGGCTGAAGCCGTAGAGGACCCAGAGGATCGTGACGATCCCGAGGCTGATGAAGCTCATCATCAGCATGTTGAGGCTGCTCTTGACGCGGACCATGCCTCCGTAGAAGAAGGCGAGTCCCGGGGTCATCAGCATGACCAGGGCGGAGCAGATGAGCATGAACCCGGTGTTCGCGGCAGACAGGGTCGGGGCGTCTGCTGCGAGGGTCGTGATGGCTGATGCCATCGGCGTCTCCTCGTCGTCGGTACGTTCGCGTGCGGGCGATCGTGGGAAACCTGAGCGGCGGCGTAAGGTCTGGCCGGTTATTGGCCCTGAGATTCGCGCAGGACGGTTTCCGGCGGCGCCGCTGGGTGTTTCGCGCCGATGACGAAGAGGTCGTGCGTGTTACGCCTCCATGAACCGGTGAGGTACGGGTCCGGTCCGGGTCATGTGAGGGTCAGGCCGGGGTCGGGCGCACGTCAGGCGCGCGACCGGGCCGCGGGGCGGCTCAGACGGCCTCGGCGGCCTCGGGCAGCCGGGAGGCGAGGAGGTCGGTCAGCCGGACCACCTCGGCCACGTCCCCGTATTCACGGGCGGCGGTGTCGACGGTCTTGCGGAGCCGGGTGTTCACCCGTTCGGACCGTACCTTTCTCGCCACGTCGAGGGCCTGGTCCACGAGGACGGTGGCCTGTTCCGGCTCGCGCTGGAGCAGGTGGACGGTGGCCATGCCGATGAGGTTCAGGGCGTACGAGCGCTGGTGTTCCTCGTCCTTGGCGAAGAGTTCCACGGCCCGTTCCATCACCGGTTCGGCGAGGGAGGCGTAGGTGGGGCTGCGCCCGGCGACGTAGGCCAGGTCGCGGTAGGAGTGCGAGTTCTCGCCGTTGAGCTCGGCCTCGGAGAAGAAGCGGATCCAGTCGGGCTCGGGCTCGGAGTCGAAGCCGACGTCGCAGAAGGTGTCCTCGGCCATCCGCACGGCCCGCTTGCAGCGGCTGGGCTGGCCCATGTTGGCGTAGGCCCGGGCCTCCATCGCGTACAGCATGGCCTGGGTGCGCGGTCCGGCGCAGTCGCGGCTGCCGTACTGGGCGAGGTGGATGAGCTCCAGGGCGTCCTCGGGGCGGCCCAGGTGGATCATCTGGCGGCTCATGCCGGACAGGATGTACGAGCCCAGCGGCTTGTCACCGGCCTCCTTCGCGGCGTGCAGCGCGAGGACGAAGTACTTCTGCGCGGTGGGGTGCAGGCCGATGTCGTAGCTCATCCAGCCGGCGAGTTCGGCGAGTTCGGCGGCGACCTTGAACAGCCGCTTCATGACCGGGGCCGGGTGGCTCTCCTGGAGCAGGTCGGTGACCTCGTGGAGCTGGCCGACGACGGCCTTGCGGCGCAGGCCGCCGCCGCACTGGGCGTCCCACTGGCGGAACATCACGGTGGTGGCTTCGAGGAGGTCGAGCTCCGGCTCGGACAGCCGGGGCGGCCGGTGTCCGCCGAGCGCGCCCGACGGCCCGGTCTCGGGGCGCGGTCCAAGGTCGGCGGCCGGGGACGGGACGAGCCAGCGCTGCATGGGCTCGATGAGGGCGGGGCCGGCGGAGAGGGCGAGCGAGGTCCCGAGGAAGCCCCGGCGGGCGAGCATCAGGTCGCTGCGGGAGAACTCGCTGAGCAGTTCAACGGTCTGCGGGCCCGCCCAGGGCAGGTCGACGCCGGAGACGGAGGGGGTCTGGTGGGCGGTGCGCAGGCCGAGCTGTTCGATGGCGACGACGGAGCCGAAGCGTTCGGAGAAGAGCTCCGAGAGGATGCGCGGGACGGGTTCGCGGGGCTGTTCGCCGTCGAGCCAGCGGCGCACGCGGGAGGTGTCGGTGCTGATGTGGTGGGCGCCCATCTGGCGCGCGCGGCGGTTGACCTGGCGGGCGAGTTCGCCCTTGGACCAGCCGCTGCGGACGAACCACGAGGTCAGCTGTTCGTTCCGGACAGCGGAGTCGCCGCTCGTTCCGCTTGCGCCGTTGCCGCTCACTGGAACGCCCCCATCCGCATCGCCTCTTCACACGGAACCCTGGCCGGGGCGGCCGACTCCGCCTGGGACCTTCACAGGTCCTCCACCGATTGCCTCCGGCATACCCACGGTTGGGGTCCGCCGTCCGGGTTCGTGCACCGAAAGTAATCCTACGATCACCCCGTCGGCGAGGTCGATTCCAGAAACGCCACCATTCGCCACCCCTTCGAATGAACTCGCCACCGGCCAGGCGCGATTCACTTGACACCAAGGCGAAACGGCAGTGGTTGGACGGGAGTGCGCTCGGGGCGCGCGCGGCGAGGAGTGCGCCGGGCGGCTCCGGTGGACGGCGAGCTCCGACCGGCCTCCGACAGGTCTCGCCGACGTCGTAACCACCGGCGCGTCCGACCCGTTGGAGGGGGCATGGGCATGGGCTTCACGATCGGCGGCAGCCGCAGCACCAAGGAGTTCCGTTCCGGCGTCCGGCGCCGCGGACGGACCTCGGAGTGCACGACGGTGGCGGAGTACACCGGGCTCTGGGGCTGGGACGCGGTCCCCGGGGCCCGTGCCGCGGGTCCGGGCCGCGACTGCTCCTGCGGTCATACGAACTGCGGTGCGCCGGGGGCGCACCCGCTGGACTTCGCTCCGACCGTCCCGGGAGGCGCCACCCTGGACGAGGTCTCCGAGATCTGGGGCGAGTACCCGGGCGCGGCGGTCCTGCTCCCGGTCGGCCGCTCCTTCGACGTCATCGAGGTCTCCGCCGAGGCCGGGCGGCGCGCCCTGGTCCGGCTGGAGCGGATGGGCCTGCCGCTGGGGCCCGTGACGGCCACCCCGGACGGCCGGGCGCAGTTCTTCGTCGCCCCGGGGGCCGCCGCCGAGCTGCCGGAGCTGCTGTACCGGATGGGCTGGGACGACGCCGATCTGGACCTGCGCGCCCTGGGCCGCGGCGCCTTCCTGACCGCCCCGCCCTGCGACCACGCGGGCCTGGGCCCGGCCTCCTGGCTGCGCGGGCCCGCGCTGGACAGTGCGGGCGGCCCCCCGCAGGCCCGGCTGCTGCTCGGCACCCTGGCCTACACCTGTCACCGCTTCCGCCGCTGACGGCCCCCGCCCACGGCAGTGCCCCCGGGTCCTGGACGGACACGGGGGCACTGGTCTGCGTAGATCCTTCGGTGAGGTCCCGGTGGCTCAGTCGCCGATGAGGGCGTCCACGAACGCCTCCGGCTCGAAGGGGGCCAGGTCGTCCGGGCCCTCGCCGAGGCCGACGAGCTTGACCGGGACGCCCAGCTCGCGCTGGACGGCGACGACGATGCCGCCCTTGGCGGTGCCGTCGAGCTTGGTGAGCACGATGCCGGTGATGTCCACGACCTCGGCGAAGACGCGCGCCTGGGTCAGGCCGTTCTGGCCGGTGGTGGCGTCCAGGACCAGCAGCACCTCGTCCAGCGGGCCGTGCTTCTCCACGACGCGCTTGACCTTGCCGAGCTCGTCCATGAGGCCGGTCTTGGTGTGCAGCCGGCCGGCGGTGTCGATGAGCACCACGTCGGCGCCCTCGGCGATGCCCTCCTTGACCGCGTCGTAGGCGATGGAGGCCGGGTCGCCGCCCTCGGGGCCGCGGACGGTACGGGCGCCCACGCGCTCGCCCCAGGTCTGGAGCTGGTCGGCGGCGGCGGCGCGGAAGGTGTCGGCTGCGCCGAGCACCACGCTGCGGCCGTCGGCGACGAGCACCCGGGCGAGCTTGCCGGTGGTGGTGGTCTTGCCGGTGCCGTTGACGCCGACGACCATCACGACGCCCGGGGTGTCGGTGCCGCTCTCGGTCTTCACGGCGCGGTCGAAGTCGGTGCCGACCAGGGTCAGCAGCTCCTCCTTCAGCAGGGTGCGCAGCTCGGCGGGGGTGCGGGTGCCGAGCACCTTGACCCGCTCGCGGAGGCGCTCCACCAGTTCCTGGGTCGGCGCGACACCGACGTCGGCGATGAGGAGGGTCTCCTCGATCTCCTCCCAGGTGTCCTCGTCGAGGTGCTCGCGCGAGAGCAGCGTGAGCAGCCCCTTGCCGAGCGAGTTCTGCGAACGGGCGAGCCGCGCGCGGAGCCGGACCAGGCGGCCGGCGGTGGGCTCGGGCACCTCGATCTCGGGCGCGGCCGGGGCCTCCGGCTCGGCGACGGGCGCTTCGACGGCCTCGGGGGCCGCGGCCTCCGCCTCGGGGAGCACGACCTCCTCGATGGTCCGGCGCGGCTCTTCGACCGTCGGTGCGGAGTCCTCCCCCACCTGCGGTTCGGCGGGCGGGGCAGTGATGGTCGGCGTGCTCGGCGGCGCCGTGGGGGGCAGCTGCTTCTTCTTGCGGCTGCTGACCACGAGCCCGCTGATCGCGCCGACCGCGACCAGGGCGATGACTACGGCAAGGATGAGGATTTCCATAACCCTCCCAGTATCCGCCACGGCGGCCCCGGAGCCCGGACCTCGGCGCCCGTACCGGGCCCTAAGCCCCTATTTGTGCAATTCAGCGCAAATCTACGATGATGGACGACTTCCCGTCCTCGCACGCCCCACGGAGCAACCGCATGCCCGCCGAGCCCGCCACCGGCGCAATACCGGCCGAGACCGCAGCCCAGGCCACCGGCAAGACCGCCGCCGAGACCCGCGGGCTGGAGCCCGTACCGGACGCCGAGCGCACCGGCCGGGTCCGCGAACTGGTCCCGACCTGGGTCGCCGCGAACATCAGCGTGCTGCTGCTCACCATGGGCGCGGGGCTGGTGATCTTCAACAAGCTCAACATCTGGCAGGTGCTGGTCGTCGCGCTCGCCGCGCCCGTCGTCTCGTACGGGATCGTCGGCCTGATCTCCATCGCGGGCAAGCGCGGCGGCGCACCGGGCATGGCGCTCTCGCGGGCCGTCTTCGGCCAGCGCGGCAACCTCTTCCCCGGCGCCCTGATCTGGGTGGCGCGCTGGGGCTGGGAGACCATCAACGCGGTCAGCGGCGCCTACGCCGTGCTGACCGTCCTGGACCTGCTCTTCGGCGTGAAGAGCAACACCGCGCTCATCGTCGTCACCCTGCTCTTCTTCGTGGGCTGCACCTTCGTGGTCTCGGGGCTGGGCATCAACGCGCTGCGCGTCTGCTCGAAGTGGTCGACGTACCTCTTCGGCGGCTTCAGCGTGCTCGTCCTCGGCTACCTGCTCTTCACCACCGACTGGTCGGCCGTGTTCGCCAAGCCGGCCGGCTCCACGGCGATGATGGTCGCGGGCATCGGCACCATCGCGGCCGGCGGCATCAGCTGGGTGCCGTCCGGGCCGGACTTCACCCGCTACCTGCCGCGCACCGCCTCCGCCAAGGGGATGGTCGGCGCGACGATCGGCGGCGCGGGCGTGGTGGTCCTGCCGATGGTGCTGATGGGCGCGGTGATGGCGGTCGGCACGCCGGACCTGGCGAGCGCGCAGGACCCGGTCTCCTTCATCGGCGAGCTGCTGCCGACCTGGATCGCGGTGCCCTACCTGCTGATCGCCCTGATCGGGATGCTGCTGATCAACTCGATGTCGATGTACTCGGCCGGCTTCACCGCGCAGACCCTGGGCATCAAGGTGCCGCGCGCCTGGGCGGTCAGCGTCAACGCCGTCATCAGCCTGGTCTTCGGATTCCTGCTGATGGTGGTCGCGACCAGCTTCTTCGGCTCGTTCATCTCCTTCCTGACCCTGCTGGCCGTGGCCTTCTCCGCGTGGATCGGCGTCTTCGGCGTGGACATGCTGCGCCGCCCCGCCTACGACGGCGCCGCGCTGCTGGACACCACGCCGGCCGGCGCCTACTGGTACCGGGGCGGTTTCGCCTGGCAGGCGATGACGGCCTGGGGCGCGGCCCTGGTGGCGGGGCTGCTGTTCACCAAGGTGGACTGGTTCAGCGGGCCGCTCGCCTCCACCTGGATCGGCGAGAACGGTCTCGGCTGGGTGACCGGCATCCTGGTCTCCGCCGCGCTGTACGCCGTACTCCCGCGCACCCCCGCACCGGCGGCCCCGGAGTCCGCCCGGGAGCCGGAGGCCGCAGGAGCCCTGTCCAACTGACGCTGCGTCAGCTAACGTCCCCCCTCGCCCGCCCGTCCGCATCCGGCGAAGGGGGACTTCCCATGCCCATCACCGTGGCCCGGTTCAACCTGATCGACCCCGACGGCACCCCCGAGACGCTGGCCGCCCGCTACCAGGCGGCGGTGGAGATGGCCCGGTACGCCGACGAGCACGGGATCGACACGATCCAGACCGAGGAGCACCACGGCACCGACAACAACTGGCTGCCCTCCCCCTTCGCCTTCGCCGGCGCCGTCCTCGGCGCCACCCGGCGGATCGCGGTCACCGTCTCGGCGATCATCGGTCCGCTGCACGACCCGCTGAAGGTGGCCGAGGACATCGCCGTACTGGACCTCATCGGCGGCGGGCGGCTGGTGACCGTGGCGGGCATCGGCTACCGGCCCGAGGAGTACGAGCAGCACGGGGTGGAGTGGGGGCGGCGCGGCAGGCTCCAGGACGAGCTGCTGGAGACCCTGCTGAAGGCCTGGACCGGCGAACCCTTCGAGTTCCGCGGCCGCACCGTGAAGGTGACCCCGGTGCCCTTCACCCGGCCGCACCCGATGCTGCTGGTGGGCGGGAGTTCGAAGGCGGCGGCGCGGCGGGCGGCCCGGCTGGGGCTGCCGTTCTTCCCGAGCGCGCACCTGCCGGAGCTGGAGGCGTACTACGCGGAGCGGCTCGCGGAGTACGGCACCGAGGGCTTCTGCATGATGCCGGCCCGGGAAACCCCGCTGCTGCACGTCGCGGAGGACCCGGACCGGGCGTGGGCGCTCTACGGGAAGCACTTCCTGCACGAGGCCGGCACGTACGCCTCGTGGCAGTCCAAGGACATCCGTTCGGCGGTGCGGTCCGGGGCGCGCACGGTCGAGGAGCTGCGGGCCGAGGGGGTCTACCGGATCCTCGACCCGGAGGAGGCGGTGGCGTACGCGCGCGGAGCCAGTGAGGCGGGGAACCTCGTGCTGCACCCGCTGTGCGGCGGGATGCCGCTGGACGAGGGCCGGCGCAGCCTCCGGCTGCTGTGCGAAAAGGTGCTGCCCCGGCTCAGGGACTGAGCCGGGGCAGCACCGCGGAGGAGAGGGGTGGTGGCGGGGAGTTGTTACCCCATCTCCTCCAACGCCTTGCCCTTGGTCTCCGGCACCCACTTGAGGATGAACGGGATCGAGAGCACGGCGAAGACCGTGTAGATGACGTACGCGCCGGACAGGTTCCAGTCCGACAGGGTCGGGAACGTGACGGTGATGACCCAGTTGGCGACCCACTGGGCCGCGGCGGCGACGCCGAGCGCGGCGGCGCGGATCCGGTTGGGGAACATCTCGCCGAGCAGCACCCAGACCACCACGCCCCAGGAGAGGGCGAAGAAGAGGACGAAGGCGTGCGCGGCGATCAGCGCGACCGTGCCCTGCGCCTCGGGCATGGAGATCTCGCCGGCGACGTCGCTCTTGTACGAGAACGCCCACGCGCAGAGGCCGAGGGAGACGGCCATGCCCGCCGAGCCGATCAGCGCGAGCGGCTTGCGGCCGAGCCGGTCGACGAAGATCATCGCGATCACCGTGCCGATGATGTTGATGATCGACGTGGTGAAGGAGTACAGGAACGAGCTGGTCGGGTCGATGCCGACGGACTGCCACAGCGAGGAGCTGTAGTAGAAGATCACGTTGATGCCGACGAGCTGCTGGAAGACCGAGAGGCCGATGCCGATCCAGACGATGGGCATCAGGCCGAAGCGGCCGCCGAGCAGGTCCTTGAAGGTGGACTTGTGCTCGGAGCGCATGGCCGCCTCGATCTCGGCGACGCGCCCGTCCAGGTCGACCCGGCTCCCCTCGACCTCGGCCAGCACCTTGCGGGCCTCCTCGGTGCGGCCGGCGGAGATCAGGAAGCGGGGCGACTCGGGGATGACGAAGGACATCAGCCCGTAGAGCACGGCCGGGACCACCATCACGCCGAGCATCCACTGCCAGGCTTCGAGCCCGCCGACCTTCCCGCGCTGGTCGCCGTCGGCGAGGTTCAGGATGCCCCAGTTGACCAGCTGCGAGATGGCGATGCCGATGACGATGGCGGCCTGCTGGAAGGAGGCCAGCCGGCCCCGGTAGGCGGGCGGGGACACCTCGGCGATGTAGGCGGGACCGATGACGGACGCCATGCCGATGCCGAAGCCGCCGATGACGCGCCACGCGGCGAGGTCCCAGAGCGCGAACGGGAGGGCCGAGCCGACGGCGCTCGCCGTGAAGAGCACGGCGGCGATCTGCATGCAGCGGATGCGGCCGATCCGGTCGGCGATGCGGCCCGCGGTGGCGGCGCCGAGCGCGCAGCCGATCAGCGCGGCGGCGATCACCTGGGCGAGCGCGGCCGAACCGATGTCGAAGCGGTCGCGGATGGCCACGACGGCGCCGTTGATGACGGAGCTGTCGTAGCCGAAGAGGAATCCGCCCATCGCGGCGGCCGCGGTGATGAAGATGACGTGCCCGAGGTGGTCGGGCTGGGACGCGCGTCCGCCGCCGGGCGCCGGTGCCTGCGCAGTGCTGCTGGTCAAGGTGTGCTCCGTGGGGGGTTCTGTCCGTTCTCCCAGTGGCGCACAGGTCAAGATCGGGCACCACCGGAAGGCGGGAGGCAGCACAGAGCCTATGTGTTCATTTCCTGAAGTCAATAGGTGATGTGAAGGTCGGATTAAGTTCAGAGTCGGGGCCTTGATTTCACTTCTTGAAGCAGTAGGCCTCAGCGGAGCCGCTGGCTGATGACCTTCGAGACCCCGTCGCCCTGCATCGAGACGCCGTACAGGGCGTCCGCGACCTCCATCGTCCGCTTCTGGTGCGTGATGACGATCAGCTGCGAGCTCTCCTGGAGCTCCTCCATGATGCGGATCAGCCGCTGGAGGTTGGTGTCGTCGAGTGCCGCCTCGACCTCGTCCATCACGTAGAACGGACTGGGCCTCGCCTTGAAGATGGACACGAGCAGCGCCACGGCCGTCAGCGACCGCTCGCCGCCGGACAGCAGCGACAGCCGCTTGACCTTCTTGCCCGGCGGACGGGCCTCGACGTCCACGCCGGTGGCCAGCATGTCGTCCGGGTCGGTGAGCACCAGACGGCCCTCGCCGCCGGGGAACAGCCGCGCGAACACACCCTCGAACTCCCGGGCGGTGTCCCGGTAGGCCTCGGTGAAGACCTGCTCGACCCGCTGGTCCACCTCCTTCACCACTTGAAGGAGGTCGGTACGGGTCTTGCGTAGGTCCGCCAGCTGTTCGCTGAGGAACTGGTGGCGCTCCTCCAGCGCCGCGAACTCCTCCAGCGCCAGCGGGTTGACCTTGCCGAGCTGCTGGTAGGCCCGCTCCGCCGCCTTGAGCCGCTTCTCCTGCCGGGCCCGGTCGAAGGGGCCGGGCCGGTTGCGGGGGTGCTCTGGGTCCTCCGGGAGGACCTCGCCCTCGGCCGGCGGGGACGGGGGAACCGGCTGGTCCGGCCCGTACTCGGCCACCAGGGCGGCGGGCTCCATGCCCAGCTCCTCCAGCGCCCGCGCCTCCAGCTGCTCGATCCGCAGCCGCTTCTCGGCGCCGAGCACCTCGCCCCGGTGCACGGAGTCGGTCAGCTTGTCGAGCTCGCCCTTGAGGTCGCGGCCCCGGCCACGGGCCTCGCCGAGCTCCTGCTCGCGCAGCCCCTTGGCGTGCTCGGCGGCCGTCCGCTCCAGCTCCGCCCGGCCGATCGACACCTCCAGGTGCGCCAGCAGCTGCCGGGCCCCGTCGGCCACGGCCCGGCCCACCTCGGCCTCGTACCGCCGGCGCTGCCGGCGCCGCTCCGCGCGGGCCCGGGCCTCGCGCTCGGCGCGGGCGCCCCGGTCGAGCGCGTCCGCCCGGCCGGCCAGGCCCTTCACCCGCTCCTCGTGCGTACGCAGCTGGAGGCGGGCCTCCATCTCGGTCTGCCGCGCGTTCGCCCCGTCGGCGGAGAGCCGGTCCCGGGCCGAGGTGTCGGGCTCCTCCGCCAGCGGCATCTCCTCCGCGACCGCGAGCCGCTCCGCGCACTCCTCCACGTCGGCCCGCGCGCGTTCGAGCGCCTCCTGGGCGGTGGCCGCCGCCCGGGCGCTGCGCTCGGCCTCGCCCAGGGCGCCCTTCGCCTGCCCGGCGAGCCGGCCGAGCTGCTGGGCGGCCCCGGCCCGGGCCCGCTCCCCGGCCCGGCGGCGCTCCGCCAGCTCCTCGACGCGGGCCGCCGCCTCGGCACGGCGGCCCTGGGCGGCCTCCTTCGCCCCGGCCAGCTCCCGGCACTCGCCGTCCAGCCGCTCCAGTTCCGCCGCCGCCTCGTCGACGGCGGCCCGCACCTCGATCAGGCTGGGCGCGCCGGCCGAGCCGCCGTGCGCGAGGCGGGCGCCGAGCACGTCCCCGTCGGCGGTCACCGCGACCAGGTCCGGCCGCGCGGCGACGACCGCCTCGGCCTCCTCCAGGCTCCCGACCACGACGTGCTCCCGCAGCACCCATCCCACGGCCCGCCGCACCTCCTCGTCCCCTCGGACGAGCGAAGCCGCCTCCAGGTATGCGGCCGCAACGGCCACTTCCGGCCCGGGCGGCGACTGAGGCGCGGGGTCCGGGGCGGAGCCCCACCCGCGGCGGAGCCGCTGATCGGCACCGTGGGAAGGGGCGGGGTGGGGGAAGTCTCCCGGGCCCTGGGCCTGCCCGGGCAGCCCGGCACCGCCCGGGCCCGCGGGGCCCTGCCCCGGAATCACAGCGGAAGCGGCGGCGGCCAACGGCGCGATCAGGAACGTGGCCCGCCCCGCATCGGCGTCCCGCAGGTGCCGGATGGCAAGGGCGGCCGCCCCCGCCGAGGCCACGGCCACGGCATCCGCGGCGGAGCCCAGCGCGGCGGCCACCGCGACCTCGTACCCCGGCACCACCGTCACCCGCTCCGCCGCCGGCCCCAGC
This sequence comes from Streptomyces sp. NPDC037421, assembly GCF_055602105.1. Taxonomy (NCBI): domain Bacteria; kingdom Bacillati; phylum Actinomycetota; class Actinomycetes; order Kitasatosporales; family Streptomycetaceae; genus Streptomyces; species Streptomyces sp. NPDC037421. The sequence goes on from NZ_JBVJWV010000027.1 coordinate 103,101, forward strand.
ACCCCCGCCAGCCGCTCCCGCACCGCGAGCAGCTCCCCGGTCCCGTCCTTGCGCCGCAGCCCCAGCGCGAGCGCCTCCCGCCGCGCCGACACCGCCGCGCGGGACCGTTCCGCCGAGCCCAGCGCCTCCCGGGCGGCGCCCAGCGCGGCCTCCGCCCCGGTCAGCTCGGCCTTCGCCGCCTCGTACTCCCCCTCCACCGAAGGGTCCTCGAGCCCGCCGACCTCCCCGGCCAGTTCCTCGTACTCCTCCCGGGCCGCCACCGCCCGGGCCTCGGCCTCGTCCCGGGCCGCCACGAGCCGCTCGATCTCCGCCTGCGCCGCGCCCGCCCGCGACCGGGCCGCCCCCAGCCGCCCGGTCAGCCGGGCCAGCTCCTCACGCCGGTCGGCGATGGCCCGCGCGGCGTCCCGCAGCCGCCGCTCCTCCTCCGCGAGGGCCCGCTCCAGCCCGGCCCGGTGCGCGGCGGTGTCCTCCAGGGCCCGCTCGGCCGCCTCCAGCGCGGCCGTCAGCTCCGCCTCCTGCTCCCGGATCCGCGCGGCCTCCCGCTCCGTCTCCTCGGGGTCGCGGCCGCGCCGCTCCTCCTCCGCCGGCGCGGACGCGCTCTTGACCCGGGCCTCGGCCAGCGACGCGGTACCGCGCACCCGCTCGGCGAGCTGCGACAGCTCGTACCAGGTCTGCTGGGCCCGCTGGAGCCGCGGCGCGAGGCGGCGTACCGATTCCTCCAGCTCGGCCTCCCGGCGCAGCGCGTCCGCGAGGTCCCGTTCCGCGGACTCCTTGCGCTCCTTGAGCGCGGCCTCGTCCGCGATCTCCGCGTCCAGCGCGCCCCGCAGCCCCACCAGGTCGTCGGCGAGCAGCCGCAGCTTCGCGTCGCGCAGGTCGGCCTGGATCACGGCGGCCCGGCGGGCCACCGCCGCCTGCCGGCCCAGGGGCTTGAGCTGGCGGCGCAGTTCATCGGCCAGGTCCTGCACCCGCGCGAGGTTGGCCTGCATCGCGTCGAGTTTGCGCAGCGCCTTCTCCTTGCGCTTGCGGTGCTTCAGTACGCCCGCGGCCTCCTCGATGAAGGCGCGGCGGCCCGCCGGGTCGGCGTGCAGGACGGAGTCGAGCTGCCCCTGTCCGACGATGACGTGCATCTCGCGGCCGATGCCGGAGTCGGAGAGCAGCTCCTGGATGTCGAGGAGCCGGCAGGTGTCACCGTTGATCTGGTATTCGCTGCTGCCACCGCGGAACATGATCCGGGTGATGGTGACCTCGGCGTAGTCGATGGGCAGCGCGCCGTCGGAGTTGTCGATGGTGAGGGAGACCTCGGCCCGTCCCAGCGGCGGGCGTCCCGTGGTGCCCGCGAAGATGACGTCCTCCATCTTCCCGCCGCGCAGGGATTTGGCTCCCTGTTCCCCCATGACCCAGGACAGCGCGTCCACCACGTTGGACTTGCCCGATCCGTTCGGGCCGACGACGCAGGTGATCCCGGGTTCGAAGCGCAAGGTGGTGGCGGAGGCGAAGGATTTGAAGCCACGCAGGGTCAGGGACTTGAGGTGCACGCCGCCGGACTCTACCTTTCACGTTCGGTTTCACCCATGAAGGTGCAGGGCACATCAGACGTTAAAGGGATCAGCCCCCCACCTGGCCCAATGCGCAACGCGCGGGCGGAAAGAAAGAAGGGACGCCGAGGCGTCCCTTGCAGATCATTCGGGGCTGGAGTCGAACGACGAGTGAGCGCGGATCAGGTGAGCGCAGGCTCCGCCTGGGGTACGTCGATCTCGATGCTGTCGAGCAGCGAGTCTCCGTGCTGAGCGGCGGCCGCCGTCAGAGCGTCGTTCTCGGACTGGATCCGTCCGAGCTCGGACTCGAGGTCCTGGACGCGCTGCTGAAGCCGTCGCATCTCGGCGAGGAGTCGCGGGTCGGAACCGCCGACGTAACCGAGAAGCGCCTTTGCCATGATGGATGGTCCTCCACACTGAGTGACCGACCGAAGCGGTGTGGGTCGTGAGGGAATCGCACCCGCGGATGTCCGGCAGCGACAGTCAGTCACTGCGCTTACTAGTGCCACCACTGCCAAACAGCTCAGGTGCGCGGGGCTTCCAGCGTCTCACCAAAAAGTTTGACGGTCAACACGATCACGCCCCGTATCGGCGGGCGGCCCGGTCCGCGCAAGGGGCGGAGAGATCAACCTCGTCTCCGAGCCTTCCACGGATCGGCCTCCGCGGCAACGCGTCGGCGGCGAATGCGCAGATCCGACCAGGTACGGGCGTTCCGGGGATCCGATCAGTCCATGATCAGTCGATTGGTCACCGGATCTCGAAGCCGTCGTAGCCACCGCGCGGTGTGCCCCAGATCTCTGTCACCCCGTCCACCCGTCCGGGCGTGTCGGCGGAGCGGAGCCAGTCCAGCAGCCGGTGGCAATTCTCACGTTGACCTTCCGCCACGACCTGGACTCGGCCGTCGTCGAGGTTGAGCGCGAAGCCGGCCATCCCTCCGATCTCCAGGGCATTGGCCCTGGTGAACCAGCGGAAGCCCACTCCCTGTACACGGCCGCGCACCCAGGCGGTCATGCGCACGTCTTCGTTCATGCATGAACGCTAACCGGGCAAACGGTTCCGGAGCCCATCGCCCCCCTTGCCTCATGGGCTACAGTCCCCCACCAATGACTCACCCTTTCGGGTGAGCAAACGTTGATCTTGCAAAGGGAAGGCACGGCACCCATGGGACGCCACCGACTCCACGCCGCACCTCGGCGCGGCGCCAAGCGCACCGCCGTGCGCACCGGGCTGCTCGGCGCGTCCGTGGCCGTGGCCCTCGGTACGGCGGCCGTGACGACCGGCTTCGTCCCGGTCGGCGGCTCCTTCCCGTACGTCGGCACGGGCGCCGGGGAGAAGACGGAGGCCCGGTCCGAGCCCTCCGCCACGGCCTCCCGCAAGCCGGTGGAGCAGCCGAACGGCCTGGCCAACCTGTCGGGCCGGGCTTCCGCCGCCGCCCCGCAGGCCAGCGCCTCCCCCGGCACCCCCTCGGCCTCGCCCTCCCCGTCGGCCTCCCCCTCCCCCTCCGGGTCGCCCTCGGCGTCCCCGTCGCCGGCGGCCCCCACGCAGGCTCCGGAGAAGAGCGCCGCCCCGAAGCCGGCCGCCCCCAAGCCGGCCGCCCCCAAGCCGCCCGCGGCCCCCAAGCCCGCTGCCCCGACGGCCGCCGACGGGCAGTCCGCCGAGGAGGCCGAGGTGCTCGCACTCGTGAACCAGGAGCGCGCCCAGGCCGGGTGCGTACCGGTACGGGCGAACCCGCCGCTCGCGGCGCTGGCCGGCGCCTTCAGCAAGGACATGGCCGTCCGGGGCTTCTTCGACCACACCGACCCGGACGGGAACTCCCCCTGGCAGCGGGCCCAGAACGCGGGGATCTCCGGCATGGGCGGCGAGAACATCGCGCGCGGCCAGGGGGACGCGAAGTCCGTGATGCAGGCCTGGATGAACAGCCCGGGCCACAAGGCGAACATCCTCAACTGCGAATTCCGCACCCTCGGCGTCGGCGTCCACTTCGGCTCCGGCGGCCCCTGGTGGACCCAGGACTTCGGCTTCTGACGCACCGGGCGGACCTACGCGGACCCGCGCGGACCTGGGGGGGGGGGGGGGGGGGGGGGGGGGGGGGGGGGTGGGTGGGGGGGGGGGGGGGGGGGGGGGGGGGGGGGGGGGGGGGGGGGGGGGGGGG